>DATJTD010000211.1:0-6539 GCA_035503775.1 Candidatus Acidiferrales bacterium
CACAATCGTCCCAGCCTTCCACCGTTAGCCAGGGCTCGAGCCATCGAAGGCCTTCTTCGAACGCCCGGGCACCGGCAAAGAGTAAGAGTTTGCCCAGCACGTACGTCGTCATCGCGAAGGCGGGATCACGAATACCTACGGCGAGTAATTGGCGCTCGGCATCGGCCGCCGCCGCGCTATCACCTGACTGCGCATAGAGAGCGCACTTCCATTCCAATGCAGCCGTCAACGAGACCATGTCTCCTGACTTCTTGCTGTACTCGGCCCGGCGGTCCAACCAAACGAGCAATTCCGCAAATTCGCCTAGCTCGAAATCAACGAGAGATGTTACTTTAACGAGGCGATCTGCGGCCAAATACTGCTCGTCCTCGAGCGCCTTCTGGAGGCCTTCCATAGCGTACGCGCGCGACTGCTCTAACGTGCCTCGATAAAGCATCAACACGGCTAGAGAAAATAGCACCTCGATCTGCACCCGTTTCCCCGGGTACTGCGCTAGCCCGTTGCGTAACCGCTCTATGGCTACGACGTCAACTTCGATGCGACCGCTCCTGGCATTGTTTACGCACGCTCGGCCATACATTATAAGGTCGAATTCAGGATCGCCAGATTGAATTTTTGAAATTCTTGCGATCATTTGCCGTGCCTCGTCCCATTGGCGTCGGTTGCTCAATTCGGCCGCGAGCCGATAGCCGATCTGCATGAGAAGTTTCGGCTGATTTTGCGCCATGCCAAGCGCTTCGCGTAGGCAATCCTCGGCGGCAGCGTGACGTCCGTGCAGAGCATCGACGAAGCCCTGCGCCGACAGTGCGGCTGCACTCCTCCGAAGGAGCGCCGGATCGCATCGGCTCAAGGCTCGCTCGAGTACCGATGCATGGCCGTGCTCGAATAACGTCGTTGCGTGTGCGCGGAGCAGCCGCAATAACGTTGGCATGTCATTAAATTCGGATGCGAGATCGATAGCTTTATCGTACGCTTTCGACAGCTTGCGCGCCGTTAGAGCCGACTCGTACGCTTCTTTGAGTGCAGCAGCGCCTTTGGCCCGCAGCCGCTCTTCCAAAAACTCTTGAAAGAGGTCATGATGCCGGAAGACGCCTTCGCTCTCCTCGGAGAGACAGAAGGTCGCCCCACGCACCTTGGCTACATTTGCACTTGCATTCGGCACGCCGGCAAGGACGAGCAAATTGACGTCCAGCTCGCGGAATAGCGCGGTTTTCAAAAGGAACGCACTGACATTTGGTTCCAGATCGGAAAATACGTGCTCATTGAAAAACTCGTTGATGCGCTCTTTGGTTGCATGCGCTGATGACAAGACGTCGCCGCCGCTGCGCCAAACGCTCAGCGCCATCGAAAATGCAAACGGTAATCCCTTTACCAATTCGAAAATGGCGTTTGTGTCGGGAGCGTCGAGTTGGGCGTCGACCGACCCGGCGATCGCGCGCGCCTCAGCCTCGGTCAATACGAGATCGATCTCGTCGATCGGAAGATCGCTCATTCCACTCGCCAGCCATGACGCGAGCGGCAACTCGAGGGGATCGCGCGTAGCAATGATCCACTTGACGCGTGTCCTTGTCGCCTCCAGCAGATACTCGAGAAATTTCGATATTTCCCGATCTGTCTCCGGATCTTTTTGCGCCTTCTGCAGATCGTCGACAAAGACGGTACATTCCGGTTCGCTGAGAAATTGCGCTGCCCAGCGGGCGAATTCCCGGATCGGCTCTTTGGATTGGCGCGTGTTTCGGAATGCCACTGCAGCTGCGCCTGCGTTTTCCGGCGCTACCGCCATCACCAGCCCGCGCGCAAAGGCCGGCAGCGATGCGTGCTCGCGCTGCACGTTGAAGCGAAGAGATCTTCGCCGGCTCTCGCTCAAACACTGGCGGACGGCGACCGACTTTCCGAGACCCGCGGGCGCAACGACGATCGTAACCGGATATTCGCCGGCGCGCTCGAAGCGTTCGATGACGCGTGGCCGTACGGTCGGTTCGAAGGGCGAGCGCCGTATGTTACCACCACGGACCGGAGGTTCAATCATCGCAAACGCTCTTTTGATGCCCGACCGAAACGCTTGATCATCCGCCGACGTACCGTCCGCTCAAAAGACACCTGCAAGGTGTAGCCGCCGGGCTCGTCGGGCTCAATCATGGGCCGCTCGTCTTCGCCAGCGAGCACACTCCGTTCCCGCGAGTTCAGCCGTTCGCCCCATACTCAAGCGCTATCCCGGTGCGAAATTCTCGTTCAGCGGCAATTTGAACGTTTTGCGTGGGCTGACCCTGCGCTCATCGCGCGCCCTTCGTGACAGAAGCAAGTATCGACGCCGAGGGTCGCAGGCATTGACGTCTACCCGAGCGTCGCCCCGCCGGCCTGGGTTTCTAAGACCGCTGCGAGCGCCTCATACAACCGTGCATAACCGCCAAGTAGGTGCGCGCGCAGATCGGCCAAGCACCGTTCTAGTTCCGCATACTCTTCAACGGCCTTGGAACGAGCCAATAGGCGCAACTGGTCGACGGCTCGCCACAGACGCACGGACGTATCTCGGAGGTTCGCTTGGTCGCGCTCAACTAGCGCGACCAATCTCCGCGCGTGTTCATGCTCGCCCAGTACAAGATACGCTAACGCCGACCACAGGTATCCCTCGTACCGATGCCGGCTTGAATACATCGCCCCCAGAAAATCGGGCGACTCCTCCCTACCGTCATTGAGAAATTCTCGGGCGTGCCGCTCCAAACCACCCGCAGCGTAATAGAACGCGAACTGAGAGTTCGTGAAGTAGTCTCGTTCGCGCACCCCTCGTTTTTGCAACGGCGTCGCCTCGAGCCATTCAGCCAGCCAGGCGGCGCCCTCTTCAAATTTTCCAGCACCTCCCATTTGCATCAAGCGGGCCGGCACGTAGCTCCGTGTCGTATCCTGAAGGTCTCGAAAACCGATATCGAGCACTCGGCGTTCCGCCAGCTCTGCTATTTCGTCCTCTCCAGCCTCCACGGCCTGATAGAACCGTTCCAGCATCGCGAGCGACTGAGAGAGGAGGTCGCCGACTTTTTCCGCGTAGTCGTACTGGAGTAAGGTCAATTCCATCGCCCGGTCGCGCTCGTCCAAATCGTCGGCAATGATCGCCAGGAGCTGCACGACACGTTGAGCAAGGCGATAGCGCCGCTCGCCTTTGACCCGTTGCAGAAGCTCGACGGCGTATTCACGAGCCCGCTCAAAAGAGCCACCGTAAAACATTGCGAGTGCCAGCGTGTGCAGCAGCTCTGTCTGTGTCCGGCCGGTTGCCAGGCCTACTAGATCGCGCAGCCGCGATATATCCGCCAGCTCAAGTGTACCGCGTCCGTTCAAAAGCCCATACGTACGCTTTCGCGCCTCCATGCGCATGTCGAGCCCGGCATCGCCCGAGCAAACTGCGCTCGCTCGTTCGATAACCTCCTCTTCCTCTTCGTAGAGAGATGCATCGCCGAGCAGCCCGGAGAAGTGGAGGCTGATTTGCACGAGAAGTTTGGAGTCAGGGCCTGTGCGTTGGAGCGCATTACGGTAGTTCGTCATCGCGTCGTCAAAATCGCCGCGCACCATCGCCACCAAGCCTCGAACGTACAGGGCGTATGCATCGTTTTCTCGCCGCGCGTCGTCGAGCGCATGCACTGCTTGGTCGAGCAACGATAGATGTCCCTGTTCGAACAACGGCGTGGCATGTTCGCGGAATAGCCTCAGAATCGCGTCCGAATCCGCGAATTCCACCGCGAGCGCGAGCGCTTGATCAATCCTCCCTGAGGCTTCGTTGGCAGCCAGAGCATAGCGGTACACCTCTCGTACGGCCTTTTCCCCACTGGCCTGGAGCTGCTCTTCCAAAAACTCTTGGAAGAGATCGTGATGCCGAAAAACTCCCGTCTCGTCTTCGGATAAGCAAAACGTCGACCGACGTAGTTCGGATACGACCTCACCGGCATGCGGCCAGCCTGCCGTAACGAGCAGTTTCACGTTGAGTTCGCGGAACAACGCGGTTTTCAAAAGAAATGCGCGAACCGGAGCATCGAGTTCGGAAAATACGTACTCGTTGAAAAATTGATTGATGCGCTTTTTGGTCGCGTTGGCCACTGCAAAGGTGTTCTCACCATTACGCCACATGCTCAGCGCCATGGCTAGTGCGAACGGCAAGCCCTGAACTAGGTCGAAGACGGAGCTCGCATCGAAATCGGCGGACGAAATGCCGAGCGAGGCGGCGATGGCGTGCGCCTCCTCTTTGGTCAGGACGAGCTCGATCTCATCGATCGGGAGATCACTGGTGCCACGTGCTAGCCAGGACGCGAGCGGAAGATCGAGAGGGCTGCGTGTAGCGATGATCCACTTGATGCGTGCTTTGGTCGCCTCCACCAATTCCTCGAGAAACGAGGCGATCTCGCGGCCGGCGCTCCGGTGTTTCTGAATTCTCTGCAAATCGTCGATGAAAATCGTGGTCGAACCATCGAGAAAATGGGCGACCCAACGAGCCAGCTCCCGGGTGCAATGCTTCGAGCGTTGTGCATTTCCGTACGCGATAGCCGCCGCGCCGGCACTTTCCGGCGAGACCACGGCCATGAACGCTCGCGTAAACGACAAGAGCGACGTATGTTCACGCTGCACACTGAAGCGCAGATATCCTCGGCCCGTTTCGTTGAGAAACTGACGAACGGCGACGGTTTTTCCGAATCCGGCCGGCGCGACGAGGACGGTTACGGGATACTCACCGGCGCGCAGAAGCCGCTCGACGATCCGTGGACGGACGGTCGGTTCAAAGGGTTCGCGCCGGGCACCGTCGCGAACGTATACCGGCGCGTCACCCCGTGCAATCTTTGGGAGGCTCCCGTCAGACATCGACAGAGGCGTTCGGCAGCCGTCCGGACGGTCTCCCCCGCACATATCACTCTCGGCTGTTACTTCTGTCGTGCGCCGGACGGTCTCTGCGGGCGGCGACAGCCTACCAGTCACCCATCCGGTTCTCGTCCACCTCGCCTTCGAACGCGATAGTTCCCGGGGCGAGGATGGCGGCAACGAGCGGAACACCCTCATAGCGCAGCCGCGTCGAGTGGAGGTGCGCGCTCTCGGGCGACCGTTCATAGAGCGCGCAAAATCGCGCGAGCACGTCGGGACTGCAGACCGCGCGCAGCGGCACGACGTTGTAGAGCGAACGGAATTGCGCAAAGGCGCTTTCGAAGGCCTGGGCCGAGAACATCGGCCCGAGATAGACTTCCTTGCGAACGAACTCCATGGGCTCCTCAGGGGACACCGGGCGACGCGCCGCCAAGAGCTTACGCAATGCCCGCTCGCATCCTTGACGGACGCGCGTTAGCCGCTGAGCTGCGCGACGGTATCGCCGCTCGGAGCGCCGCGCTCACAGCGCGCGGCGTTCACCCTCACCTTCGCTGCATCATGGTCGGAGAAGACGAATCCAGCGCCGCCTACGTGCGCAGCATGGAGCGCCTCGGACAGCGTGTCGGCATCGCGGTCTCCGTTGAGGTGCTCCCCGGGAACGCCGGCAACGGCGACGTCCGCGCGAGCTTGCGCCGTGCGGCCGACGACCCGCAGATTCACGGCATCATCTTGCAACAGCCGCTGCCGCCCCGCCTCTCCATCCGTACGATCGCCGACGCCATACCACCGCACAAAGACGTCGACGGCGCAAATCCGGTCAACCAAGGACGACTTGCTTTTGCGACCGGAGCGACGTTCGTTCCCGCAACCCCCGCCGCGGTAATGCTCCTTTTGGAACGCAGCAAACGATGGCCGCTCAAAGGGCGCGACGTCACCGTGATCGGCCGCTCCAACGTCGTCGGACTCCCGGTCAGCCTGCTGATCATGGCACAAGACGCGACCGTCACGGTCACGCACAAAGAGACCGCCGACCTCGAGTACCACGTTCGGCATGCGGAGATCCTCGTCGTTGCCGCCGGCGCACCGCGCCTAGTGCGCGGCTCCTGGCTCAAGCCCGGCGTGACGGTCATCGACGTCGGCACCACGATGGTGGGAGCTACGCTGGTCGGCGACGTCGATTTCGAAAGCGCCTCGAAAGTCGCCGGCGAGATCACGCCGGTGCCCGGGGGCGTCGGTCCGGTGACCAACGTCGCGCTCATGCAAAACGTCGTGAGCGCGGCAGAAGCGGCGGCGCCGCCGCCGCGCCTGCAAGCGCGCCGCGCCGCTAGTTCAAACTAAAAAACTTTCCGAAGTACTTCTCTTGGCGCGAGCGGAACGAGCCGCCGGGAGCGTCCTTGCGCCGTTGCGACGGCGCCTCGCGCTTGCGTTCGAGCAGCGCGCGCAGCTGCGGGAGCAAGCGCCGCAAGAAGCCGAGCTCCACCGTCAAGCGCTGCTCGGTATTGCAAAGCTCCAAGAGGCGTTGTTTCATCGAGTCGGCGACTTGCAAGGAATCGCCGATCACGAACGACGCATCGATCGGATCCGCGGGCAGCACGATCTCCGCCTGCATCCCCGAGAAGTCGACGAGTAAGCGGAGATACTCGTGAAAGACGTCGCGGATCTGATCGACGAGCTGCTGCAAGGTCGAGGCGTCCGGCGCCGTC
>DATJTD010000212.1:0-6702 GCA_035503775.1 Candidatus Acidiferrales bacterium
AACGCCGGCTTCACCCTCTTTGAGGATCCCGACGATCTGCTGCTCGGTGAAACGCGATTTCTTCAAGGTGAGACTCCTGACGAGCCGTTTGGCTCGGAGATTCTCCACCTATGTTTGTGGTACTTTCATGGGGCAACGTCACTTTCTGCGCATACAGTACGTATTTTTGCTGTAGACTTGCGGTCCGGGAGACCGTATCCCCAAGTTTTTGACTATACTCTTCGTGACGGCTTGCCCAAAGAAGCGCTCCCTCGAATTCGCCTAGCTCGTAGTCGGCTATGAACAACAGCCGGACAAGGCGATCCGCGGAGTAGTAGAGGCTTTCTTCTAGGGCTTTCCGGAGGCCCTCCATAGCATACGCCCGCGACTGTTCGAACGTACCGTGATAGAGCATCAACGCCGCCAACGAAAACAGCAAGTTGATCTGCGCCCGTTTACCCAAGGCTTGCGCTAGTCCATCACGCAATCGCTCTATGTCGGCGATGTTGACTTCGTTGCGTCCACTTCTCAGACTATTTACGCACGCTCGACCATACATCACCAGATCGAATTCAGGATCCCCGGAGTTCATTTTCGAAAGTCTTTCGACAAGCTGCCGCGCCGCTTCCCATTGATCCCCGTCGCTGTATAGAGCGGCCAATCGATAGCCGATTTGCATGAAGAGCTTCGGTTGATCTTGTGCCATTTCAAGTGCCTCATGGAGAGAGGCCGCAGCATCCTCGGAATGTCCATGCAGCGTGTCCACCAGGCCTTGAGCATACAAGGCGGCAGCGTCATTCCGAAAGGTCTCTCGCTCAAACCGGCTCAACGCTCGCTCGAGCACCGTCGCCTGCCCATACTCAAATAATGTCGTGGCGTGTTCGCCGAGTAGCCGTACCAGCGCCGGTGCGTCACCAAATTCCGAGGCAAGGTCGATAGCTCGATCAAAGGCTTTCGACATTTCACACGCCGCTCGAGCCGATTCGTAGGCCTCTTGAAGGGCGGCATGCCCTTGAGCTCGCAGCCGTTCTTCCAAAAACTCCTGGAAGAGGTCATGGTGTCGGAAAACGCCTTCGCTCTCCTCGGACAGACAGAATGAGGCGAGGCGCAGCTTTGACACGTTCGCGCGAGCGTGCGGTAAGCCCGCCATCATCAGCAAGTTTACGTCCAGTTCGCGGAACAACGCGGTTTTCAAAAGGAATGAACGGACATTGGGCTCGAGCTCAGAGAATACGTGCTCGTTGAAAAATTGATTGATACGCGCCTTCGCAGCGTGCGCCGAAGAAAAGATGCTCTCACCACTGCGCCAACTGCTTAACGCCATCGAGAACGCGAAAGGCAGACCCTTTACTAGCTCAAAGATGGAGTTTGTTTCGATGGCGTCGAGAGGTGTATCTATCGAAAGGGCAATTGCGTGCGCCTCGCTCTCGGTCAATACGAGGTCGATTTCATCGATTGGAAGATCGCTCGTGCCGCTTGCCAACCACGACGCCAGCGGTAGATCGAGCGGATCGCGCGTTGCGATGATCCACTTGATTTGCGCGTTCGTCGTCTCAACCAGGTGCTGGAGGAATTTCGATATCTCACGATCGGCCGCCGGCTCTTTCTGTGCCTTTTGAAGATCATCCACAAAGATCGTAACGCCCGTTTTATCGAGAAATTGCGCCACCCAAAGCGCGCACTCTCGAGCCGGATCCGTAGATCGACGAGCGTTCCGGTACGCTTCGGCAGTATTGCCGACGTTTTCGGGAGATGCCACCCCCATGAATCCGCGCACGAAGGCCAGGAGCGACGCGTGCTCGCGCTGCACGGTAAAGCGGAGGGACCTTCGCCGGGTCTCGGCGAGAAACTGGCGAACGGCAACGGACTTTCCGAGCCCCGCGGGAGCGACGACGATCGTTACGGGGTATTCGCCCGCACGAACAAAGCGTTCGAGAATGCGGGGCCGTACCGTCGGCTTGAAAGGCGACCGCAGAACCTCGCTGCCGTAAGCCGGAGGATCACTCATGAGCTAACTCTCCCGCCTCTGCATCGCTAGCCCCGATTCTGCGATTCTAGCCTACGAAATCTGGCCCTACACGTCCATTGCGAAGCCCTCCACGCATTGTCGGGGCCACGTTCAGGGCCTGGGCGGCGTGCCCCACTTCATCGAACGACGGCGATTCCATCGACGAACGCGTCGATCTCTTGAAACGTGTTGTACCCGTGCGGGGAGAGGCGAATGCCGTTCGGGCGATACGTCGTCACGATCTTTGCTTTATGCTGGAGCCGCCGCCCGATCTCCGTGGGGTCGTCACCACGAGGCCAGATCGTCACGATACCCGATGAGATGCCGGGACCACGCATCGAGACCGCGGATATACCGAGCGAAGCGAGACGGTCAACAAGATACTCCGTGAGCTTGACGACGTGTTCGGCGATCTTCGTCACGTCCGCCTCGCTCAAGACCTCGAGGGCATGACGTAATGCGATAGCTCCGAGGAGGTTCTGCGCCCCGCTCTCGTAGCGCGAGGCGTTCGGCGCCCACGGCTGGTCGTAATTGAGAAAATTCCAAATGTTCTCAACGGATCGCCATCCCGGTAATCGGACGCTCAGGCGCTCGCGCAGCGCCTGGGTCACGTACAAGATGCCCAGGCCGGGCAGGCTGAGCAACCACTTGTGCCCGCCTGAAAAGAGCGCATCGATTGCGAGCGCGCCGACATCGATCGGAAACGCTCCGAGCGCTTGGATGGCATCGACGAAAAAGAGCGCTCCGCCGTCGTGCGCGACGGCGCATAGAGCGCCGAGATCGTGACGGTAGCCGTCGGCAAACGACACCCAAGAGACGGAGACCACCTTCGTGCGCGGCGTCATGAGGCGCGCGAGCACGTCGGGGGTCATGCGCTCGCGCGCGGTTTCGATCATACGTACCACGACGCCATACTCGCGCAGCGCGAGCCAGGGGTACGCATTGGCGCCGAACTCGTTGTCGCTGATCACGATCTCGTCGCCGGGTCTCCAGTCCAAGCCGCGCGCCAGGATGTTCGCGCCGTCGCTGGTGTTGCGAATGAAGGCAACGTCGTCACGCGAGGCGCCGATGAAATGAGCGACCCGCTCGCGCGTCACTTCAGCGGCCTGCTCCTGCGCGGCAATCGCCAGCACACCCCCGGCGGCGTGGCGTTGCACCGCCTCGACGACGGCGTCGCGCGCACGGATCGGCAGCACCCCGGTGGCGGCATGATTGAGATAGATGAGCCCGGGTTCGAGCGCAAATGCGGAACGCGCAAGCGGGGGAGTCGGCATCATGCCGGCTGGCTGCTAACCGGTGCCGAGCATCTCCTTGGTGTGCCAGGCGATATTCTGCGCGCGGTCGCCGACGCGCTCGAGGATTGCGAGCACGAAGAGCATGATCGTCCCCGCTCGCACCAGCGCCGGATCCGCCGACATCTCTTCCTGCAACGCCTCGATTCCGCGGTTGTAGAGGTCGTCGACCTCGTCGTCACGGAGGATCACGCGCGTGGCGATCTCGCTGTCGCGCTCGGTGAAGGCGCGCATTGATTCCGTGAGCATCTCCGCTGCGATCGCCGCGATCTTCCCCGTCTCCACGCGCGCCGGCCGCAACGGGACATCGAAGAGCTTGATCGCATTTTTCGAGAGGTCGACGGCATAGTCGCCGACGCGCTCGAGGTCGGTGACCGTCTGCAACATGGCGGCGACCTGGCGCAGCTCACCGGCCACAGGCTGCTGTTTCCAGATGAGCTCGATGCACGTCGCCTCGATCTTGCGCCGCATGTCGTCGATGGCGTCGTCGCCCGCGATCACGCGGGCCGCGAGCGCCGTATCGCGGCGTTCGAGCGCCGTAGCGGCGGAATGGATAGCGTCGGCTGTCAACGCGCCCATTCGAACGACATCAAGCCGGGCAGCTTCTAGGGCCTCGTGGTATGCAGTACGCATCTCGGTGGAGTCTCTTCTTTGTCGAGGGACGTCTGCGCCTGCCCCGGAAGGCGCAACTATGCACGAATCGCTTGCAACCTATGAAACGATCGCGCTCGAAGTCGAGGACGCGATCGCCGTCGTGACCCTGAACCGCCCCAAAGCCCTTAATGCGCTTAATACGTTAATGCTGACCGAGCTGTCGGCCGCATTCCAGGTGCTCGACGGCGACCGCCGCGTTCGCGCCGTGATACTCACCGGTGCCGGAGAGAAAGCCTTCGCCGCCGGCGCCGATATCGCCGAACTGAGCCAGCTGCGCGGTGCCGCGCAAGCGCTCGCCGTCGCGCGACTTGGACAGGGATTGACGCAACAGATGGAACGCTTGCGGCCTGCGGTCATCGCCGCCGTCAACGGCTTTGCGTTGGGCGGCGGTTGCGAGCTCGCCTTGGCCTGCGATATTCGCATCGCCAGCACGAGTGCGCGTTTCGGCCAGCCGGAGGTCAACCTCGGCCTCATGCCGGGGTTCGGCGGAACGCAGCGGACGGCGCGCCTTCTCGGTCGCGGCATGGCGATGTACCTCTGTCTCTCCGGCGAAGTGATCGACGCCGGAGAGGCACTGCGTATCGGCCTGTGCGAGCGCGTCGTACCCCCCGAAGCTCTGCTCTCCGAGAGCAAGCGTCTTGCCGGTCAGATCGCGGCAAAGGCACCGCTGGCGATCGCAGCGACCAAACGCGCGATCGATCTCGGCGTCGGCGTGCCGATGCATGAGGCCCTCGCAATCGAGGCGCTCACCTTCAGTACGCTCGTCGATACGGCCGATTTCTCCGAGGGGACACGCGCCTTTCTCGAAAAGCGCGTCCCGTCGTTTACCGGCTCGTAGCCGCCGGCGCCCGCGAGAAGGTCGTGCGCGCATCTTCCATAGCCAGCTCCACGGCCGGATTGAATCCCGGCCACTGTGCGCGCACGAATCCTTGCGGATCGACGACGACGATCGTCGGCAAGCCCACGATACCGTATGCCTCGGTCACCCGGCCCTGCGCGTCGAAGACGACCGAGCGCAGCCCCTCCGCCCGGGCGAAGCGTGCTCCGGTAGCCTCCGGCTCGTTGCTGTCGACGGCGATCACCGAGACGTCGGGGTGCTGGCCGGCGTAGTGCTCAACCAACGGAAGCGACGCCTTGCACGCGTCGCACCAGGAAGCCCAAAAGTCGAGGAAGACCACCCGGCCCGGATGCCCGGTGAAGCGGTAGTCGCCCTCGCCCAGTGCGGGCAGCACGAAGGGGACGGCGGGGGAGACGGCCGGCGAAAATATCCGCGGCGCTATGAAGAGCCGGAAGAGGACGAAGAGGACGACCGCCACGGCCAAAAAGTCGAGACCCCGGCTCAGCCGCAGGCCCCGCAGCGGCGTGCGGGTTTGGGGATGGTCCACAGCGGCCGGTTCGCGCCCACGGGGGCCGGTCCCGGTCGTCTTTACGAGCATCATACGTGGGCGTCGTGGGATTTTGCTTGCCTGCATCTAATCAGGGTCAACCGATGGCAACTACGCGTGCCGCGACTATAGCGCTGGAGAGCCGCGCGCTCCCGAGCACTAATCGCAATACGATCATCCTCGAAGCATTCGATAAGCTTCAGCTCGGTGGAATCCTCGAACTCGACGACGAGACGGATCCTCGGGCCCTTCGCAATGAGCTGCTCCAGCAGCGGCCTGGCCGTTTCTCCTGGGATGCGCGCAATCGCGGCACCGGGCGTTGGACCTTACGCATCGAGCGGGTCGACGAGCATGCGGATATTGCGACCTTCCTGTCGCACTGCGTTCCGTTTCACAACGCGCGCGCGCAAACGGTCAGGGAACTCGGCGCAACGGCGACCGAGAAGCAGTATAAAGCCGGCGAATTGATCTACGACGAGGGCCAGCAGTGGCCGTACCTTGCGTTCGTGCGCACGGGTAAAGTCGTCTACACGCTGCTCTCGCAAGACGGAAAGACGACGTCGATTGGCGAGCGACTCGCGAACGATCCGCTCAACGAGACGGGAACGTTCGACGGCGGCGGCGCGACGACGCGCGCCGAGGCGCTGACGGACTGCTCGCTGGTGCTGCTCCCCACCGACGCCGTGCTGCACGCCTGCCGCAACGACGTCGATGTCGCGATCGGGTTCCTCGTCGACGCCTCGCAGGCGCGGCGCCGCTCGATCGATACGATCTCCGATCTCGCTTTTGCACACGTCTTGCAACGGGTCGCCAAATTCTTGCTCTCGTACGCACCCGCGACCACCGGGATGGCGCGTGGTCTCTCCGGCGTGGAGAACCTCTCACAAGCGCAGATCGCCGCCGCTGCGGGGACCGTGCGCGACATGGCGGCGCGTGCGCTCCTTCGGCTCAAGACGGCCGGTGCCGTGGAACTCGATCGAGGCCGCGTGCGCGCGCTCGACCGCGAACGGCTCGAGGCCTTCGCGCACAACGTGCAGGCGCCACCGGTCTAACACGTTGCGCCGCTCGACCAGGGCGCGATGAAGGCCGCGGTCTTACACGAGTCGGCACCGATCGGTACACGTCCGCTGCACGTCGAGGAGCGGGCGCGGCCCGAGCCTGCAGCGGGCGAGGTGTTGCTACGCGTGCGCGCTTGCGGCGTCTGCCGTACCGATCTGCACATCATCGAAGGTGAGCTTCCACCGCACCGGCGGCCGCTGGTGCCGGGGCACCAGATCGTCGGCGTCGTCGAAGCGTGCGGACCGGGCGTAACGCTCGCGCTCGGCAGACGCGTCGGCGTCTCGTGGGTGGCCGGTACCGACGGCACCTGTCCATTCTGCCGGCG
>DATJTD010000213.1:0-10667 GCA_035503775.1 Candidatus Acidiferrales bacterium
TCCTTATCCTGGTTGTATTTCCACGTCGGCAAAGAGACGATCTCTTTGTCGAAATGACCGGCCTTCTGCGCTTCCGCCGTACGCTGCTGGCTCTGAAATGCGTACTCATCCTGCGCTTCACGCGTGACGTTGTACTTCTTCGCCACATTGTCGGCGGTGTAGAGCATCGGCATATAGACGTCGGGCGTGTGGCGCAGCAGCCAATCCTCGGCGTAGAACTCCATATTGAGATTGTTCTGCACCATCGAGATCGACTCGACGCCGCCGCCGACCGTAACCTGGGCTCCGTCGGCGATCACGCGGCGTGCCGCCGACGCAATCGCATCGAGACCCGAGGCGCAGAAGCGGCTCACAGTGTGGCCGGCGACGCTCACCGGACATCCCGCGCGCAGCGCGGTCGTGCGGCCGATGTTGTTGCCGGTCGCACCTTCGGGCAAACCCGAACCGATCACGACGTCTTCGACTTCGGCCGGATCGACGCCGGCGCGCTTCATCGCCTCCGCGACGACGTAGCCGGCCATCGTTGCACCCGGCGTTTGGTTGAATGCACCGCGGAACGCTTTGCCGATCGGCGTACGCGCCGCCGAGACGATCGCCGCCTCACGCATGAACGAGATCCTCCTTAGTAGCCTGCCCTGAGCTCTGTCGAAGGGCGAATTTTTCGTTTGATTCCGCCAGCTTCTTCAGTAGCGGAGCCGGCTGCCAACCGAACGCCACGACCTTGTCGTAGACGTTCTTCACGCCGACTTCATCTGCGTACCACATCGGGCCGCCGCGATGCGGCGGGAAGCCGTAGCCGTAGATGTAGACGATGTCGATGTCGCCCGGGCGAATCGCAACGCCCTCTTCGAGCAAGTACGCGCCGCGATTGACCAGCGCGTAGACGAGCCGCTCGAGAATCTCGGCGTCGCTGACCTCGCGCGGCTTGATTCCGGCCTTCTTGGCCTCTTCGGCGAAGAGCGCCTCGACCGCGGGATCGGGGATCGGCTCGCGTCCCTTGCCGACGTTCTTGTCGTACTTGAAGTAGCCTGACCCGGTCTTTTGTCCGAGACGGTTCATCTCGACCAGACGATTGATCACGTTGCTGCGGCTCTTGGCCATGTCGGGACGCTCTTGCAAAATGCGCCAGCCGACGTCGATGCCGGAGAGATCGCTCATCGCAAAGGGTCCCATCGGGAAGCCGAACTTTTTCGCGACGGCGTCGATCCGCGCCGGCGAGACGCCCTCCTCCGCAAGCGCACCGGCCGCCGCACTGTAGTCGAAGATCATCCGATTGCCGATGAAGCCGAAGGCGTTGCGCGCCAGCACCGCGGTCTTGCGCAGCGTCTTGGCAAGCTTGAATGCGGTCGCGATTGTTTCGGGCGAGGTTTCCCTGCCGCGCACGATCTCGAGCAGCGGCATGATGTTCGCCGGCACGAAGAAATGCAGGCCGATCACTTTGTCGGGACGCTTCGTGACCGAGGCCATCTCGTCGATGTCGAGCGTCGACGTGTTCGAAGCGAGGATACCCTCGGGCTTCACGATCGTATCGAGCGTCGCAAAGACCTCTTTCTTGACGCTCATGTTCTCGAACACCGCTTCGACCACGACGTCGGCGTCGGCAAGCTCGTTGTAATCGTCGGTAAACTGTACCGATTGTCCGAGCTTCCACGCATCTTCTTGCGTCATGCGGCCCTTCTGGACCTGATACATGAACATGCCCATGATCGTCTGTTTGGCCCGTTCGACCGCTTCGTCGTTCGAATCGATCACGTGCACCGGAATGCCGGCCTGCGCGAAGGTGATCGCGATGCCGGTGCCCATGGTGCCCGCGCCGATGACGCCGGCCTTCTTGATTGTCTTTGCTACGGGCGTGTCATCCTGAGGTGCTCCGCGTAGCGGAGCCTCGAAGGACGAAGGAGGCCTCGAAGCCTCACGCTCCGCGAAGAAGACGTGCCGCAGTGCGGCCGAGGGCGCCGAGCGGGCAAGCTCCATGAAGAGGCGCCCTTCGCGCGCAAGACCAAACTCGAACGGCAATTCCATCGACGCTTCGACCGCGTCGATCAGCTTGTGCGCGGCATAGCCGCCGTTCTCTTCGGGCGGAACCATCTTGTGCGCTTGCGAGACGACGAACGAGAGGGCTTTGTCGACCAGACCCTTGCCGAGCCACGGCTTACGCTGCGAAACGCGGCGTTTGCCGCCCAACTTGGCCTGGGCGATCGCCGCATCGAGCAGATCCGACTCGACCACTTCGTCGACGATGCCTTTTTCTTTGGCTTCGTCCATTTTGACGTTACGGCCCTTGAGCATGATATCGAGCGCGTCTTGCGCGCCGATCAAGCGCGGCAGCCGCTGCGTGCCGCCCGCCCCGGGCAGTAAGCCGAGTTTGATCTCCGGCAAACCGATTTTTGCGTCGGCGAGCGCGACGCGGTAGTCGCAGGCGAGTGCGAGTTCGAGTCCGCCGCCGAACGCCATTTTTTCGATCGCGGCGACGAACGTCTTGTCGCTCTTTTCGACCGCGGCGATCACGTCGCGGATCGTTTTGGTCTGGGACGTCGGCACGGTGCCGAAGTCGTTGATGTCGGCGCCGGCCGAAAATTGTCCGTTGGCGCCGACGAAGATCACCGCGTTGATCTTCGGATCGGCCGAGACCGCTTCGACGATCGGCACGAGCTCACCCGAGAGCGCGTACGAAAGCGAGTTCACAGGCGGATTGTCCAACGTGATGATCCGGATGTCGCCCCGGTCTTCGGTTTTGATCATGGCCATAGTTATGCCGTTACCACCGTCTTACGATCGAGTTCGAATGCTTCTTCCGGCAGCGACATCACGTCGCCCGAGCCGTCGATGATCTGGCGCTTATACCACGCGCCCTGCGTAAGCACGTGCGAGACGTAAAACTTCGCGGTCGTGATCTTGGCCGGATAGAACGGATCCTTATCGCCGGCCGCGATCCGTTCGGCCGCGACTTTTGCGGCGCGCGCCATCTGCCAGCCGCCGGCGACCACGCCCCACAGCTTCAGATACGGAACCGAACAGGCGAAGGCTTTGTGCAGATCGCCCATCGCGTTCATGCCGATCCACTGCGAGACTTCCGCCAGCGTCGCGATCGACTTGAGCAGCGCGTCGCCAATCGCTTTGACGTCGGCGTTCGGATGCGCAGCGGCTTCTTTGGCGAATTTCTCCATCTGTTTGATCACGACCGTCGCGGTGGCGCCCATGTCGCGGATCAGCTTGCGGCCAACCAAATCGAGCGCTTGAATGCCGGTCGTGCCTTCGTAGATCGTGGTGATGCGCACGTCCCGGTATTGCTGCGCGATGCCGGTCTCTTCGACGTAGCCCATGCCGCCGAAGATCTGCAGCGCGACCGAGCACAGATCGACGCCGGTCTCGGTGCACCAGCCCTTGACGATCGGAATCATCAGCTCGATGAAGGCTTTGTGCTCCTTGCGCACCTTCTCGTCGGGATGTTTGTTGGCGAAATCCAGTGACGCCGCGATGACGAAGGAAAGCGCGCGCATCGCCTCGAGATTGGCCTTTTGCCACATCAGCATGCGCCGCACGTCGGGATGCTCGATGATGCGTACCGGCGTCTTGCTGCGCGAAGCCGCATCGGCCATCTGCACGCGCTCCTTGGCGTACTCCAGCGAGTGCTGATACGCGCGATCGGCGACGGCGTAGCCTTGCACCCCAACCGAGAAGCGAGCCGCGTTCATCATGATGAACATGTACTCGAGGCCGCGGTTGGCTTCGCCGACCAGATAGCCGACGGCGCCTTTCCCCTTCTCGCCGAACTTCATCGTGCAGGTTGGGTTTCCGTTGATGCCGAGCTTGTGTTCGATGCCGGCGCAGACGACGTCGTTGCGCTCGCCCAGCGAGCCGTTATCGTTCACGAGAACCTTGGGCACGATGAAGAGCGAGATGCCCTTCACCCCTTCGGGTGCATCCGGCAAACGCGCGAGAACCAAGTGCACGATGTTCTCGGCCATGTCGTGCTCGCCGAACGTGATGAAGATCTTCTCGCCGGTGAGCAGATAGTGATCGCCGCTCGGCACGGCCTTGGTGCGCACTTGCGCGAGATCCGAACCGGCCTGCGGCTCGGTCAGGTTCATCGTGCCGGTCCACTTGCCCGAAACGAGGTTGGGGATCCACTTCTGCTTTTGCTCCGGCGAGCCGACCAACTCAATCGCTTCGATCGCGCCCTGATTGAGCAGCGGACCATTGGCAAAGCCGATGTTCGACGCGTTCCACATCTCGAGCGTCGGCCCGAGCAGGAGCGAAGGTAATCCCTGCCCACCGTACTCGTCCGGAACCGGAAGACCGATCCAGCCGGCGTCGGCGAATTTTTTGTACGCTTCTTTAAAGCCCTTGGGCGTGGTGACCGTGCCGTTGTTCCACGTGCAGCCCTCTTTGTCGGCAACGCGATTGAGTGGATCGAGCACGCCGGTTGCAAACGATGCGGCCTCCTCGAGAATCGACTCCCACACGTCGGCCGTTTCCTCGAAGCCGGGAAGTTTGGCGACCTCGTCGATGCCGGCGAGTTCGCGCAAAACGAATTGCATGTCGCGTAGTGGAGCTTGGTAGGTGCTCATCCTCGTCGTGTTCTCCTGCGCCTTATCAGGCGGCGTTGACGTTGTAGAGTTCGTGCCGCAGCCGGGCGATCGAGCCCGCCAGCGTATCGAGGTAGGGAAGCATGCCCGACTTGATGCGTTCGAGTCGCGCACGGCCGGCATCGGTGATGCGGTAGTAGCGGCGCGAGCGTTTCGTGGGGTGTTCCCACTCCCCGACGATGAAGCCGCGCTCCTCCAACCGTCGCAACAGCGGATAAATCGTATTGGTATTCACCGCCAACAAGCCGGCGCAGAGCGCGTCGATGCGGGCCATGAGCCCCGATCCGTGATCCGGCTCCTCCGAGAGCAAATGCAGCACTAGGACCGGGAAGACGGTCTTGGACTTGATGGGTCCCCGGAGGACCTCTTCGGCGGGGGCGGCCTTCGGACTCATATTAGATAGAATATTATTAAATCTAATAAGCGTCCCGAGCGCAAGCCCCCCGCAAGCCTTCCATGACCGCGCGCCGGAACGCCAGGACTGCCTCGCCCTCCTGCGCCCGGCGCCGTGCCTCGATGATGCCGATGCCGATCCCGATCCGCGGGCGGCGGAGCGGACGCGCCACGATCCCCGGTGCCGGTGAACCCCGCAAAAAGAAGCCCTCCGGCAAGATTGCGACGCCGAGGCCGGCGGCGACGCCGTGCGCAAGGGTGGCGCCATCTCCGAACCGCACCCGCAGGGCAACGTCGACGTCGCTTTCGTGAATCGCCCCGACCACTAAGGCGCGGTACGCGCAAACGTCGCTGCCGACGAGCAGTGACTCACCGTTGAGATCGGCAAGCGCCACCGATTTCGCCTGCGCCAAGCGGTGACGTTTGGGCAGCAGCACCAGCATATGCTCGTCATAAAGAGGCTCGAACGACAGATGCGTGTCGCGCTGTGTGGGCGCCGGTTTTGGGCCGATCGCAAACGCGACCTCGCCGGCTTCGACTAAGGCCGGTCCTTTGACATGACCGGCAACCTGCAACTCGATATCGATGCGTGGATGCGCGCGCGCGAACGCGGCGACGATCGGCGGAAGACGGTAGGTTGCAACCGGCTCGCACGCTGCGACGCGAATCGCGACGTGCCCGGCAGCCGAGCGCGCATCTTTTTGAAGCGCGACCGCGTCGCGCAGAAGCGACTCGGCCCGCGCTAACACCACACGGCCGGCATCAGTGAGCACCGCATTGCGCCGTCCCGGCTCCAAGAGCGGCACGCCGACGGCGCTTTCGAGTGCGGCAATGCGCGCCGACAGCGTTGCTTGCGCGTAGCCCAACTCGCGCGCCGCGCGCGTAACGCCCCCCGAGCGAACGACGGCTAGGAACGATCCGAGGTCACGAAGCGAGAGAGCGGCCTCTCCGCTGGAAGTTCCATCGCTTTTTTCGATTGTTTTGATCATGTTTTGCGCTCGACAGAATCATAGCGCGATGCTAGGCTCTTGGCAATGACGACGACCGATCGTCCTGCGCGCGTAGCGCCGGAAAACGTGGGCTCTCGCTTTCCGTTTGCGCTCGTGCTGTGGTCGAGCGCCGTGTTCGCCATGCAAATCGGCGTTGCGCGCCTCGGCTACGGCCTCGCGCTTCCCGCCATACGCAGCACGTTGCACGGCAACTACACGCTCTACGGTACGATAAACGCGTTGAGTTTGGGCGGCTATCTCGTAGGTGCGCTGGTTGCACCGCTGTTCATTCGGCGCTCGCGCGACGCGGTGATGGCGAGCAGCGTTCTCGCCGGCGTGGCCCTCATTATTTCAGGATTCGCAAGTGATGCGCTCGTATTCGGCCTTGCGCGCACCGTGTTCGGCCTCGCGAGCGGTGTCGCGCTGGTAGCCGCCGCGGTTCAAACACTCGAAGCCGTCGAAGCGCGCCATCGCGGCGGCGCGAGCGCAATCATGTGGGCCGGGATCGGGCTCGGGCTTGCGATCTCGGCGACCGGCGCAGCCTGGGTGGTGCACGGTACCTTCGATTGGCGCATCGCCTCGTTTGCAACCGGCATCGTGACGGCAGCAGCCGGAATCGGTTACGGCATCAGGGCGCGCCGCGAACCCGTCGCTGTGCAGCCGCCATCCGCCGCGCAAAAGCGACCGCCCGAACCGCAGCGCTTCGTCTTCTTGTGTCTTTCGTATTTTGCGTTCGGATTCGCATACATCGCGTACGCAACGTTCATCGTTGCGTCGATCGATGCGCGGTTCGGCATATCCCATGCGTATGGGACGGTCGAGTTGTTGTGGGCGCTCTATGGGGTAGCGAGCATCGCCGGAACGCTCGGCATCGGACGCATCCTGGATCGCCCCATCGGCCGATGGGCGATGGCCTTTGCCGGAATCGCTAGCGCGATCGGCTGTGCGGCGGCGTTCGCGTCACCCCTTGCCGTAATTCCGAGCGCGATCCTGGTGGGCCTCGGACTTACGGCGACGCCGGCAGCCGCGACCGCATTTGCTCGTGCGCGCAGCACGACGGCCGGGGCACCGGCGGCAATCGCGCTCGTGACGGTAGCCGTCGGGCTCGGCCAGCTCATCGGACCGCTCGTAGCCGGCGTCAGCGCCGACAAGCTCGGTCTAGGCTCCGTCGCATTACTCGCCTGCTGCGTGTATCTTCTTCAGGCCGCATCCGCCGCAGTCGACGCCGCTCGGGGTTAGGGTTCCAGCACGACCTTGATGTAACCGTCGCTGCGCGCATCGAATTTGGCAAAGGCATCGGGCGCGTCACGTAGGGGCAGCCGGTGCGACACGACGGCGCTCGGCTTCATGCGACCGGCAACGATCATGTCGCGTAGGTGATCGTTGTAATTCTCGTCATCGTCGCGCCCCATACCGACCGTCACGCCTTTTTTGAACAAGGAGCCCCACGGGATCACGTATTCGCCGCGCCGCGCTTCGTTACTGAGCGCATGTGGATCGCTGTCGAGAAAGACGCCGATGATCGACAACCGTCCCTTGGGTGCGACGATGCGGGCGAGATCGTCGATTACGATCGTGGGGTGCTCGACCGTATAGTCGCGTGGGTCGCGCGCCTGAAAGCCGATCGCGTCGACGCACACGGTCGCACCGAGGTTCGCCTCCTCACCGCGCCAGGCGATGCCCGCGCGTTCGCGCGCAATCTGCTCGAGAATGTGGTCGGCCGCGTGGCCGTTCGACATGTCGATGGGAATGGCGCCGAGTTCGCCTGCCTTCTCGAGCCGTTCAGGAATTGCATCGACGACGAACACGCGCGCCGCACCGCGCACGAAGGCGCACATTGCCGTCAGCAGGCCGATTGCCCCTGCGCCATAGATTACGACAATGTCACCGCTGTGAATGTCGACCATTTGTGTCGCGTGAAAGGCCGTCGGCAAGGCATCGGCAAGCAGCACGAAGTCGTGTTCGAAGCGGTCGCCGGGTTCACCGGGCAGTCGCAAACAGTTGGCATCGCCGAACGGCACGCGCAGCAACTCGGTCTGCGCACCCGTGTAGCCGCCCATGCCGGGATAGCCGTAGGCCGCGCCCGCTTTGCCCGGATTGTTCGTGAGACATTGCGCGGAAAAGCCGTGTACGCAGTTCGCGCAAAAGCCGCAGCAAATATGGGTCGGCACCGTCACGCGGTCGCCGATGCGAACGTTAACCACGGCGTCGCCGACGCGTTCTACCACGCCGAGTGGCTCATGGCCGATCACCATCCGTTGTCCGCCCCAGAGGCGCCCTTCGTACATGTGCAGATCGGTGCCGCATATCGCGGTAGAAGTAATTCGCAGGAGCACGTCGGTCGGCGCGATGAGCGCCGGCTCCTCGATCGCTTCGAGGGTGATGTTTCGAGGTTCGCTGAGTACGACGGCTTGCATCATTTTTCAATCCCCTCACCAGCCTGGCAGCGATGTCGAGCGCAGAAACAGCGCGTACCAGTGATACTGCTGCAGCAATTCGTCATGGGCGACGGTGGTGGTGAAAGCAAAGCTTGCTTCCCGCGTCTGCAGTTGCGCAAGTGACATCACGTCCGCATCGAGCACCTGGTAGGGCTTCTTGCCTTGGAGCCGTGCCATCAGTTCGGTGTTTCCGAGCGAAGTGTCGTCGGTAAAGACGCTTACGAGGTGGTTCCCCGGTGCGCTCAGCGCCCAATCGGCGATCGCATCGAAGTAGCCGTAGGCGGAATCGACCAAAATGACGTCGGTAACGTGAGCATTGAGGCCGCCGCGCGTCAAGACGCCGCCGAGGCCCCCGTATCCGCCGCTATGTGACGAGAGCACGATCGCCCCGATTTCTTCGTTGGCAATCACGCCTTGGTCGCGTAAAAAACGCATGACGTCGGCCACGAATCGCGCAAAGCCGTTGGGGTCGAGCTCGAGCTTACCGTCCCCCGAATCGGGCGCGTCCTTCGGTCCCTGCGGAACGACGAGGATCGCATTGCGCCCGCTTTCCTCCAACTGTTCGCGCAGCTCGTAGCGGCGAAAGACTTCGGTGACGTGATTGTTCCAACCGTGAAAGTGCACCACGACGTCAGTCGACGTGCCGGGGCGAAAGTGCGTCGGAACGTAGATGCCGACCGTCGAATCACTGTAATTAACCGCGGCGCTGTAGTGCTTGCCGTCATACTCGTGGCCGTTTGCTCGGCTCGCGTGAGGAAAAGGCGCACTCGCGAGATGCGGCAGGAACGTTCGCCCCGGCAGCGGCGGCTCCGGCGTCGGGCTCGCGGCCATCGCAGCGACTCCCAAACCGGCGATCAAAAACGTGCGGCGATTGCATTGGTTGCTCACAAGCGTGCATCATCTCGGTCACATCGCGCTGATCCTGCCGCAATATCGCCGTGTAAGACTCTGCGGTCATGGGAGACTGCTACAGGCTTGCCCGAGCCCTCATTGTGCCCAATCGCCCAGCGGGCGCGGGAGCGATCGCTGCGACGCTCGAGCGCTTCGGCGCCGGCGCGCTGAGATTTGCACTCGGCCGAAACGTTCGCGTTGCCCCGTTGCATCGCGGCGAATTCTACGCCGCAGCGTCGCCCGCGCTCGCCCGTCTCGGGATCGACGTCGACGCGTGGCCTGCGCCTCCCGCAGGCCTGTTCGTCGTGGAGGAGCGGACCGTATATTTGCGTTCACGCAGCACGATGACCGTCGCACATGAATTCGGGCACGCGCTCGATTGCGCGCTCGGCGGCGGTGTCTACCGCTCCGGCATCGACCCGCGGCTTCGCCAGCTCTTCATCAACGCGCGCAGCTTCATCACGCCCTATGCCGCTACCGGCATCGATGAGTATTTTGCCGAGGGGTTACGCGCTTTTGTCGAGGCGAATGACCCCGCTTCGCACTGGCCCCGCGCGACGCGCGCACGATTGCAGTCGATCGATCCGGAGATGTTCGCGTATGTCGAGCAGTTGTTCCGCACCGAGTTTTCGCTCGTCGCCTGAACTATGCTATGTTAGGAGGACAAATGAGCGCCCAAGCCCTGGAAGCCCGGATGTCGCGCGTCGAGGGAGTTCTCGAACAAGTCGATAAGCGGCTCGATTCGATCGACGGCCGGCTTGACGGCTTTTACGCGCGCTTCGGCCGGATCGATCAACGGTTCAACTGGGTTATCGGCACCATCCTGGGCTTGTGGATCACGACAATACTCGCGATTCTCTTTCATCGCTGAGCTCGCCCTCAAGTCGAGCGAGATCGAACGAAGGCGCGCCAACGAAATGCCTTTTTCGAGTAGGCGCTTAATAGGGCACCGCGGGACCAATCTGGGGCGCACGCACGGGTTTCGCCATTCCGTAGAATACCGTTACGTTCTGGCCGCCGCAACGCGTCGAAAGCGCTTCCGGAGGTGTGCCCATGCAGCTCGCGATATCCTGCCAGTTGCTCATCACCCACACGTTGCCGGCGGGATCGATAAGGATGTCGGTAAGCATCTGCATGCCGCCCCCGGTGTAACCGCCGGGTGGCGAGATCTGATCGCCGGTTTTCATTCCAGGCGGGCAGTTCTCGGTGCGCGTGCCGCACAGTTCAACGATCGGACTGTTGGCCGACGCAAATTGGAAATCCACACATTGTCATCGCCGTCGACCGCTGCCGCCCAGGGTCCGGGTAAACCACCGCTTTTGAACGGCGAACCCGGATAGGGCGAACCATCGGGTCGCAACAGCGTC
>DATJTD010000214.1:0-3243 GCA_035503775.1 Candidatus Acidiferrales bacterium
GCGTCTGGAGTTGGCGAATCAGCGTGTTGCGTCCGGCTTCGCTGGCATACTTCGCGCTGCGCAGATCCTCGATCAGCACGCCGCCGTCAAAGATCAGTTCGCTGATCGTGATCTCGCCCGATTCGGCGGTCGTGTAGCCGCTCACCGAAGCAGGAGCGCTCGAGGGCGCGGGTGACGAACTCGTGGCGCGTCCCCACGAACGTATCAGCTCTCCCGAGGCCGAGATGTTCGGCGTAAAGGCGAACTTCGCGCTGTTGTATTTCGCGGCGATCGCGGCGTAGACCGCGCGCTCCGAGGCAAAGGACGGCGCCAGCGCAACGGCGATGTCGACCGCTTGCGGCAGCGTCACCGTCGTCGGCACGTTCGGCTTTTCCACTTGCTGCGCGACGTCGGGCGCGGGAGTTCCGTAGGCCGGATAGGGTATCGGCGTTCCCGAGGTCGTCGGCATCGGAGCCGGCGTCGGAACCTGGATCGGCGCTTGCGCCGTCGACGGTTGCGCGTCGACCGCGAGCGGCACGCACAAACCGAGCGCGAGGGCGGTGGCTAGCGATCGCGCCAAAAAACGGCGAGCAAAGGTCATTGCGAGGTACTTCCCCCATTGGCCGGAGCCGAGGCGTTGGTCGAATTGACGGCGACGGTGCTACCGTCTTTGAGCGTGTCGGGACGCGTCGTGATCACCTTGGTGCCGGGTTGCACCTTCGGCGAAATGACTTCGGAGAGCAGATCCGTCTGGATGCCGAGGCGTACGGGGACCTCCACGGCCTTGTTATCGGCGCCAACCACGTAGACGGCATACCCATTTTCGGTCTGCGCAACCGCGGAACGCGGGACGACGATCGTGTTGCGATGCGCTTCGCGCGGCAGCGTCGCCGTCACCAGCATGCCGCCGCGCAGGACGTCGCTGGGATTCTGCATCTCGATGCGCGCCAGATAGGAGAGCGTTCCACTGGTGGGAACCGCGTTCACCGTGGCGATCGTCGCGCGGAAGGTTCTACCCGGCAACGAGCTCGTCGTAAAGCTCACCGGCGACCCCGGGCGGACGTATGGCAGATCCGTGTCCGGAACGTTGATATTGATCCATAGCTGGTCGACGCGCGAGATGGCAAGCACCGGCGCGGAGGGCCCCGCATAGGAACCGGGATCCTGCAAGCGCTGGGTGATCACGCCATCGTACGGTGCGTAGAGCACCGTCTGAGCGACCTGCGTGTCGAGCGTCTTCGCGTTGGCGGCCGCGGCCTGCGCGCCCGCGACGGCTGCCTTGACGTTCTGCTCGCTCACGATGTTGTTGCGCAAGCCGATCAGTGCGGTGTTGTAGGTTTGTTCCGCCTGCACGTAGGCGGCGCGCGCCGATTCGAGCTGCGCTTGCGACACGTAACCGCTCTTATAAAGATCGGTATCCTGGTCGTAGACGAGCTTGGCATTGCGCAGCGCGGCGCGGTCGGTCTCGAGCGTCGCTTGGTTCGTCTCGATCTGCACGGGGAGCCCGACCTGCGAGCCTTGCGCGCTCGCCGATTGCTGCATCGCTTGCGCCGACGCCTGAGCGGCCTGCGCCCGCAGGACCGATCCGTCGATCCGCGCGAGTATTTGCCCGGCCCGTACGCGATCGCCCACGTTGACCGAGATCGACGTAATCGTTCCGTTTTGCTGGAAGGCCAGCGTCGACTGCTCGAGCGGCGCAACTTGCCCGTCGAGCGAAACGTAGGTGACGATGTCGCGGCGCTGCGCTGCGGCAGCATCGACGCTGAGCGGCGGCACCTGTTGCGGTGCCTGCCGAGCGCAGGCGCTGAGTGTCAGGACCGCCCCCAAAGCGTAGGCGGCGGCTCGCTGGTACTGCATGTTACTCCCTTTGCTTGTGGCGGATCGGCTTCACACCGGATACGCGCGACCCGCCTGGTTTGATTCACCGCCACACAAAGTCCTAGGGTGGCGGCTAATCCTGATAATCTTCTGCCCTCCCGGAACCACGCTAGGAGCACGCTAGGTTTCCGCGTATTCTCCCCGGGCATGAGCGCGAAACTGGAGATCGGCCGCGCGTACAGCCTCCAAACCCGCGTCGAAGAGTGGATGACCGCCGAGAAGTCCGGTAATACCGGCGTCGACGTTCTCTCCACCTCGATTCTGGTCCAGCTGATCGAGAACGCCGCGCTAGCGTGCATCGAACCGGTACTCGATCCCGGCCTGGTCTCGGTCGCGACCCACATCGACCTCGAACATCACAAGCCCGTCCCGGTAGGATTCATCGTGCGCACCGAAGTCGAGGTCGTCATGGTCGACGGCCCCCGCTTGAGCTTTGCGGTTTCGGTCTTCGACGAGCGCGAAGCCGTCGCCGAGGGAACGCACGAACGCTATCTGATCGAACATGCGAAGTTTCTTGCGAAGCTCGAAGAAAAGCTCGGCTCGGGCTAGGGCCACGAGATGGCCGCCCCCATGGGTATCACTGCAGGGGGGGCAAACGGCCTCCCGAACAGACTACCTAGGTTTGTCTCGGGGTGGGCCAAGCTTTTTAGTGTTTGGGACCCCCGACGCAACACGGCATAGTACATCGCTACTACGATTCTAGTAGGAGGAAACATTGAAGCGACTGAGCACCGGAGTCCTCGCCGCGCTGTTGACGGCCGGCTTTGGACTTAACGCGGTCGCAGCTCCGACCTCCGCGTCGCAAGGAAACATTGGAAACGCGATCGCGCAGGCCGGAAGCTCGACCACCGCGGCTCCGCCGGCGAACTTCGGTTCCCCGCCGTCGGGGCAGATCCCGATTCTCTTTAACGACCATCACGTCTATACGAAGCCGGACAAGCTCAAACAGGGCCGTGTGCTCGCAGCGCTCGTCCGCGGCGGCACGATCCTCATCCCGCTCCGCTCGATGTTCGAGCAAATGGGCGCGACGGTTTCGTACGACGCATCCAGCAAGACGGTCGACGTGAGCAAGCCCGGCGCGGACGTGAAAGTCACCGTCGGCAAGCCCGAGGTCGTCATCAACGGCGAAACGCGCCCGCTCGACGTCCCGCCGGAGATCTACAAGGGCCACGTCGTCGTCCCGGTCCGCGTGATCTCCGAGGGCATGGGAGCGTACGTACAATGGGTGCCCGACCGGCAGCTCGTCGTCGTGCGCTATATCCCGCCGACGCCGCCGCCGCCGCCGAGCACCCCGGCGCCGACCGAGGCTCCGACGGTTGCTCCGACGCCGACCCCGGCGCCGAAGGCCACGCCCTACGAGGATCTCTTCGTCGCCGGTGATTACAT
>DATJTD010000215.1:0-2901 GCA_035503775.1 Candidatus Acidiferrales bacterium
CGGTGCGCCTCCACTTTGCATTCTGAACATCGGCGCGGACGCTAGTGCGCCAGTCTTTCGCGATCGCGGGTGATGAGCCAGCCGAAGAGCAATCCAATTGCCGCCCAGAGGATCAACTGAGTACCCAACGAGGCGACGCGGAAGTTCCAAAGCAGGTCTGCAGGGAACTTCTCAGGCACCTCGTTGATCACCGGCAGCGCGTAGGCAGCGACGACGACCAACACGAGATAGACCGCAGCTCCGAGAATTGCCGCGGTCCAACCGCCGAGCTTGTCGAAGGCTTGCCGTCCAAAGCTGATGGCAATGGCTAGCGCAAAGAGCGAGAAGACCATCATCCCGAAGTAAAGCTGCGTCCTGTAGCCTATCGTCTCGGATGCTCCGACTGCGGGCGGGTTCGCCGGGTACTTCAGATAGGGCACGATATAGAGCACCAGAAAGCCGACCGCTGCGATGACGAGCGCGGTGCTTCGAGGCGAAAGGTGAAGAAGACGGCCGCTGACGAATGCGTAGGCCAGCGCGAAAAGCCCGCCGAGCGCAGTCCCGTACAGGGCGACGCCGGTTAGAAGGCCAACGCTAGCCTGGACCTCACGGCTGACGATCTCCGGTTCCGCAACTTCGCCGGGCGCGGGCGTATGCGACGCCTCCTCGAACGCGATGGCGCGGTCGACCTGAGGTTCGCCGATCACCTTCGCAAATCCGAATGCCAATAAACTAGCGATCAGCCCGGCAATCATGCCGCGCAGGAGTAGACTTCCCATGTCTGGAACTCCCCGATGTCAATGGCAGGGGAAGCCGAGGAGATGGCGTCCGTCGTGCACGAATTCGTGCACATACATGCTATTGAAGATCGACGTTGCGCCTTCTTCGACGCCAACGAAGTACATGGCGAGAACGAACAGCAATCCGGCGAAAACCGCCCAGGGCAAAATCTCTTTGAGAGGGATAGGTGCGCCTATCGAGGCGTCCGAAATGATTGCAGATTGTGACATAGGCAAGTGCCTCCTTGGGATTACGCGTCCCGTTTCAAGCTTCGGCGCTGATCATAGGAGGGTCTGACTTTCGATGGACGGTATATCCGTCCCCGAATACAGTGGCGCGACCGTTCCGGAATCTCACCGGCTTCCTGCCTATGACGATGCGCGCGTCACCATAAGCCAGGCCATAAATTTGTCAATGTAACCAACCGGCCAGCATGCAGTCGCGCCTCACGTTAATCGCTAATGCCTCGACCCCTGCCATCCGGGCCGCAGCCTTTCCCCTGGACGAGGGCATTGACGACTTTGGGAAAAGAGATGCCGCGGCCGTTGCCAAGGAACTGCGCCGCTCGGGGGTAGCCCTGACGAGCCCGGCGGCAAGGGCGGTGGAAACGGCGATGGCGCTCGGCCTCGAGCCGGTGATCGACGAAGAGCTGCGAGACCTCGATCTCGGTCGGTGGGCAGGGCGCACGTTGAATGAGATCGCAGAGCGCGAACCGGAGGCTCTCAAGAGCTGGCTTTCTGATCCAAGAGCCACCCCACATGGCGGAGAGAGCGTGGAAGCGCTCATCGCACGCACGGCAGTTTGGCTGAATGCCGCGTTGCGACGAGAGGAAAATATTATCGCAATTTCGCATTCAGCCGTCATCCGCGCGGCACTGGTCTCGGCAATCGCCGCAGGGCCCGCATCGTTCTGGCATGTCGATATAGCGCCGTTGAGCATTCTCGAACTCGGCTCCAACGGGCAACGCTGGACACTTCGCGCACTGAAATAGTGAGCTGCGGTGGCGATCGGGAATCGGCATCTAAAACGCAAATAATTCGCAGGCGAATAATTAGCGCGCAAACTTTGTCCCGGAAACGATGCTCCGATAACGGTCTCAATACCTAGAACATCATACCCGATTGTCGGGAAAAACTGGCGCGTACACTAATGGGAGCGTGCACCGGTAGGAATGCTCGGCGCGACTCAACTTCGGCACTGTGTCGGCGCGCGAGCTGAGCCCCTCAGTTGAGCGAGGACAATATGGTCCGTATAAAAAGTAGCCACGCTTATGCGGCGGCGCTGTCCACGTCGCTTGCATGCGCCGCGTTGACCCCCGCGTCTGCCCAGGAAATCGAACACCACAAGAAGGAGGCGCCGAAAGTCGAAGCACCCGCTCCGACTGTTACGCAGGAGATGCTGACGAACGCTGCGAGCGATGCCAAGCAGTTCCTCCACACGAACGCCAACTACGAGCAGACCCGCTTCTATCCCGGCAAGCAGATCAATACGTCGAATGTCGCGAAACTTCATCCGGCGTGGATTTTCCAGATGGACGTGAGGGAGTCGCTCGAGACGACGCCGATCATCGTTGGCGACGTCATGTACGTCACGACGTCGTTCGATCACGTCTATGCGCTCAACGCCAAGACGGGTGAACAGTACTGGCACTACAAGCACAAGATGGGGCCGATCACGACATACTGCTGCGGTCCCAATAATCGCGGCGTCGCGGTGCTCGGCGACAAGGTCTATTTCGGAACGCTCGACGCCAAGCTCGTCGCTCTCAATGCGAAAACGGGAAGTGTCGTCTGGGAGACGGAGATCGCCGACCCTGAATTGGGTTACAGCGAAACGATGGCCCCGACAGCCGTCAACGGCAAGATTTTGATCGGCACGAACGGCGGCGAATACGGGATCCGCGGTTTCTTCCGCGCCTATGACGCCGAGACCGGTAAGCTTGTCTGGAATTTCGATACGATCCCCGAAAATACGGTCGGGGTTTGGGCGACAAAGGATGCGACCGGTAAGGATCTGCATCGCGATATCGAAGCTGAAAAGGCGCAGCTCGCAAAGACGGGAGACCCATACAAAAAGCTCGGAGGCGGCGTTTGGCAAAATCCCGCAGTCGATCTCAAGCTGAAACGGATTTACTTTGTGGTC
>DATJTD010000216.1:0-15967 GCA_035503775.1 Candidatus Acidiferrales bacterium
TGGTAAACGATCCGATGGAGGTTTGGAAGCCAGGGCATCCGGGGGCGGACGTGTCGGTTGCGGTGACCCGGTACAACGTGTTCGCCGCGAGCGTCGGTATCTTAAACGAGTGCTCCACCGCTGTCGGATCGATGATCGTCAACGTTATAATTGGAGGGCCGGTCGGCGGCTGCAGCGACAGGCTTGCGATCGGACCTGCGACGTAGATCAAACCGATGTTCGGCGAGACATTGGTCGACTGGTCCCGCGGCGTCAAGAGAAGTTGCCCGGGAGCCGGCGAGGAGACCGGGCAGTTGGTCGAGATCGGCGTCGGCGTTGTAGTCGGAGTCTGCGGCGGCGTCGGTCTCGTCCCCGCCGTGGTGAAGCCGGCTACGGGTGCCGTAATTGGGCAGTTCGTCGCGGCGCGTTCGAAGACGATTTGGTAGGTCGTTCCCGGGCTTAGCTGCGGATACTGTGCAGCCGCGAGCCGTGTATGGGCCGGCACGCCGATACCGGACGATGATGACGGCCCACGGAACCGCGTAAAGAGACTCGTGAGGATCGTCGGGCCGCCGTTCGCGGGCGTGAGCGCGGCGAGGTACGGTGTGTGAAAGCGTGCCAAGCTATCGGCGATGATGAGCGTCCCCGGCGTGGTCGGAACGTTCGTGGCCCCAGGCGCGGGCACGTACATGGTCGGCGCCTGGACAATGGCGACGGGGCATGGCGCGTTGCTCGGTGTCGGGAGCGACGTGTTCGGTGCGGCGACCGTGAGGCTTTGCGCCGTGCGCAACGACGGCGGTGTGGAACCGGCGCCGGCGCATCCCGCCATGCCGGCGAGCGCAAGAAAACACAAAACGTTCCGCGGCGACGACTTCACGGTTTCGCTCCTCACTCGATAACATCATCAGCAGTCACGGCAATGGCGAAGTGCCGGCGCGGCTGCATCACGCTCGTAGCGTAGTCTTCTTCATGCCAATTGTCAAACGTAACGAGTCGTGAGTAGTAATATCAACTGTTATACAAGAGTTGATGCAGGCGTTTTCTATCTACCGTTCGTTGATTATAATCGCCTCATTCAAGGAGGCCTTGCCTAGAGCGTCGCCCAGACGTCGAGTTTGGATTTGATTCGTTCGATGACGGCATCGGTGAATTCGGTGGTCGAGGCGTGGCCGCCGAGGTCGGAAGTTGCCGTGCCCGCGCGCACGGTTTCGAGAACGGCTTCGTATATGGCGCGTGATGCGCTCGCCGCCGCCGGGTTCTCGACGTACGAAAGGAGTGCGGCGCACGCGAGGATCATCGCCATCGGGTTGGCGACGTTCTTTCCGAAGAGCCGCGGTGCGGTTCCGTGCGGCGCTTCCGCCATGACGACTGCCGGCCGCAGCGATTTGTCGAAGGAGAGCAAGATGCTCTCGGCGCCGGCGATCGAACCGAACATCTGCATCACGAGATCCGAGAGACAGTCGCCGTCACGGTTGAGCGAGGGAATGACCATCGCATCGCCGGCATTCGAGATGAGCAGGGCGTACGTCGCGTCGATCAACTGCGGTTCGTAGGTGACATCGGGATAGCGCGCCGCCGCCGCGTCCATCTCTTCCTTGAGCATCCCTTCGTAGATCGGGCTGACGGTGTACTTGGGGCCGCCGAAGACTTTGGCGCGTATCTTACGGGCGTGCAAGAACGCGTACTCGGCGACCGCGCCGCAGACGCCGCGCTCGATGCGTTCGGTGCGAAAGGCGACTTCGTTCTCACCTTCACCCTCGCGCCATTCTTTGGCGCCGTACGCGTCGCCGACGGCCATGCGTACCACCGAGATCGGTGCGTGAACGCCGGCAACCGGCCGAACGCCGGGGATGCGGCGCCCCGTGCGCACGATGACTTTGCCGTCGATCTCGCGCCGTAAGATGGCGTTGGGCGAGCCGACGTCGTTCTTGGTCTCCGGGGTGATCGTCGCGGCCTTGAGGCCGAAGCCGCTGGCACGCATCGCCGCGGCAGCTTCGTAGACGACGGCGTTTTGCGTCGCGCGGCGATGTTCGAGCGAGAGATCGAAGTGCCGGAAGTCAAGCGTGATGCCGATGACCTCGGCCCGCAGCACGCGCAGCGCCTCCACGAGGAGTTCTTGTCCGGTTTGGTCACCCTCGAGGACGACGATCGTCGGCGTAGACATGGTGCGCGCGGGGTTCGACGCGAACAGGTGTGCGACCCGCGCGCCGATAAGGGGGATATAATGGCACGCGTCCGCCGCAAGGCAGGTACGACGATGCGGCGGTCGGCAGCGGCCTCTCGCCTCAACTTCGAAATCGCCGGCATCTCCGCATTTGGTCTTGCACTCGTCCTCGGAATTGCACTCGCGCGCCCCGACTATTCGGGGAGCTTTGGCGCTGCGACCGCGCACGGATTGCACGCCCTCTTCGGCTCGGGTGCGTGGCTCTCACCGCTGTTGGTGGCGCTTTTGGGGGCGATCGTCTTTCTCGAGATCGACGTGCCGCGCATGATGGCGACGCTGGGCAGCGCGTCGTGCTGCTATTTTTTGATCTTCGAAGCGGCCTTTGGGCAACACGGCGGTATGTTCGGAAGCGCGTTGCGCGCGTGGCTCGTGGCGCTGGTTGGTCGTACCGGAGCCGTCGTGACGCTCGTGCTCGCGACGCTCGTGGTGACGATTGCGCTCACCAACGTCTCGGTCAAACGCGTGATTGGCTGGTGCATCCTGCAGTACACACGTCTGCGCGACGCCGTTGCAGATTGGCGTGCGCGCAGGGCAGAAGATGAAGAAGAGGCGCCGGTGGCGCTCCCGCGCGTCCCGGGTCCCAAAAATCTGCGCGAAGCCTTTCATCTTCCGTCGCCGGCCGGGCGCGGGACCACGACGGTCGCTCCGGCGCAGGCTTCCGCGGCGCTCGTCCCGGTCGCGCCGCCGGCCGGCCGCACGACACCCGTCGCGCAGCCCATGGACGAGACGGGTGCCGACGACTTCGAAATCGACGAAGACGATGACGAGTACGACGTAGATGAAGAGTACGACGCAGACGAGATCGACGACGACGGCGACGAGATCGACTACGACGGTGACGACGACGATGAAGAAGACGACGAAGGCGACGAACTGGCGGAAGATGCGGCGGTAACGACGCCGGCTCGGCCGGTCGCCGGCAAGAGCGCCATCGTCGGTGAATATGAACCCGCAGCGGCCGCCGGCCAAGCTCGCGCGTACCGCTTGCCGGACCTCGCGCTCTTCGATCCGCCGCAGCTGCAGAACGTCGACGAATCGTCGCGAGCGAGCGTGCTCGAGGATACGCTGGCCTCGTTTGGCGTCATCGCCAAAGTCGTGCACATCGAGCGCGGCCCGTCGATCACGCGTTACGAGCTCAAGCCCGACCGCGGCGTGAAGATCTCGCGCATCTCCTCACTCGCCGACGACATTGCGCTTGCGCTGGCGGCGACTTCCGTGCGGATCGAGGCGCCGATTCCGGGGAAGTCGGCCGTCGGTATCGAGGTGCCCAACGCACAGGTCTCGATCGTTGCGATCTCCGAGATTCTCGGTGCCCTTCCGCAGCGCGGGACGATCCCCCCATTGAACATGGCGTTGGGAAAGGACATCACGGGCCGGCCGGTCTTCGGCGACCTGGGGCGCATGCCGCACCTGCTCGTCGCCGGTGCAACCGGCAGCGGCAAATCGGTCTGCCTCAACAGCATCATCGCCTCACTGCTCGTCTGCGCGACCCCGGACCAAGTGCAGATTCTCATGATCGACCCCAAGCGCGTCGAGCTCACCGTTTACAACGGGATTCCGCACCTCATCAAAGAGGTCATCACCGACGCTCGCATGGCCGCCGGAGCCCTGCACGAGATGACGCGCGAGATGGATACGCGCTACGAGCGCTTCGCCAAGGCCGGCGTGCGCAAGATCGAGGAGTACAACGCGAAGTATCCGGACGAAAAACTTCCGTACGTCGTGATCGTGATCGACGAATTAGCCGACCTCATGCTGGTCGCTCCGGCGAAGGTCGAGACCACGATCTGCCGTTTGGCGCAGCTCGCGCGCGCCACCGGCATTCACCTGGTCGTTGCGACGCAGCGTCCCTCGGTCGACGTCATCACCGGGATCATCAAGGCGAATATCCCCTCGCGCATCGCCTTCGCGGTGAGTTCGCAAGTCGATTCGCGCACGATTCTGGATATGGTCGGCGCGGAACGCCTCCTGGGCCGCGGCGACATGCTGTATCTTCCGATCGACGCGCCCAAACCCGTGCGCGCGCAGGGCGCGCTCATCACCGGTGCGGAGGTCAACCGGCTCGTCGCCTTCTGGGCGGCGCAAGGGCGCCCCGACAATCTGCTCGACGTCGAGGTGACGCCGATCGACGAAGACGACCGCCAGCGCAGCGTCGACCCGCTCTGTTACGACGCGGCCAAGTTTATCATCGAGACGAGTTACGCCTCAACCGCGCAGTTGCAGTCGCAATTCTCGATCGGGCACCCGCGTGCCGTGCGCGTCATGAAGCAACTCGAAGAATTCGGCATCGTCGGCCCGCACGAGGGGACCAAGCCTCGCCGTATCAACGTTGGGTTGGGCGAACTCGAGACGATTGCCGATCGCCTCGGACGCGACAAGGACGCACAGACCGATCTCTTCGCGACCGGCGCGTGAGCGAGTTCGCCCGGGCAGTCCTCGCGATCTTGGCGTGGCTGGGGCTCACGCAACTCGGCAGCTTCGTCTCACATCGGCCCCCCGGCAGCTTCGATCTCTCGGCGGCTCCCCTGATCGGCCAAGACGTCCCGCTTGCGGTCTTCTTCACGCGCGCGGGAACCTTTCCGGTCTACGCGGTGCTCTGCGTCGCGCTGCTGACCTTCGGCTTCGTCCGGCGCGCGTGGCTGCTGCCGGCGATCGTGAGCGTCGTGACCTTGATCGCCACCTGGCGCCTGAGCGATCTCGTCAAAGACGTCTTTGGGCGTCCGCGGATCTCGCACTGGGTCGCTATCCATGAAACCTCGTCGTCGTATCCCAGCGGGCACGCGGCCCTCTCGCTCACCTTCTACGGCCTGTGGATCTACTTCATTGCCCGCAGCGATCTCTCCACGGCCCTTCGTCGCGTGATCGCCGCCCTGTTGATCGCCTGGATTGCGGCCATCGGCTGGTCGCGTCTGGCGCTGGGAGCGCACTACCCGACCGATCTCCTGGGCGGCTACCTCTTAGCCGTCGTCGCCCTCTGCGTTGCAATTACGGTCTACGCGCGGCTCGACCGGCGAATAGCCGTCACCCGGCGCGGGTAGGACTACAGTCCTTGTCGGATTCTACCGTCCCGGCGTACGCTTGAGGGCGACGGGAGCAACAGATGGGAGCTGGCGTGGCGTTTGGAACCGACCCTCTTCTGCGTTCGATCGAGCACAAGCTCGACGAGGGCATACCCCTTTCAAAGCAAGATGGGTTGGCGCTCCTGCGCACGCACGACCTGCACGCCCTCGGCCGGCTCGCGAAGACGGCCAAAGAGCGCAAGAGCGGCAAGCGTGTCTTTTACGTGCTGAACCGCTACATCAACTCCACCAACGTCTGCTACGCGCACTGCTCGTTTTGCTCGTTCGCCCGCGGCGAAAAAGAAGAGGGTGCGCTGCGCATGTCGGCCGACGAGGTGCTCGCCAAGGCCTTGGAGACCGGCGAGAACTTCAATCAAATCCACATCGTCGGTGGCCACGACCCGCGCCAGCTCTCGCTGGATTACTGGCTGCCGCTCATGCGCCGCTTCAAAGAGCGCCTGCCGCACGTGCAGCTCTCGCTCTTCACCGCCGCCGAGATCGACTACCTCGCAAAGCGCCACCGGCTCTCGTATGACGACGTCGTCGGCGAACTCGCGCGAGCCGGGCTCGACAACATCAACGGCGGCGGAGCCGAAGTTTTCAGCGAGCGCTTCCGCAAGATCGTCTGCCCGAATAAAGTCGATGGGGCGAACTGGCTGAAAATTCACGAGATCGCCCACCGCCACGGCGTTGCCTCGAACGCGACGATGCTCTACGGCACGATCGAGACGCACGAGGAGCGCATCGACCATCTCATCGCGCTGCGCGAGTCGCAAGACCGCTCCCCCGGTTACAATGCGTTCATTCCCCTCGCGTTCCATCCCGACGGCAACGAACTCAACGACTGCGGCTGGACGAGCGGGCTCGACGACATCCGGATGTTCGCCACGGCGCGCCTCATGCTGCACAATTTCGACCACATCAAGGCGTACTGGATGATCCAAGGGCTCAAGGTCTGCCAAGTGGCACTCGAATTCGGCGCCGACGACATGGACGGAACGCACGGCTCGACCGATGAGGAGCGCATCTATCACAGCGCCGGGACGCAATCCGGCCAGTACGTCGACGACCGCGAATTTCGCCGCCTCATCGAGCAGGCCGGCTATCTCCCCGTGCGGCGGAACTCCACGTACGACGAATTTCCGTACGACTGGACGCCGGGGACCGCGGCCGTGGCGGTCGCCAGCTGATGCTGCGCGCCGGGCGCATCGTCTACACCAACGACCTTCCAATTTACACGGCGTTCGACGAAGATACCGTTCGCTTTCCCGGGGCGCTGGTCGCTGACGTCCCCTCGCGCCTGAACCATATGCTGATCGGCGGCCAACTCGATTTGAGCCCGATCAGCGCCTTCTTTTATGCGCAACATGCGCACGAGCTCTCGTTGCTTCCCGACGTGTGCATCGGCTCGCGGCGCGACGTATGGTCGGTCGTGCTCGTGAGCCCCAAGCCGCCCGAAGCCCTCGACGGCGCGACGATCTGGGTAACGACCGAGTCGGCAAGCGGGCGGAATCTCTTGCGCGTGCTGCTCGAGCGGCGCTATGGGGTGCATGCGCGCTTCCTCGAGACCACCGATCCCTTGGGCGCGGCCAACCGTGGCGAGGCGGTTCTGCTCATCGGAGACCGTGCCATCGACGCGCGCTTGAAGATTGCCGCCGAGCGCGTCTACGATCTCGGCAGCATCTGGCACGCATGGACGGGGATGGATATGGTGTATGCGGTTTGGGCCGTGCGCCGCGACACGCTCGCCGCCGATCATGAGGCGGTAATTGGCGCGATGAGCGCCCTACGCGAAGCGCAAAACTGGGGCGCCCTGCATATGGATCGGGTGCTGACCCGCGCGCAAGCGACGCATCCGCGTCCACCGGGCTTTTACGGCGCCTACTTCGAGACGCTCAATTTCAATTTCGATGCGCAGGCGCGCGCCGGCTTACGACGTTTCTTCACCGAATCGCACGCGATCGGGGCGATCGCGACGGTTCCACCGGTGGATCCGGAGGTGCTCGTTGTCCATTCCTAGTCTTCTCGAGAAGGCCGCCGCCGGCGGTCGCCTCTCGTTCGACGAAGGCGTCCTGCTCTACAAAGACGGCTCGTTGCACGACCTCGGGGCCGCAGCTCACGCGCGCCGCATGGCGCTCTATCCAACCAGGGACGTGACCTACGTGATCGATACGACGATCAACTACACCAACGTCTGCAACGTGCACTGCACGTTCTGCGCCTTCTTTCGCCCCGAACACCATCCCGAAGGCCACACCATGTCGCACGACGCGGTGCTGGCTCGTGTGAAGTGGGCTGCCGACCAGGGCGCCACTCAGATCATGATTCAAGGCGGCGTCAATCCGGAGTTGCGGCTCCCCTGGTTCGAAGAGCTCTTCGCCCGGGTGCGCGACGAGTTTCCCGCCGTCGACATCCACTCGCTTTCGGTTTCGGAGATCACCGGTCTCGCGGCGGTGGAAGGGCTCACGCCGCGCGAGGTGCTCGCGCGTCTCAAGGCGGCTGGTCTCAAGTCGTTGCCCGGCGCGGGCGCAGAGATTCTGGTCGAGCGTGTGCGTAAGCGCATCAGCGCGCGCAAGGTGAAGCCGGAGGAGTGGCTGGGGGTGATGCGCGAGGCGCAACTCCTCGGCCTTCCGACGACGGCAACGATGATGTTCGGCTCGATCGAAACCGTCGAAGAGCGCGTCGAGCACATGCACGTGTTGCGTGAACTGCAGGACCAGACGCAGGGCTTCACGGCCTTCATCCCATGGTACTACGTGCCGTTCAAGACGCCGCTCAAGGGGAAGGAATCGACCGGCCTCGAGTACTTGCGCGTGCTTGCGATCTCACGGCTCTATCTCGACAATTTCCCCCACTTGCAGGCCTCCTGGCTGACGCCCGGTCTCAAGATGGGCCAATTGGCGCTCTACTACGGATGCGACGACATGGGCGGCACGATCCTCGAAGAGCAAGTCGTACACGACGCCGGTTCCACCAACGAAGCGACGCGCAAGCAACTCGAAGAGCTCGTCATCAGCGCCGGCTTCCGTCCCGTCATCCGTGACACGTACTGGAACCTGCGCCCGGAGATGCCGCTCGCAACAGCGGTCTGATTACACCGCCTCACGAATCGTCGCACCGCCGAGCACTTCGTCGCTTTCCGGGTCGTAGAGCGCGATGAGCTGCCCCGGTGCGACGGCCCGTTCCGGCTGGTCAAAACGTACGCGAAGCGTTTCGTTTTCAATCCAGGCCAGCGCCGAATTGAGTGGAGAGCGGTAGCGCGTCATTGCCCGCACGCGAAGCGGTTCGCCGGCGAAGCGCTCGGGGCGGATGAGATTCACCTGATCTGCGATCAGCCCGAACGATGCGAGTTCGTCTTCGCGCCCGACGACGATCGTGTTCGTCATAGGGTCGATCCGCGTGACGTAGCGGGGTCCGTCGTTGAAGTGCGTAGCCGGTAAGCCGCGCCGCTGTCCGACGGTGAAACGCGAGATTCCCGTATGTGCGCCGATAGGCTTACCCGAGGTTGTAACGATCGTGCCGGCCGGTTCGGGCGAGTCGTCGCGAGTGAGCAACGTTTGGTAGTCGCCTCCTTCCACAAAGCAGATCTCTTGCGAATCCGCCTTCTCGGCGACGGGAAGGCCGAGGCGTATGGCGTGAGCCCGTGTCTGCGCCTTCTCCATCGCGCCGAGCGGCAGCAAGAGCTCGGCTAGCTGTTGTGGAGCGAGTTGCGCCAGCGCGTACGATTGATCTTTTCCTTCGTCCGCGCCGCGAAAGAGGTGCGCTCCGTCGGGTTGATGCTCCACACGCGCATAGTGACCGGTTGCGACGTAACGAGCGCCCATCCGGTGCGCAAAGGTACGCAACGTGCCGAGTTTGACGAAGTTGTTGCAAGCGACGCACGGATTGGGGGTGCGGCCGGTGCGGTACGCGCGCACGAACGGGTCGACGACGTTGCGCGCAAACGTCTCCTCGAAGTCTAGGACGTAGTGCGGAATGCCCAGGATCGCCGCGCTGCGGCGGGCGTCGTCGAAGTCTTGCGCGCCGCAGCAAGACTTGGCATGCGCCGGGCGAGTCGGCTGATACATCTTCATCGTCACGCCGACGACCTCGAATCCTTGCTCGGAGAGCAACCCAGCCGCCACGGCGGAATCCACGCCGCCGCTCATCGCTGCAACTACTCGTCTGCGCTCTTCCATGGGCAGGCCCAAGTGTACGGGACAGGATAGTCACCTGTCAACGCAAACTCCCAAGCATGCCTGCGCTCGGGGAGGAGCTTCGCGCTGCGCGCGAGTCGCGCCACCTTTCGCTCTCGGACGTCTCCGATCAAATCCACATCCGCTCGCTCTACCTCCAGGCCATCGAGGAGGAGAACTGGGCCTCTATTGCCGCACCCGTCTATGTCCGCGGCTTCGTGCGCACCTATGCTCGTTTTCTTGGCCTCAATCCCGAAGAAGCCGTCGCCCGGTACAACGGGACCGCCCCCGCCGAAGCGAAGGCGGAGGCGCCGAAGCAGCCGGTCTACATCTCCGACCGGCGCGGCCCTTCGCTCTGGCTGCTGGGGGCCGGTGCTATTGCGGTCTTGCTCGTCGTCTTCGTCGGGTACAACTACTACCAGCTACAGAAGTCGACTCAAGCCGCGATCATCGCCGAGGGGACGCCCATTCCAACCATTGCGCCGATCAATCCAATCACGGCCCCCGGCGGGGCTACGGCCAACGCGCCGGCTACCCACGCCCTCCCGGCCTCGCCGCCGGCCGGTCCCGGCCTTGCCGTGCGGCTCGACGATCGCTCCTGGCTACGCGTCATCGTGGACGGGACCAACCGGATGGAAGGGGTCTTCGATGCCGGTACCGAGCGCGTCTTTCGCGGAAAGACGGCGACGGTGCGCGTGGGCAACGCGGGTGGGGTAGACATCAGCGTGAATGGTAAGGACCTCGGCAAGATGGGCGCGAGCGGCGACGTCGTCGACCGTTCGTTCACGTTGGCGCAATAGCGATGGCCGACAGCTCCTTCGACGTCGTCTCCCGAATCGATGCGCAAGAACTCGACAACGCCTTGAACCAGGTGTGCAAAGAGATCGCCGGACGTTTCGACTTCAAGAACAGCAAGACGTCGATCGAGTCGACGCCCGAGCGCATCACGATCGTGAGCGACGATGAGCTCAAGTTGCGCAATGTGATCGACATGTTGCAGACGCGGGCGGTCAAACGCGGCATCTCGACCAAGTCCTTCGACTACGGCAAAGTCGAGCCGGCGGCTCAAGGGACGGTGCGCCAAGTCATCACCCTGCGCACCGGCATTCCCAAGGAGAAGAGTAAACCGTTGATCGAGGCGATCAAGAGCGCCAAACTCAAAGTGAGCACGCAGTATCAAGACGAGCAGATTCGGGTTTCGGGGAAGTCGAAGGACGATCTGCAGCAGGCGATCGCGTTGCTGCGCGGGCTGGACTTCGAGCTGCCGCTCCAGTTCGTGAACTACCGCTAGTGCTCTCTGGACTCCACGCATCACGGCGCGTTTCGTTCGTGAGCCTCGGTTGCGCAAAGAACCTGGTCGATTCCGAGGTCATGATCGCCAAACTCGGCGAGGCAGGTTGGGAACTCGCGCCGACGGCGGCTGAGGCGGACGCCGTGGTGGTAAACACCTGCGCCTTCATCGATCCGGCCAAAGCCGAATCGACCGATGTGATCTTGCAGCATGCCGCTGCCAAACGTCCGGGCCAGCAGCTGATCGTTGCAGGGTGTCTCTCGCAGCGGTTCGGCGAAGAGCTGCGTTCGCTCATCCCGGAGATCGACGGCGTCGTCGGAACGGGAGCCTATGCCGGCATCGTGGAGGTGCTCGACGAGGCACGCGCCGGGCTTGCGCCCGTGCGGCTCAGCTTCGAGGCGGAGCCCGAACACGATTTTCTTCCGCGCCTGGTCACGACGCCGCGCGCGACGGCATATCTCAAGATCGCCGAAGGCTGCGATCACCCGTGTACCTTCTGCATCATCCCGCAGCTGCGCGGGAATTTTCGCAGCCGCTCGCGTGAGTCGGTGCTTGCCGAGGCGCGTGCGCTCGCGGCCGGCGGTACCAAAGAGCTCATCCTCATCGCGCAAGATACCTCGATGTACGGGCGCGATCGCGGCACGCGCCGCGGCGGCTTGGCGGAACTCCTCGGGGAACTGAGCGAGATCGACGGCATCGAGTGGATTCGTCTGCTTTACCTCTATCCGGCCACCGTCGACGACGAGCTCATCGACGCGATGGCGACCTTACCCAAAGTCTGTAGCTACATGGACATGCCGTTACAGCACGCGCATCCGGAGATCTTGCGCGCGATGTTGCGGCCTTCCAACGGCGAGCGCTATCTCGAGATCATCGACGAGTTTCGCCGTCGCGTCCCGGGGATGACGATGCGGTCCACCTTCATCGTCGGCTTTCCCGGCGAGCGCGAGGAGCATGTCGCCTATCTCGAAGCGTGGATCGCGCGCGCGCAGCTCGATCGGGTCGGCTTCTTCACCTATAGCCGGGAAGAGGGAACGCCCGGCGCGCTCCTCGATGGACAAGTCCCCGAGCGCGAGAAGCGCAAGCGGTTGTTGCGCCTGCGCGACGCGCAGCGCCTCGCTTCCGAGCGCGCACGCGCAAAGCGCGTTGGCGAGACGGTGCGCGTCCTCGTCGAGGAACGTAAGACGTTGCGCAAGAGCGATCCGATTCGCGGAGCGCTTGGAGCGGGGCACGCGCTGGTCGGACGCTCGATGGGCGAGGCTCCCGGCGTCGACGGCGGAATCTATTTTACCGGCGACGCGCCGATTGGTTCGTTCGTGGAGGTAACGCTCTCCGGGGCGACGGCCTTTGATTTTTTCGGCACGCTGGTGCGCACACCGGAGCTCGTGGGAGCGTAGCATGAGCGCAAGAGACGATGGCCCGCGCGCGAAGCGCGTTCACAGTACCGTCTACTACGCCACGGTAGCGTTTTTTCTCGCCGTTGCGGTCGGATTCGTCGCTTTCGGCGTCTTCGTCGGTCAGCGTTCGATCGCGCGCAAGCAGAATCCGATCACGACCCTCGGCCAAATTTTTATTCCCCCGCCGCAGAACTATTTCGGCAAGGACCGGATCAACGTACTGCTGCTCGGAATCGACTACAACTACGATCAGAACGATCAGGAGTACTCGGCCGGCGCGCGCAGCGACACGATCATGGCGCTCTCGCTGGACTTTCCGACCGAGGCAAACCCGAACCCGTCGATCCACATCCTCTCCATCCCGCGCGACACGCTCTATACGTTCCCCGACGGGCATCAGGACAAGATCAACACCGCCTATCAGCAGGGCGGCTCGAGCCTGGTGAAATCGTCACAGGCCAGTGAGCGTGCGGTTGCCGATTTTCTCGGGCTTCCCGGCGGCTTCGACCGGTACGTCACCCTGCGCATCGACGCGACCAAAGAGGTTATCGACGCGATTGGCGGGATCGACGTGGTTCCCGACGAGACGATGGACTACGACGATACGTGGGGGCACTTGCACATCCACTTCATCGGTGGGAAGCTCTATCACATGAACGGCGACCAGGCCGTCTCGTACAGCCGCTTCCGCCACGACGCCTGCAGCGACCCGTGCCGCATCAAACGCCAGCAGCAAGTGATCCGCATCGCGATCAACAAGCTCAAAAACGAGAAGTTCAACGATTTGATGCACATCAACCAGCTCATCGGTGTCTTCAACCGCAACGTCGTGACCGACTTTACGCCGGCCGAAGAAGTGAGCATCGCCAATGCCTTCTCAACGATCGATCTCTCCGCGGTCAAGACCGATCAGGTGCCGTACCTGCGTGACGAGGAGCTCGACTGTTGCGGCGACGTCTTGATTGCCGACGACGACGCCAAGGCGCAACTCGTGCAGAAGTACTTTCTCGATCCGGTCACGCCGGTTGCGACGTCGCCGCCGGTCGACCCGAAGGTCCTGGCGGCGATCCCGCCGTCGACGATTCAAGTCGACGTGCAGAACGGGACGGGCGAACCGGGGATCGCGGGGAAGCTGGCCTCCGAGTTGCAGGCGCAAGGCTTCAAGATCGCCAGCGTCGCCGACGCCGACTCGTTCGACCACGATACCACCGAGATTCACGTGCATTCGACGAAACAGCCGCTCGCCGGCGAACGCGTGCGCTCGGCACTTGCGCTGCAGACGGCGGAGGTCTCGATCGATACGCCGACGCCGTCGGCAACGCCGAGCAGCGACGTCACGGTGATCGTCGGGCGCGATTACGACGCCGCCCCACAGAAGCAGGCTTCGGCTGAAAAGTGAGTCGTAGCCGGTCCATGTGGATCACCGCCGTCTTGGGATTGCTGATCTTCGGCGCATTGGCTGGAGAGAAGCTCGATCGTACGCATCCGCCGCCGTTGCCGGCGATCATCGAGCCGACCGCCGACGCGCATATGCTGCTCTCATCGGCGCTGGACGCGCGCGTGAGCCGCCTGCTGCACGATCGCGGTCCGCTCGACCGCTCGCACAATGCGAAGGTGGTCGCGCTGACGTTCGACGACGGGCCGTACCCGGTTGCGACGCCGCTCTTGCTCGACTTACTGCAAGATCTTCACGTGCCGGCGACGTTCTTTTTGATCGGCAACGACGCCAAACTCTTTCCTGAGATCACCGCGCGCATCGAGCGCGATGGCAACGAGGTGGCCAACCACACGCTTTCGCATCCGGCGCGTTTCGATCAACTCGACGCCGCAGGGGTGCAATACCAGTTGGAGGCCGGCGCGGAGGTGCTCGAACGCTACGTCCATGATCCCGCGATTCGCACGATGATGCGACCGCCGCACGGCCGTTTTACGGAGAAGACCGCGCGCGCCGTGCAACGAGCGGGGTATAGCATGATCCTTTGGACGGAAGACCCCGGGGATTGGCGAACCGTCCCGCCGGGCGAACTCGCGCGCTACGTCGAGTTGCACGCAACGGCTCCCGACATCGTCTTGATGCACAGCGGCAGCATGGCGACGATCGCGATGCTCCCCCAAGTCATCGCCCGCTTCCGAAAGGCCGGCTATCAGTTCATGACGGTAGGTGCTCTCCTGCAACACGTTCCAACCACCCAGCTGCTCCATCCGTACCGGCACTCCATCTGAACGGTCCTCGATGAGCCGTCCTATCATCCGCACGACCGGCGGCCCGAAGCGCCGCCGCCGGCGCGACCTCACCGTCCTGGCCATCGTCTGCTGTCTCTTGGTGCTGGGAATCGTGCTTTATCTGGAGGTCTTCCGGCAGCCGCACGTGCAGGCGCCCATCCCCGCCACGGCCGTCACCGCCCCCGCTTCGTCCGGGCCCTAGGGCCGAGAAGCGTAACTTCCGGCTCCGGCGAACGGTTATCTCCTCGTATGGCATTTTTGAAGTCCCTCTTCGACGGGAACGAACGCGAAGTCGCCCGCCTGCGCAAGACGGTAGGCGCCGTCAATGCGCTCGAGGGCGAAATCAGCGCGCTCGACGATCAGGCACTTGCCGCCAAGACCGCCGAATTCAAAGCCGCGCTCGCCGAAGGGACCGAACTCGACGAACTCCTCCCGGAGGTCTTTGCGGTCTGCCGCGAGGCGAGCAAACGCGTCTTGGGGATGCGCCATTTCGACGTGCAGATCATGGGCGGACAGGTGCTGCACGAGGGACGCGTCGCCGAGATGAAGACCGGCGAAGGGAAGACGCTCGTCGCCACCCTCGCCGTCTACGCCAATGCCCTCCTCGGACGCGGCGTGCACGTGGTGACGGTCAACGACTACCTCGCCAAGCGCGACGCGGAGTGGATGTCGCCGCTCTATCACTTCCTGGGCCTGAGCGTCGGCGTAATCCAGCACGACCTCGACCCGGCGGCGCGGCGCGCGGCCTACAACGCCGACATCACCTACGTCACGAACAACGAAGTCGGCTTCGACTACCTGCGCGACAACATGGCGTGGCAGCTCGGCGACATGGTGCAGCGCGAGCTCTATTACGCCATCGTCGACGAAGTCGATTCGATCCTCATCGACGAGGCGCGCACACCGCTCATCATCAGCGGGCGGGGTTCCGAGGCGACCGACCTCTATCAGAAGTTCGCGCAACTGCTTCCGCGGCTCAAGAAAGACGTCGATTACACCGTCGACGAGAAAGCGCACGCCGTCCCGATCACCGAAGAGGGCGTCGCCAAAGTCGAAAAACTGCTCGGCATCAGCAACCTCTACGATCAGCGCAACCTCGAGCTCACCCATCAGCTCAACGCGGCGCTCAAGGCGTGGAACCTCTTTCACAAGGACCAGCAGTACATCGTCAAAGAGGGCGAGGTGATCATCGTCGATGAGTTCACCGGCCGCCTCATGTACGGGCGGCGCTACTCCGACGGCATTCATCAGGCGATCGAAGCCAAAGAAGGTCTCAAGGTGCGCAGCGAGGATCAGACGCTCGCGACGATCACCTTCCAAAACTATTTTCGCCTGTACGAGAAGCTCGCCGGGATGACGGGTACGGCGAAGACCGAGGAACGCGAGTTCCGCGACATCTACGGCCTCGACGTCGTCGTCATCCCCACCAACCGGAGCATCGCGCGCAAAGACGCCTCAGATATCGTCTACAAGACCGAGAACGCCAAATTCGGCGCTGTCGTCGACGAGATCATCGCCGAGCACGAGAAGGGCCGCCCGGTGCTGGTCGGCACGCGCTCGATCGAGAAGTCCGAGCGGCTCGCCATGCTGCTGCGCCGGCGCGGCGTCGAATGCAACGT
>DATJTD010000217.1:0-8343 GCA_035503775.1 Candidatus Acidiferrales bacterium
CTGAACTCCGCGCACGCCCATGACGTGCCGCCCAAGAGCGTCCATCCGCTGTAGTTCTCCGGGTCGTAGATGGCGGCATAGGTTGCGGGAAGCGAGACGTCGGGAACGTTGCGGCCTGCGCTGCTCGCTACCGGGAGGCCGCCGTTATCTTGGCTCTCCTGGAATTCCGGCAACGGGAAGAACGTCGAGACACCTCCGCCGGAGAGGTTCCAGCCGCTGAGGCTCGTCAGCGCTCCGGTGGTGGAGTTGTCGGTAAAATTCAGGCCGCCGACTGCCGTGAAATTCGGAGAATCCGCCGGCGTGTCGGCGGTGGGCTGACCGGAGCAGCCGTCACCGGTGCTTCCGTTGTCTCCGGATGAGGCGTTGAACGTGATGTAGAGTGCGTTGGCCTGTTCTGCGAGTTGGTTTGCTTCGTCGGCGAACGATCCGTCTTCGACGTACTCGCATTCGCCGAACGACGAGTTGACGACTTCGACGCCGTCGGTGATCGCTTGCTCGTAGGCGGAAATTGCCGCGTCGGTACCGTTCAAGGCGAAGTCGACGTCGTAGTCGCGAATGTTGGCCGCGGGCGCGAGGCCGGCGATCGTCTCGACGTCGAGCGTCCCTTCGGTGTCGATGGAGCCGATGTTGTTGCCGTAGACGTTTACGTAGCTCCCGGTGTTGGTGACGCCGGCTTTCTGCAAGTATGTCGCGATGTCGCTCGGATTGAAGGGGCCGGCGACGACGGCAACGGTTTGGCCTTCACCGTTGCAGCCGTGCTGCGTCGGATAGTCGAACGCTTTGGCGACGCCGGTGGGGAACCAACCGACGTACGGCGGCTCGATCGGGGCAGCGGTGAACGGGCCGTTGAGCGCCGCCGCGGGGTGACCGATGCAGTCTGGGAACGTCGGCGGACTGGTCGGCGTCGGAGCGACGGTCGCCGGAGGCGAGGTCGGTGCGATCGTCGGCGGAGGGGCGGTCGGAGTGGGCGTCGGCTTTGGGGTTTTCACCGGCTTGGGTGTCTTGGTGGGTTTCGGCGTCGGATTTTTATCCGGACTCAGGTTATCGTCGGGCGCGAGCGCCGGCGGGGTGGGAGTGGGCGTCGGCGGCGCCGGCGTCGAGAGGTCGTGCAGCACGAAGTCGAGATTGTGCAGCGATGCATCCCTGATGAGGGCCGCTAGCGGCGAGGGCGCCGTCGCCGGCGTGACGTTCATATGCCGTACGCCGTACGCGCCCTCACGGACTTGATCGATCTTGGTGTTGAAGAACGCTTCGACGGCCGACGCGGGCCCCGACGCCTCGATCAACGTGTGATTCGAATAGTCGCGCGTGACGGTGATGCCTTGCGCGCGCAGCGCCGCTTCGACTTGCGCTTGCGCAGCGGCCGTCGGCGCGAACTCCGCATCGAATTGCGCCGGGGTCAGGCGCTGATGAAACGACGATGAGCCGCGCCTCTGCAGGCCGTTCACGTACTGATCGAGAGCGGCTTGGTTGCGGTAGTAGAGAAGGATGTTGATCTTCACGGGCGCGCTTGCGGGAAGCGGACCGAGATCTTCCACGGCGAACGGGCCCGCCGGACTGAGAACCGGCTCGACGATGTGCGGCGCCGACGCCTCTTGGACGACGGCCTGGCGCTGATTCGCCTGATTCGCGAGCGGGGCGGTCACCGGAGGAACGTGCGATCCTCCTCCGCATCCGTTGAGCGTAAGCGCAAAGACCGCGGCCAATGCTGCGGCCCGGCTGATGCATCGCATGAAGACTCCTTGTATGAGAGCGGTAGCTCCCGCCACCATACAAGCGAAGCGTCCACTGAGCGTCCAAGCGAGGGACGCGACTCCTTCCGGTCCGCGAACGATTAGTGATCATTACTATTCGTTACTCGTACTAGGGAGCAGGCTAAGCGCTGCCGAGAGAGGAAGCCACGCCCTCGCCTGGTCGAGCGACCAGCACGGGTTTTGTTTTGCGGGGTGTCCGGATCATGAAGCAGACCCTGTTTCTCATCGTCGCCGCCGCTTTCGCGGCCGTTGGTGACGTCGCGATTGCACGCGCCGCCGAGCCGCCGACGGTTGCGGTGTATGGCTTTGGTGCAAGCGCCTCCGGCGGAGGGGGCGGCTCGGGCTTCGATCCGGGCGAGGCGCTCTCGGATCTGCTGACGGACCGGCTCGTCGATCTCGGGACGCTGTCGGTCGTCGATCGCCAACACCTGCAACAGGTGCTCGCCGAGCAGAGGATCTCACAAGAAGGGGACGTCACGCCGGCGACGGAGGCGCAGATCGGACAGATGCTCGGCGTGCGCTATCTCATCATCGGAGAGATCACGCAATTCGGGAAGGTCGGCGGGAGCACGATGGGCGGAGGCGGCCTCATGCCGCACATTCCCTTTATTGGCGGTGGTTCGCTCGGCACGTCGAAGACCGAGCTTTCCGTCTCCGTTCGGATCGTCGAGGCGAATTCGGGCCGGATCGTGCAAAGCATCGAGGACGATCGAAGCGCGACGGTCGCGTCGGTCAACCTCACCGGCGCTGGGGACTACGGATCCGGAACGTACTCGAGCCAGCAGTTCGAGAGCTCCGACCTCGGCAAGCTCTTTAGCGCCGTCGCCGATGACGTCGCAAAGAAAGTAGCTATCCCCGCCGCGCCGAGCGAACCGGCGATCTCGGGTCACGTCGTCGGCATCGACGGTGACGCGATCGTCCTCAATATCGGTTCGAGTAAGGGCGTCTCGGTCGGAATGATGTTTACCGCCGCGGACGTCAAGGAATTCCCCGATCCCGACAATCCAGGGAAGATGATCTCGAGCGAGATCCCCAAGGGGACGCTGCAGATCACCTCGATTTCCGACGGCTCGTCCATCGCGCAGAAGATCAGCGGCACGGTGAAGGCGGGTCAGATCGTTCACCTGGAGCAATGATGCTGACGCGCCGTCAGACGATCATTGCCGGGGTCGCTGCCGCCCTGCTCTGGCGGCCGGAAGCGGCGGCGGCCGCCGTTCGCATCGCGTTGCTCGTCAGCCCGGGCGATCAGGCGACGCAAGACGACGTCGACCGTTTCACGACGCGGGTGGAGCACGGCATCCTACAGCTTCCCGGGTACACGCTGGTCAGCCGGACGCGGATCGCCGAGGTCATTGCGGAGCAAGGTTTTTCCAATAGCGCCTACGCCGATCCGGCGACGGCGGCACAGCTCGGGAAGATCGTCGGCGCTACCGACGTTCTTCACGTCGAGCTGACGTTCAACGTCAGTCAGACGGACGGCGCGCTCGTCACTTCGAGCGAGGTTGACGCGGAGGGAGATTTCGAACTCATCAACGTCTCCACGTCGCAGATCAGCAAGGCAGATACGGCCGAGGGTTCGGATTCGGAGCAGGCGGCCACCGGAGCTTCGCTCAAGCCGGCCTCGCTCATGCGCCGCGCCGCGATCGACGATTGTGCCGGCGACCTCGTCGACAAGTTGACGCAGTCGTGAACCGTCTCGCTTTTGCCGGTGGACTCGTTGTTGCCGGCGTGCTCACCGGCCGCGCGGCGCTCGCGCACCCGACGACGATCGTTGCGGTCGCATGCAACGTTTCGACGCTCGAAGACGACGCCGAGGATTTCTTGGCGGGGGCGCTGACGGAGCGAGATGTCGCGACGTTGGACCCGTCCGCCATCGACGTGACCTATCACGAGCAGGCGCGTCTGGACGCGGCGCGTCTCCTCGACGACAGTGTCTCGGTCGACTATGCGTCGCTGGTGTGGGTCACCGCCGTCTACCACGCCGAGCGGCTTCTGGTCGCCAATGCCCTCGTGAACGGGTCGAGCCTTCCGTACGAGGGGTTCACCGTCTACAACGCGCGCGCTCGCTGCTCATACCGTTGCTTCGACGTCGTCAGTAAGCGCATCGTCGCCGCCGGATCAACGCTCGGAACGAGCCGTTCGGAAGACGCCGACGAAGCGGGCGAAGACGCCATGCACGACGGCCTTTCAGCCATCGCCAAGGAGGCAGCCCCGGCGCTTCGTTGAGGAGCGTCTCCTTTTGAGGCTGGCCGCGGCGGGGCACTTTTCCACGGCGTGGAATCCTCGCTACATGGCTGACTACAGGGAAGCCAAGGATAGACGGCGCTTTTATCTCGATCGTGGTTTGCGCAAACGATCGAGAGGAGCGGGCTCGGACCTCGCGCGGCTTATGGAACTTCCTCGCGCGCGGGTGCCCATGAACTTCGGCGATCTGTTTGGCGAGATTCCGGTTATGGTTGTGGACGGAATCGCGACGCGTGCGTACGCGCCTGAACGAATGACGAAGGATATCGACTTCCTCGTAGAGCACGAGCAATTCGCATTTTCGGTGCGTCGACTTGGTGAGCAGGGTTGGGTGAAGCGAGCCGATCTGCATTTCACGACGTCTACGCTCGGCCTCTACGGACAGGAATGGGAAAGAGACGAGGTGATCGTCGATCTCATCTCCACCGACCAGGACTGGGGACGAGAAGCCTTTGCCTCGCCCGCGGTCTTTGACACCACGGGCCTCCGCGTGATTCCCCTGGCCTATCTCGTTTTGATGAAGATCGATTCCGCCCGCGGTATCGACCAAGGCGATCTTACGCGTATGCTTGGACGGTTGAGTGACGGCGAAGTCGAGGCCGTTGTAGCGGTTGTCGACCGGCATTCGCATGATGCACAGGCAGCCGACGATGTTCGTCAGTACGCGCTTCTCGGTCGTCTCGAATGGGACCGCGATAGCTCCCTCTAGAGCGCGGTTGCGCCGATCTGTGGGGTTGTCGTCGCCATTCACCGTTGCGGTAAGGCGCTAGTTTCATCAGCCATACGAACAGACGTTCGTGACACTCAGGCCGCCATTTACAGCTATTTGACAAAGTCGGGACGGCATTCCCGAAATTTAATACGAGATATGATAAAAGGTTGGCCGAGAATACTAGGTGGAAGCCCTACAACGCAAGGACGCCTTACTTTTTGGCATGGAGGCCGCTCGATGAAAGAGGTACGCCATGTCACGGTTTCTTGCGCTATTCGCGCTGACCGGTTCGCTATTGGCTCTTGCAGCCTGCGCAAATGGTCAGTCAGCATTTGTCCCGTCAGGGGGACTCGTGAGCTCCCAAGACCACGTTTCAGACCATCCTCTGGACCACGTCTCGGACTAGGCCTCGTTAAGACGCCTTGCCGGCGGGCCGACGTAGACAGGAAGAGCGAGGGGCGATTTCGCCGCTGACGAAGTCGTCCCAACTTCCTGTAACTTAACCTCGGAGGTCGCCTGCTTGGCACGTGGTCTGAACGTGGTCCGGTTACAGCCGCCGCCGTTGGCGCCGGCGTCTTTTGCCGATGCCCGTTCGTTATGGGACCGCGCCGAGGTACGCGCCTGCCTTGACACTCTACACAATAACCCTTCCCTCGAGGCGGCCATCCTGGCAGCTCGCTGCCATTTTCGTCTCAAGCGCCCCGAAGACGCACTGGAGCGCTTGACGGCGGCGTTGGATGCCAGCCACGCCGCCACCGATGCGATGCGAGGCGAATATGCCGTCGTCGTCGCGACCGCGCACCATCTGCTCGGCGATGATGAGCTTACCGATACCGCGTTGTGCCAGGCCAAGGCGTACATTTACTCAAGCCGCGATCGCAGCCTCGAGGCCGAACTCGATTTGCTCGAGAGCAAAGTGGCGTGGGCGCGCCAAGGCCTCAAACGTGGCGCATTGATGGCCGAGCAAGCCCGGCTCATTGCTCCTACGCCGAAATGGCAAGCGCGATCTCTCGAAATGCTGGGGGTCATCGCCGGCGCTGCGGGACACTACAAAGACCAAATCGATTACTATGAGCGGGCGTGGAACGTCCTTGACGAAGCCGGCGAGAATGAACCCTGGTTACGAGGTGCCTTGCTTCAAGTGCTGTCGGATCTCTGCAGCGACTTGTTTCGGCGCGAGTTGGCAGAGCGCATCGCTGAACGCGAGCAAAGACTTCACTGGACGTCTGACACCGAATATATGCGTTTCACGACGCTCCGCCACGTCGCGCGATGTATCGCGCTGGCGGGGGACCATCTGCGCGCCTTCCGTCTGCTGCGCAAGGCATCTGAGATTGCGCCGTCCGCGCCGTGGCGTATTTTGATCTTTTGCGAGCGCGCGTCGCTCGCGACCGAGATGAACGAGCGGCTCTTCGCTGCAGAAGAACTCGATCAGGCGCAATCGTTCGCTCAACATTTTGACTGGTCGCGGGTGCGTGGGGGAGAGCGCATTGCGCTGCTACGTCTTGCTGAGGTGACGGCGCCAGCGGATCCGAGCGGCGCTCGACTTCTCCTCGAAACCTACAAAAAGAAACTGCCGCCCCTCTCACCGCATACCCTCTGGGGGCACGATAATCGGGGCAGCGCACAGGAAGCGTATGCCTTCGGCCTCGTCGCGCTGTACTCGAACGATACGATGCGGGCGATCGAGCGTCTCACTCACGCCTTTGAGATATGGCGCGGAATCGACTACGTTTGGCGTGCGCTCGACACGGCCATCCGCCTTTCGCGTCTCACCGGCGCCGACGTATTCACCGAGTATGCCCTACGTCACGCGTCGACGTTTCCGAACTCATGGCTGGCGCGCGAAGCGGCATCCCTGAGGTCGCCGACACCGACGCCCGCAGAGGCGCTACCCTCCGTATAGTTTCTGCGAGGCCACCGAAGGCGCCGGATCGTCAGGAGCTGCTCGCTGAGGCTCCGTGCTTTGCACGGCGTCTAGAACGTCGTCCGCGTACGTTTCTATGCCCTCGAGGCGCAAAGACTCGGCACCATCGTCGCAAAAACCAGACGCTCAGCTTCAGGCGTACGCCCAACCGGCTCCTTGGCTCGCTTGGCAACGTCGGCTAGTAAATGCTCTCTCGGCCACGTTGACGCCACGCGCCGCCTAAGGTAAGATAGCGGACGGCTCCGATGACCGTAGGTCCGCCCTCGGGCGGGTAATGTGCAAGCGCCTACCGAGGATGATCGACCACCATTCAGACGGTCCCGCTCTGGCGGCCGTGCGGTATATGGGCGCTCATCACCATGATTGGAGCGCCGCTCTTTTTCAGGGCACACCTAGAGAGAGACCCTATGCCTACCGCAAAGAAAGAAGCCACGATCGAAGAGCTGCGCAAGCGGCTCGGCGATGCCAAGCATCTGTTCTTCACGAACTACGCCGGCCTCAGCGTCGGCGAGATCAGCAAACTGCGCACCGAGCTGCGCAAAGACGGCAGCACGTATGCCGTCGTGAAGAATACGCTCTTCTCGATCGCCGCCGGTGAAGAGCTGGCAAAACAACTCGAAACCTTCCTCGCCGGGCCGACCGGCATCATCTTCAGTGGCGAAGATCCCGTCGCACCCGCCAAGGCCCTCAGGACCTTCTCGGACGACGTCAAAAAGATCGACATCAAAGCGGCCTACATCGACGGCAAAGTCGTCGATGCCACGCAGGTCGACGCGCTTGCGAGCCTCCCGCCCAAAGCGGAAGTTCAAGCCAAATTGCTGGGTCTGCTCACGAGCCCGATGCGTGGCCTCGTCGGCGTTCTCAGTGCCAACCGCAGCGGACTCGTCCGCGTCTTCGATGCTCGTGCGAAGCAACTCGCCGAGTCACAGCAATAAGGAGTATCTGACATCATGGCAGTTGCCGAACTCATCGACCAAGTCGAAAAACTCACCGTCCTCGAACTCAACGAACTCGTCAAGGCACTCGAAGAGAAGTGGGGCGTCAGCGCCGCAGCTCCCGTCGCCGTCGCAGCCGCAGGCGGCGCAGCCGCAGCCGCAGCACCGGCCGCCGAGAAGACCGAGTTCGACGCGATCCTCACCGACTTCGGTGCGGAGAAGATCAAGGTCATCAAAGCCGTTCGCGAACTCACAAACTTGGGCCTGACCGAAGCGAAAGCGTTCGTCGAGAGCGCGCCCAAAGCGGTCAAAACCGGCATTCCCAAAGACGAAGCCGAGCAGATCAAAAAGAAACTCGAAGAAGCCGGCGCAAAGGTCGAGATCAAGTAGTCGACCGGGACGCGGCACAAAAATGAGAGAGCCCGCGTGCGCTGCATGCGGGCTCCTTTCATTTGGTTCGCGTTTTTATGAGTAGCAGATAAAGCTTGTGCACGGCGGGAGGCACATGCCATCCTTCAGACAAAAGCATGAGAGTAATGCGCCCGTCTGTGACTCGTCTGCATCTCTGCTTGGCCGCCTTCGTGGCCGTTCTAGCTGCCTGCAACGGCAACATCGGAACCTCCACCCCGCCGATGACGAACCCCGCGCCGATGCAGCCGCCCGTCGTGCCGCAAGCAAACGTTCCGGCCGCTCCCCTGCATCCCACTCCGGCGAGCACGAAGCTCGTGCTGGTGAGCGACGTCACGTCGCTGAGCTTCCCCGACGCTAGCG
>DATJTD010000218.1:0-12943 GCA_035503775.1 Candidatus Acidiferrales bacterium
GGGCAAACAACCTGCCGTACGGACTCTCCGCCGGGATATGGACCGACAACGGTGCGCTGGCACTCTACACCGCTGGGCGCCTGGGAGCCGGGGTGGTTTGGTGCAACTCGTTCAACCGCTTCGATCCCAGTTCTCCCTTCGGCGGGTATAAAGAGTCGGGTTTTGGACGTGAAGGTGGCATATGTGGGCTGCGCGAGTACTTCAATTCATAAGCCAACGAGATGGCCGTTTACGAGAGCTTAACCGGTCCGTGCGCTTGTGTGGGCAGGCCGTCCTAAGCCCTGCTGCGTTCCAGGTCGAAACCGTTTAAGTGGAGCGCCTCATCGACCCCAGGTTCTGGGAGCGCATCGCCGAGGACATCGGCGACGCCCTGGTCATTGCCGATATGGGCCTGCGCATCGTCGCCGTCAACGCCGCCGCCGCCCGGCTCGCGGGCACAGACGCGGCTTCCCTGGTCGGACGCTCCCGGCTCGAGGTCTTCGGCGGCGATGAGGCCGAGCTGCGCAAGGTCTTGCGCTCGGGGGAACTCCTCAACGCAATTGAAGAGCTCAGCGTCGGTTCCGAGACGCGGTATTACGAGACGCGGTATGTCGCCATCAATTTCGACGGCGAAGACTATCTTCTGAGCGCGACGCGACCGGTCGACAAAGACCGTGAGCGCCTCCACCGCGACATCTTGCGCAGCGAAGAGAAGCTGCGGGCGCAACACGAACGCATCCGGGCTCTCTACCTTGCCGCCGCGCAAAACTCGGCCAACGAGACGCAGATCATGTCGACCCTCGAGCTCGGCTGCAAGCTTCTGGATATGGAGCTCGGCGCGATCTACGACTCAGCCGACGGCGACGTCCTCGCGCACGTGGTCGACATGCGGCCGCGCGAAGCCGATGAGCCGCCCGCGGAGATTCCACCGCGTATCTGCCGGCTCGCGATTGCCACCAACGGTGCACTCGCTCTCGACTCCCTCGACGGGATACCGTTCTTTGGCGAGCCGCAGCCGGGTGAGTCCCCAATCGGCGCTTTCGTCGGCGCGCCGATCGACGTTGCCGGCCAGCGATACGGCTCATTGAATTTCGCCAGCGTGACGCCGCGTCGCGAAGCGCTCGAAGCGACCGATCGCGACCTCGTGCAACTCATGACGGTGCTCATCGGCGGTGCGATCGAGCGGCGGCGCGTGCGTTCGCATCTGCGCTCGTTGGCCTATTACGACTCGCTGACCGGATTGCCTAATCGTGTGCTGCTCCTCGAGCGGCTGGCCGAAGCACTCGCCTCCGACCACTCCGCCGATCATCCGTGCGCCGTCCTCTTCCTCGATCTCGATCGCTTCAAGGACAGTAACGATTCACTCGGACACGCGCTCGGCGACCGTCTGCTCCAACTCGTCGGTGAGCGCATTCTGAGCTGCGTGCGCTCCGCCGATACGGTCGCGCGTATGGGCGGCGACGAGTTCGTGGTACTGCTGCACGAACCCAACGACGTCGAAGAGGTCATCGCGGTCACCGAGCGCCTCCTGCGCGCCATCGACAGCTCGTTCAACGTCGGCGGCTTCGAGCAGTACGTGACGACCAGCATCGGCGTAGCGATCTCGCCGAGCGACGGCAAGGACGCCGAAACCCTCATCAAACACGCCGACATCGCGATGTACAAGGCGAAAGAGCGCGGCCGCAATACCTATGCGCTCTTCACACCCGAACTCAACGCCACCGTCAGTGCGCGGCTCAGTCAAGAAAAAGGCCTGCGCAAAGCCCTCGAGCGGCGGGAGTTCATCGTGTATTACCAGCCGATCATCAATTTGCGCGCGCGCCGCATCTACGGCTTGGAAGCGCTCGTCCGGTGGCAGCACCCGACCCTCGGCCTGCTCGGCCCCGATACGTTCATCCCGGCAGCCGAGACGAGCGGCCTCATCGTCACCTTGGGTGAGTTCGTGCTGCGTGATGCCTGTGCGCAGGTGCAGAGCTGGCACGACGCCGGTTTCGGCGATCTGCGTTTGGCCGTCAACCTCTCCGCGCGGCAATTTCATGGGACGACGCTGGCTTCGCAAGTTCAAGCCGCGTTGGAAGACACCCACTATCCACCCTCGCTGCTCGAGCTGGAGATCACCGAGAGCGCAGCGATGGCCGACGCCGGGCACAGCATCGATATCATGCGCGACTTGCGCCGCCTCGGTACGCACATCGCCCTCGACGATTTCGGCACGGGCTATTCGTCGCTTTCGTATCTGCGGCGTTTCCCGGTGGAGGCCGTGAAGATCGACCGCTCCTTCGTCGGCAACATCACCCGCGAAACCGACGATAAGACGATCGTGCGCGCCGTCATCGGCATGGCCCACAGCCTCGGGCTCGCCGTCGTCGCCGAAGGTGTCGAGACCAGCGAACAAGTCGAGTTCCTTCGCCGCGAAGGCTGCGATCGTGCCCAGGGATACCTCTTCTGCGCCGGACGCCCCGCCGCCGACATCGACCGCTTCCTGCGATCGTGGAGTGCCGTCTCGCAGGTCGGCTAGGGCGGCGGTGTGTAAGGTTCTTTCCGCATGATCTCGCCGGCAAGCCGCTCTACGCTCAATCGTCGTGCGTTGCGCGAATGGTACCTGCGCAACCGCAACCGCACGTTCGCGCTCCTGAACATTCCGCGCTCCGAGGCCTACTTCGACCGCCCGATTCCGCTGCGGCTTCCGGTCGCCTTTTACGACGGACACATCCCGGCGTTTAGTTTTCAGAAGCTGGTGCGAGAAGCGCTCGGAGCGCCCGCCATCGATGCCGCCCTCGAAGAACTCTTCGAGCGGGGGATCGATCCCGACCGGGCCGACGATGCAACCGCGACGCGCGCGGCGGTGCAATGGCCGTCGCGGCCGCAGATCACGCGTTTCGCACAAGCCTGCGACTCCGCCGTGCTCACGGCGCTTGCCGGCGCCGAGCTCGCCGATGACGCAAACCCGTTACTTGCCGGTGCGGCGGCGGTCTACACCATCCTCGAACACGAGGAGATGCACCATGAGACGCTGCTGTACATGTTGCACCGCCTCCCGCTCGGACGCAAGCACGTCGCCGGGCGCGCCGGCATCTATCGCGAGCAACAGCCGGTAAACACCGGCCGCGTCGTCATCCCCGCAGGGACGGCAACCCTCGGTGCACGCCGCGACGAGCTGCGTTTCGGATGGGACAACGAGTTCGAGCAACAGACGGTGGACGTGCCTGCGTTTGAAGTCAACGTCAACGACGTCACCAATCGCGAGTATCTCGAATTCGTAGACGACGGTGGGCCGGTGCCTCCTTTCTGGGTCCCGAACGGCGGCGAATTCCGCTTGCTGGGGATGTTCGAGGAGATGCCGCTGCCGATGACCTGGCCCGTCTACGTGACCAAAGCACAAGCCGACGCATTCTGTACGTGGCGTGGTGCTGGTGCGCGCCTGATGAGCGAAGCCGAATACCACCGCGCTGCCTTTGGGACCCCGGAGGGCGACGAACGGCCGTATCCGTGGGGTGAGGAGCCGCCGACCTCGGCGCACGGCAACTTCGATTTCTGGCGCTTCGATCCGGAACCCGTCGGTATCTCGCCGCAAGGCGCAAGCGCCTGGGGCGTCCTCGACCTCATCGGCAACGGGTGGGAGTGGACGTCGACCGAATTCCGGCCGCTCCCCGGTTTCGAACCGATGCCGACCTACCCACGCTACTCCACCGACTTCTTCGACGAGCGGCACTTCGTCGTCAAAGGCGCTTCGCCGGTCACCTCCCGCAATCTCGTGCGCCGCAGCTTCCGCAACTGGTACCGCCCGGAATACCCGTACGTGTACGCAACGTTCCGCTGCGCGTACTAAAGCGGAGCGGCGCGGCTACCACTCCGCTACGCGGAGACCTGTTGAAACGACATGCGCCGTTTGAGCTCGCTGTCGAGGGCGTCGAGGAATTGGTTGGTCGTGAGCCACGGCGCCGCCGGGCTGATGAGGATCGCAAGGTCCTTGGTCATCTTTCCGCCTTCGACGGTATCGATGCAGACGCGTTCGAGGGTCTCCGCGAAATGGACGACGTCGGGCGTCTCGTCGACGCGGCCGCGGTGTGCCAAGCCGCGCGTCCAAGCAAAGATCGAGGCGATCGGATTGGTCGAGGTCTCTTTGCCTTGCTGATAGAGGCGATAATGGCGTGTCACCGTGCCGTGCGCCGCCTCCGCCTCGATCGTCTTGCCGTCCGGGGTCATCAGGACCGACGTCATCAAGCCGAGTGATCCGAAACCCTGCGCCACCGTATCGGACTGCACGTCGCCGTCGTAGTTCTTGCACGCCCACACGAAGTTCCCCGACCACTTCAGCGCGCAGGCCACCATGTCGTCGATGAGCCGATGTTCGTAGGTGAGGCCCGCGGACTCGAAGCGCGCGCGGAACTCTTCGTTGTAGACGTGCTCGAAAATGTCTTTGAAACGCCCGTCGTAGGTCTTGAGGATCGTGTTCTTCGTCGACAGATAGACGGGCCAGCCGCGCAGTAAGCCGTAGTTGAGGCAGGCGCGCGCAAAACCGCGAATCGATTCGTCCACGTTGTACATCGACAGCGCTACGCCCGGCCCTTTGAACGTGAAGACGTCGCGTTGGATCGGCGGGCTTCCGTCTGCCGGCTCGAACGTCAAGGTGAGCTTCCCCGCGCCGGGGACGCGAATGTCCGTCGCCCGGTACTGGTCGCCGAAGGCATGGCGGCCGATGACGATCGGATGCGTCCAGCCGGGGACCAAGCGCGGTACGTTCTTGCAGATGATCGGTTCGCGAAAGACCGTGCCGTCGAGTTCGTTGCGAATCGTCCCGTTCGGTGACTTCCACATCTGTTTGAGGTGGAATTCTTCTACCCGCGCCTCGTCGGGTGTGATCGTTGCGCACTTCACACCGACGCCGAACTCTTTGATCGCGTGCGCTGCTTCGAGGGTGACCTTGTCGTCGGTCGCATCGCGGTGCTCGATGCCGAGGTCGTAGTAGCGCAGATCGACGTCGAGGTAGGGGAGGATCAGTTTCTCCCGGATTGCCTGCCAAATCACCCGGGTCATCTCGTCGCCGTCGAGTTCGACGATGGGGTTGCGTACGCGTATCTTCTCCACCGGACGTCTCTTTGCCGGACGCCGGCCGGATTCCGTGCCATGGACCTCACAGAGCTGCCCCAGCCGCGCGTGAGAGCATCGTGCTCTACCCGGTTGGCACAAGGGAGGCTTGTTGCCATGTCACATTACACGGATCATAGTTGTCGTGCAGCGCTGGTTCTGTCGGCGCTCCTCTCCCCGTTGGCGGCCCCGCCGTACGCCGCTTCGGCCCCTACGACCCTCGAATACCTCGGCGTCGGAACGGAACGGGCATCCGGCGAAACGTCGTCGACATCCGAACGCCTGCGCGTTACCTCCGATACGGCCAGTCGCTCGGACGTCGAAGTCTCGGCGCCGAACAAATCGACCGTTGCGTTTTCCGTTCGCCGCCTTCCGGACGGCGAGCTCCAATTTCCCTACGGCGATACCGCCGTCGCTTGCTACAACATGGCACGCGCGTTTCAGGCCAAAGCACAGGGCAAGTCTCGGAAAACCGTCTACGAGCTGAACGTTCCGAGTGCCCTGGCGGGAACGACGATCTCCGTACCAGTCGCGGTTCAGGAGTTCGTGGTCGCTGCCGCGCAACCGCAGATCGTCGTACGCGGTGACGCGCACAGTGAGGTCATCGCGGGCGGGAAGCCGGTGCGCACGGACACCGTTCTCGAGGGACGGGTGAGTGCGACCGGCGACGGCATTCACGACGCGTACATTCAAACGAACACCTACCTGGGCGCCCCGCCGCACTTGGCGGGAATTCGCTCTTGCGCCCTTCGCGCAAGCGGCCCACTGCGATCGACGCGTCTCTCACCGGTCGCGCTCTGAACTACGTCGTGACGTTCTCCAACAAGGTGCCCATCGCAACCAAGAGCGCCGTCTCGAAGAGTACGATGACGAAACCGTAGAGATCACCCGTCATGCCGCCGAACGCGGTCTTCAATGCCCGTCCGAGGACGACTGCAACGCCGGCAGCGATCGGCACGAGCAGGACGTACGGGAGCCCGAAGCACCAGGCCGCCGCTCCAAGCAGAACGCCCGTGATCCCGACGACGAAGACGGGCGGCTTGCTCGCGAGTGCCGGCGAATTCGCGGGCTCGCGAGCGTCGGGATAGAGCAGCGCATTGAGCACGGCGGCCCAGCGCGCGAGCGCCGCACAAAACGCCAGGACGGCGGGCAAATAGGGGGCGGAGATTCCGGCGACTGCTGCGAGCCAAACGATCACGACGACAGCGAAGCCGGCGACGGCGAAGGTTCCGTGGCGCGGATCTTTGAGAATCTCCAGCCGCCGTTGGGGCGTCACCCGCGCAAAGAGCGCATCACACGTATCCAAAAAGCCGTCGACGTGCAGTGCGCCGGTGAGCACGATCGAGGCTGCGAAGGCAGCCGCCGTCACGAGCGGGGCAGCTAAGACGTACGAGACTCCCCAGGCGGCCGCGCCGGCGAGCCCACCGATGAGCCCACCGACGTACGGAAGCGCCGCGAGGGCGTCCGCACCCGGCGGACCGCTCTTTCCCGCCGGCAGAATCGTGAAGTAGGCGAGCGCGCCGATGAAGGCGTCGACGACGCGCTTCACGTCTGCCTCAGCCTGCTACCCCAAGCGACGGCGCCACTCCCACCTCTTCTTTCGTTGCCACCCCCGCCTCGGCGAAGGTGTGCATCTCCCGGATCATCCGCGCCGCCGCCTCGACCATCGGCAGCGCGAGGGCGGCACCGCTGGCTTCGCCCAAACGTAGTTCGAGGTCGAAAAGCGGCCGCAAGCCGAGGGCTTCGAGCGCTGCGACGTGTCCAGGCTCCTGCGAACGGTGCGCCGCGATGCAATAGCCGACGGACTGGGGCGCGATCGCGCGCGCGATCAGCGCAGCCGCTGCAACGATGAAACCGTCGAGGACGACGGGGATGCGCGCCTGCGCTGCGCGCAGGATCACACCGGCGAGGCCCACGATCTCGAACCCGCCGACTTCACTTGCAATTTCGTCCCAGGTGAAATCTTGAATGCGCCTGAGTGCACGCTCCACGACGGCGATCTTCCGCTCGAGACGCACGTCGTCGACTCCGGTTCCGCGCCCGACCACGGCGCCAGCCGGCTTACCGGTGAAGGCGGCGACGATTGCGGATGCGCTGGTCGTGTTGCCGATCCCCATCTCGCCAAGTGCAAGGACGTCGAACGGTGCTTTTTCGCGCACTTCGTCGAAGGCGGCTACGCCGGCGGCGAGATTGTATTCGAGATCGTCGCGCTTGATCGCCGGACGCACCGCGAGGTTGGCCGTGCCGTAACCGACGTTGACGTCGAGCAGCCGCGGATGCGCCGCCAGCGGTTCGCGCACGCCGAAGTTCGCAACGTAAACCTCCGCGCGCACCGCGCGCGCGAACGTATTGATCGCGGCAAATCCCGCTAAGAAGCCGCCGACCATCTGCATCGTGACCTCCGCCGGATAGGCGCTCACGCCCTCGCAGGCGACGCCGTGGTCGCCCGCGCCGATGAGGATCGTGCGCCGCTCGTACGCGTGTTGCGGCAGTTCCCCGGCAATTGCGGCCAGCTGCACCGCGAGTTCCTCGATGCGCCCGAGGCTTCCAAGTGGCTTGGTGAGCTGGTCGACGCGTACGCGCGCGGCCGCTGCGGCGGCGGCGTCGAGCGGAGCGATGGTGGTGCGAAAGTCGGCGGACAGCATGGCGCCTCTTACGCGTCTACGGCCGCCTTCTCCGTTGTACGGCCCCGGCTCACGGTGGCGAGGGCTCGGGGGCCGTCTGATTGAGCACGTCGAGGCGCCACCGGCCGTCCAGCTGGGAGAAGCGCGTCACGCTGGCGGGGTCGAAACGGACGTGGAGGGCTTCCGCGTTGGTTGCGCCTTCCAGGACCCGCAGGAGCCCATGGAGCGGCCCCGCGTGCGTCACGACCAAGATGCGGCCCTCGGGCATCTGCGCCGTCGCGCGAGCGACGGCATCAGCGACGCGAAGACAGAGATCGTCGAACGATTCGCCGCCCTCGGGGGTATAGAATTTCGGTTGTGTCTGCTGCTCGCGCTCGAGGTGCGGCCAGCGCGTGGTAATCTCGGCCCACGTCAGACCTTCCCACTGGCCGAAGCGCATCTCGCGCCACCCCGCGTCGTGCGCGAGTTCGAGTGCGCGCCCGTGGACGATGATCTGCGCGGTCTCGCGCGCCCGGCCGAGATCGCTGGAGACGGCAAAGTCGAAGGAGAGCGCGCTTAGAAACGACGCGAGGGCATGCGCTTGCGCGCGGCCCTCGTCGTCGAGCGGCACATCGGTCTGTCCTTGAAAACGTCCGGAGCGATTCCAAGCGGTGCGTCCGTGGCGCACGCAGACCAGTTCGTGCAAACCGGTCTAGTTTTGCAGCATCGGGCGACCTTCGTGCGAGACCAAGAGATCGTGCATGTCGTTGGCGTGCTCTTCTTCCATCTCGAGGATCCTCTCGAGGAGTCGGCGCGTCGTCGGATCCTTGTCGCCGAACCAGCGGATCATCTCGGAATACGACTCGATGGCGACGCGCTCGGCGACGAGATCTTCTTTGATCATGTCGACGAGGTTCTGTCCCTCGACGTACTCGGAATGCGAGCGCGTGAGCAACCCCTCCGGGTTCAAGTTGGGCCGGCCGCCGAGCTGATTGATGCGCTCGGCGATCCAGTCGAGGTGCTGCTCCTCCTCGACCGCATGCTGCGTGAACTCTTCCTTGATCGCTTCGCTTGCGATGCCGGTCGCCGCGACGGCGTGAAACTTATAGCGTAAAACGCAGACGATCTCGGTGGCGAGGGCGTTCTGCAGAATCTCGATCGACGTCTCGACGTCGGCGCGATTTCCCTCGGTGACCGCCCCTTCTTCGAGATGGGTGCGCGCGCGGCGGCGCAGTTCCTGGACGTCGGTAAGAAATGGTTTGACGTTGGTAGCCATGCTGCTCTCCGGTCGGTGGTGGTTGTGGGGCGTTCGCCGCGGCTACACCGCGACCCGTCATCTGGCGCCGGAGATGCGCTCGTATGCCCGGCAGGGGCAACGAGGGCGCGATCTCCGGGCCGTCGTAGAACGCGCCGTGTCGAAGACGCGAGAGCCGCTGCGGCTCGACGTTCGCAAGACGTACAAGCTCTTCATCAACGGCGAGTTCGTTCGCTCGGAATCCGGCCGGACCGACCATGTCGGCAGCGAGGACGATCGCGCCAACGTCGCCCGCGCCTCGCGCAAAGACCTCCGCGACGCTGCAGTCGCCGCGCGAGCCGCCTTCGAACGCTGGTCGGCAGCGACGCCGCTCAACCGCGGCCTGGTACTCTACCGCCTGGCGGAGATGATGGAGGCGCGCCGGGCGGAGTTCGTCGACGCGCTGCGACACGGCATGAAGCTGGACGAGCCGGCAGCGCTGCGTGAAGCGACGACGGCCATCGACCGCGTGCTCTGGTACGCCGGTTGGTGTGACAAGTACGCGGCGGTGGTCTCCTCGCGCAATCCTGTTGCCGGTCCGTACTACAGCTACTCCACGCCCGAGCCGATGGGCATCGTCGGGGTGATCGCCCCGGACGATCCGTCGCTGCTCGGCCTAGTCTCCGCGATTGTGCCGGTGCTCGTCCCGGGGAACACGGTGCTCGCCATCGCGTCGGAGGCGGATCCGCGCACGGCGATCATCTTCGCCGAGTGCATCGCGACCTCCGATCTGCCGGCGGGTTCCGTCAACTTGCTCACCGGACGGCGCATCGAGCTAGCTCCCCACCTGGCACGGCACATGGATATCAATGCCCTGGCGACCTACGGTCTCGATGCACCCTTCGCCGCCGAACTCGAACGCCTGGCCGCCGACAATCTCAAGCGCACGCGCACCGTCGGCGCGCTCTCGGCGGCCGACTGGTTCGCGGAGGAGGCGCAAGATTTGACGGACGTCGTGGTCTTCACCGAGACCAAGACGATCTGGCATCCGGCTGCCATTTGACCGAATCCCAAGCACGCGCGCAGATCGTCGTCTATGCCGCACTCTTGTGGTCGCGTGGCTTGGTATATGGGACGAGCGGAAACGTCAGCGTTCGTCTTGGTGACGGGACGCTGCTCGTGACGCCCTCGGGCCGCTCACTGCGGGCGCTGGAGGAATACGAACTCGTGCGTACGTCGCCCGAGGGGCAGCCCGTCGATCCGTCGCAGCGACCGACGAGCGAACTTCCGCTGCACGTGGCCGCGTATCGCACGCGACCGGATATCCGTTGTGTGATTCACACGCATCCGACGGCGTGCGTCGCCTGGTCGAAACAGGGCGTGCTCTTCCCACTCGACACCGTCGGCGCGCAAGAATCGCTCGACCCCATCTCGTTCACGACCTATGCGCCATCCGGGACGGTCGAACTCGCCGATCGCTGTGCCCACGCCCTCGCCGCCGGGGCGCAGAGTGTCGTGATGGAACGCCACGGCCTGAGCTCGGTCGGGCGCACGCTCGAGACGGCCTTCGTGCGGACCGATCTCGCCGAACAGACCGCCGCAATCGAACTACAAGCAGCGCTCTTACGGGCCACCTCCGTCCTCACCGACGCTTCGAGCGAGCCTGGGGTGGTGTAGGCGCCCACGCCGGCAAGAGTCCGCAACGGGAGCCCGAACCGAGGGAGGTCGCACGCCCGGCCCGGCTCGCGGAGAGGTGGCAGAGTGGTCGAATGCACTCGCTTGGAAAGCGAGCAGACTCTAAAAGGTCTCGGGAGTTCGAATCTCCCCCTCTCCGCCACGAACGCGAAGACGTTGGGGTTTTGCGCAGCAGCGCTTATCAGCCTAGCGCTTGCGCTCAACGAGGACGAGCGCAGCTTTAGGAAACCGCGCTACTGGATCCGGAGGATACGTCGACTCCGGAAACCTTGACGACCGCCTGCCAAGCGGCTTCCTGACTGTCGCGATCGTGAAGATGGAACTGGCGCTGCACCTCAATTGGACCGGTGAACTTCCCTTGTGCCGATGCGAAAAATAGCCCCGAGACGTCGGTTCCGAACTCTGACGCCTGCAGGTACCGACGCGCCGCGGTCTCCGGCGTCTGATTCATGCCGGGGATGAGGTTCACAAGTGGGATCATGAGGTATCGCAACGCCGGGCCAGCGTTTCGCACCACCTCTGTGCTGGTCGCAGAACCGGGCGAAACGGCGTACACGGCCATTCCGGCGGGCAGCCGGCGGGCGAGCGCCGCGGTCCACCAAGCGATAATGAGCTTCGCGTCGGCATATGCCCGGTTGGGCGCGTACTGAACGTTCGGGCCGCTTCGCAGGAGGCTTTCTACCGCAGCAGTTCGGTCACCGTGGTGGTACGTGGCCGCGAATGTCGGGAGGTCCGTGTAGCTGAACATCGGCACGCCCCCGCGGGCGGGTTCCGCACCAGCGATAACGATCCGCGCATTGGGGCTGAGTAGTCTGGCGTTGAGCAGGCCTACGGTCAGTTGATGATGGCCGATCAATGGTGCCTGGGACGCCTCGACGCCGGCCGCAGTGAGGACGCGCTTTTTGCCGGGGACCATCCCCGCGTTAAGCAGGAGGAAGTCGATCGGTCGACCGCGTTTGACGAGCTCGGCGAGGGCGGATTGAACGCCGGGCGGCGAGTCCAGATCGAGCGCTAACGGCGTAAAGACTTGGGTCTCTGTTTCGGCGGCGAGGCGGGCGGCCGTCTCTTGGATCCGAGTAAGGCTGCGCCCGGTAACGATCACCTCACGGTAACCGGCGGCTCCGAGCATGCGGGCTGCCGCTTGACCGAGCCCGGAGGTGGTGCCCGTGACGAGAGCGATCGAATGTTTCATGGAGTGGCTCCGTGGCGAAGAGGTAGGTCGACCCGGAAGCCCCGGCAATGCCAGGGTCACCTTGCCAATTTCGAACCTTTTCGTACTATAATCTATTGGGATGCCCGTAGCAAGGAATTTCGAACCAAATGATTCAAAAAGCGGCTAGGTCTCGTGGCCGGCCGCGCAGCTTCGATGAGAACACCGCGATTGCAAAAGCGACCCAGGTGTTCTGGCAGAAAGGCTACGACGGAGTGACGGTCGACGATCTCGTCGCCGAGATGGGCGTCGGGCGCCCGAGCCTGTATTCAATCTTTGGGTCGAAGCGCGAGATATTTATGCGCGTCCTACAGGCTTACGCCGAAAGGAAGGGCGCTCTGTCTGAGAAGGCACTTCTCTCACCGCCGACCCTGCGCCAAGCGATTGCAAGCTTTCTGCGGTTCGGCGTCACAAGTGCGACCGAGCAGAGAAGCGCGTCGGGCTGCCTGCTCATGTGCATCGCGCCGGTCGTGGATGACCCCGAGGTGCGGCAGTTCCTTCAGAAGGCGGAACGCGGCGCCCTCGAGATGGTGCAGCGACGGTTCTCAGAAGCCATCGCCGCCGGCGAAATCCCATCTGATTTTCCAGTCGCCGCGCGCGCGAGCCAGGTTCTCGACCTCGTCCGCGGTTTGACGATGCGTGCACAGCTGGGCACGTCGCGTAAGAAGCTTCTCCATGACGCCAAGGCAGCGGCCGACTTAGTGCTCCCGCCATGACGTCGCTGGCGGTTTCTGAAATTCGAAGCGTGGTCGCCGAGTATTTGCAATTGAACCCCACGAACCGCGAACGAGACGACCGTTTCGGCGTTTTAAGCCTTCACGCCGGGCAACAAGAGTACCGACGACTGGATTGGGGGAGGGAGCCATGACCCGGTCACGACTGCTCGTTATACTCTTCATCTCAGTGGGGGTCGGCACACTCGCTTCGTGCAGCGGGGGTAGCAGCGGCTCGGGCGCGGCTCCCGCTTCCGCCGCTCCGTCCGCCACCGCTGTGCCGTCGACCTCCGGAACGTCGAGTCCGACCCTCGCACCGTCACCGGCGCCGACGACCAATCCGGCGGTGGTTCTTCCGAGCGGCTTTCATTCCGACACGATCGCGAGCGTCAACGGGGCACGTGAACTGGCACCGCTACCC
>DATJTD010000219.1:0-4768 GCA_035503775.1 Candidatus Acidiferrales bacterium
CATGTTGCAAACCGGCGATCGTACGCAGCAGCGTCGTCTTGCCGACGCCGTTGGGCCCGACGACCGCCCAGAATTCTCCGGCGAGGATGTCGAGTTCGAGCCGTTCGAAGAGGGTGCGCGTGCCGACGGCGATGCGTGCGGCGCGCAGGCTCACGTGCCCCATAAACGCGCCGCTCCGTCCGAGCGCAGGTAGAGATATAAGAACGTCGGTACGCCGAAAAACGCCAACAAAACGCCAAGCGGAATCTCCGCCGGCGCGAGCAGCGTGCGGCTCACCGCGTCTGCCGAGGTTACCAAGATTGCACCGAGAAGCGCCGTGAGCGGAAGCGCGCAACGCGCATCGGTTCCGATCAGCCGGCGGGCGAGATGCGGCACGATGAGGCCGACGAACCCGACCATCCCGGAAAGCGAGACGGCAGCGGCGGTGAGCAGCGCGGCCGACGCGAGCAGCAACCACTGCACGCGCACGACGTCGACCCCGACCGAGACCGCGAGCGCCGGCCCGAGCCGCAAAGCGTTGAGCGACGGAATCGCGGCAACTGCAATTACGAAGCCCACCCCGGCATATGGAAGTGCCCACCCCAGCTCGATCCATCCGTGCCCTGCAAGCGAACCGGCGAGCCACGCGATGATCGCGTCGGTCTCACCGCGCGAAAGTGCCGTCAGTGCCATCGTGACGATCGCCGCGAAGAACGCCGAAAGCGAGACGCCGGCGAGGATCAAGCGCTCGACGTCGAGCCTCCCCCCGCGCCGTGCGAGCAGCGCGACCAAGAGCGCAACGCCGAGCCCCGCGCCAAAGCCGATGCCCGGCACTAGCGGCAGCGCGACGCCGAGCGCAACGCCGATGGCGATCGCCGCACCCGCACCGGCGCTGACACCAACGAGCGACGGATCGACCAGCGGATTGCGCAAGAGTCCCTGCAATTCGAACCCCGCCGTCGCCAGCGCCGCGCCGACCAGCGCTGCAATCACCACGCGCGGCAGACGTAACGACCAGACGATCGTGCCGACGTCCGAGAGGGCGTGCGGATGCGCCAAGCTCCAGACGATCTGCGCCGGTGCGATCGGCGTTCCGCCGACCATGAGCGCCAGCACGGCATCGAAGAGCGCCGCCATCGCGGCGAGCGAGAGGATCGCGGCGCTCTTTGCCGTCACTGCGTCGCGAGCTCCACGTCGATTCGGCGGCCGGGAGCCGGATAGCCGTAGAGACCCTCGTACGCCTCGTCCCCGATATTCGACCCGCGCAACGAGAGGACCAATCCGCGTGAGACGTACGCGCGCACGTACGCGTCCACGTCGGTGTAGCCGCTCACCGGCACCGGCGCATACGGCTCGAGGTGGCCACCGGTCGTGCGGAAATCGACACCAAATCCCATCCGCGAGAGGCTGACCGGCTTTTGCACTTGGAGTGCCACTTGGAACGCCGGCTCATAGGGAAGCCGGTCCCCATAATTTTGCGGGGTCAGATCGATCGCGCGAAAGAGATTGGTCACACTGAGCGAGGTGACGACGCCGGTCATCGGACGGGTCCGGATACTTGCGACCAACCCGCGCAAGGAAGCCAGCTGCGCATTTTCGGGTGTGGTTGCGGTGTAGTAGATGAGGTCGTCCGCATAGCGATCGAAGAAGCCGAGGCTTGCGCCGCCGAGAACGGCATCGGTGCTCGCGGTAAAGTCGATCGTGCGTAGCTTCTCCGGCTGGAGCGCCGGGTTTCCGAAACCGGGATAGTAAAGCTCGTCGATCGTCGGCACGCGGTACGTCTCGTCCGCATTTGCGGTGAGACGCAACGGGCCTGCGCGCACGACGGCGCCAATTGCGGGCGCGAGGATGGAGCCATAGGGAGAGTCATGTTCTGCGCGCAGCCCGAGGTTCAGCGTGGTTGCCTTCCCCAAGCCTATCTGGTATTCGGTGTACGCGGCGCTCTGCGAGAGCGCCGCGGAGACGAAGGGAGCGAGCGGCGGTGCCGACGGTGCAGGCGGCGCCGCGTCGGGGCCAAGGCTGAGGAAGGCGCTTTCGCGCGAGAGGTCGACGCCCGAGATCAGCGTCGCCCTCCCGATCGTCACGTCGTCGCGCATCGAGAGCTGCGTGCGTGCATCGTACGTGTCGCTCTCGTCGCCGTATCCCGGGACGGCCGATTGCGGATCGGCGTAGGCCAGGTCCTGGCGCGAGGCGGCAGCCGTGACGGTGAAGGTCGACGCGTCGCCGTCGTGCGAAAGCACGGCACGAAGATCGTCGCTCGAGGTATGCTGGCGCGCGTCGGGCGTGAGCGTGTCGTACGTCGAACCAATCGCCGGAACCATACCAGGGACGCCGATTTGAATCTCGCCGGCACCGAGCGAGGTGCGCAGGTCCCAGCGCGATCCGAGCGCACGCTCGTAGGTGATGCGCCCGACGCTTTGTTGGGCGTCGTCATTTTGACGAACCCCCGGCTCGTTGCCGTCGACCGACGGATACGCGAAGACGTTCGACGCCGTATGGCGTTCGAAGGCGATGCCGACGTCACCGGTACCGACGGCAACGCGAGCATCGCGGTCGCCGAGGCTACCCGCCGAGAGTGCCAGGTACGTGCCGCGCGGGATCCCCGTGATGATGTTGATCACGCCGCCGACGGCGCTGGTTCCGTAGAGGGTCGAGGCGCCGCTCTCGACGACCTCGATGCGCGAGACGCCGACGGTCGAGAACGTCCCGAGGTCGATCGTGCCGACCGAGGCGGCCGCAATTGGCTCACCGTCGAGCAAGACGAGGGTCTCTTCGGTGGTTGCGCCCAGCAATCCATAACTGGACTCGGCGCCGAAGGCGCCGTACGAAAAAAGCTGCACCCCCGGAACGTCGGCGAGCGCCTCGGCGACGGTGTGCGCCCCGGTCGCCAAAATCGCGGCGCGATCGATCACGTACGTCGGACGCGAGGTCTTCGAGATCGGTTCGTCGCGGCGGTCGGCGGTAACGACGTGCCCGATCTCCGGAATGCCGGTGGGGACGGGGGAGGGAGAAGGCTGCGCGGCGCGTGCTGTGCCGGCGAGCAGGAGTAACCAAAACGAGACGGCGCGCAACGTGCGGCGCACAGATGAGAGAGACACGGAAGTCGGCCTACCTTTTTCGCGAGGTGAGGGAGTGACGAGGTGGCTCTCGCGTCGGTATCCTGACTTGCGGATCGTGGCCGTCGTGCCGGCGCCTTCCCACTCTTACGAGCAGTGACGAACCGGCGGCTCCCCGCTGACAGTGGCGCGACCGTGCCGGATTTCCACCGGCTTCCCGCGCACGAGACCAGGCACGCGATTACGTCGCCCGCGTGGACGCCACCTGGCCCCTCCTGCTGAAAAGGGTAGCGCTTCCCGCCGAACCGGCTGGCAAAAAGCCGGTCGGCGTCAAGCGGTTTTTCACGGTCCGAAGGTCAACTCTGGAACGGTGCCGCGTAATATACCACTCGGAAACGGGAGTTTGCTCGTCAACTTCGATGCCGCGTATCAAGTGCGCGACATCTACTTTCCGCACGTCGGTCTCGAGAACCACGTCGGTGGCCATCCGTGCCGCCTCGGCGTCTGGGTCGACGGCCAGTTCTCGTGGGTCTCCGATCCCTCGTGGCAACGGACGCTTCTCTACGAGCAAGACGCGACGGTCACGTCGGTGCGCCTCGAATGCGAACGCCCAAAGATCGTGCTGCGCGTCACCGATACGGTCGACTTCGCCGTACCGCTGCTGATGCGCCGCTTCGTCGTCGAGCCGGGCAGCGGCCGCGACGTCCGCATCTTCCTGCACCATGACTTCCATCTGTACGGCAGTGCCATCGGCGATACGGCCTTTTACGCGCCGGAGATGCGGGCGGTCGTGCACTACAAAGACAAACGCTATTTCGTCGTCGGCGGCCGCGGCGCGTCGGGCGCAATTGACGCCTTCGCGGTAGGAAACAAGAAGCTCGGCGGTGCCGAGGGAACGTGGCGCGACGCAGAAGACGGCGTACTCTCCGGTAATCCAATCGTCCAAGGGACGGTCGACTCGACGATCGCGATCTATCCGCCCGGGAACATCAACGACGAACGGGTCGCTTACGCTTGGCTCGGTGCCGGGACGGATATGGATGAAGTGCAGCTGCTCAACAAGCGCGCCGCCGACGATCCCGAGCTTTTCATTCATCGCACCGAGAACTACTGGCGTCTGTGGGCCAACAAGGAACAGACGAATTTCGGCCCGATGCCGCAACGGCTCGTCGACCTCTACAAGCGCAGCCTGCTGGTCGTGCGCCTGCAGATCGACGAAGACGGTGCGATCTTGGCCGCCAACGACTCCGACATCCAAGAGTTTGCGGGCGATACGTACTCGTATGTCTGGCCGCGCGACGGGGCACTGGTCGCCTATGCGCTCGACGAAGCCGGGCGGCACGAACTCGCCAACAAATTCTTTCGCTTCTGCGCGCACGTCATTCATCGTGACGGGTATTTCTTGCACAAGTACAACGCCGACGAGACGCTCGCATCGTCGTGGCATCCGTACTATCAAGACGGCAAGCCGCGTCTGCCGATTCAAGAGGACGAGACGGCGCTGGTGTTGTGGAGCCTCTGGCATCACTTCGAGCTGACCCGCTCGATCGAGACGGTGCGCGACTTTTACAATCGTCTCATCATTCCGGCCGCCAACTTTCTGGCGAGCTACGTCGATCGCAACGGACTCTGCCGTCCCTCGTACGATTTGTGGGAGGAACGTTGGGGAATCCACGCTTTCACGCTCGGCTCCGTCTACGGCGGCTTGGTCGCCGGGGCGCATTTTGCAACGG
>DATJTD010000220.1:0-16584 GCA_035503775.1 Candidatus Acidiferrales bacterium
GACGGTGCCCTAAACGATGATCCCGATCGGGGACGTCGACCGCCCGCGGGGGGTTCCGCTCGCCGTGCTCGGTATCATCGGTCTCAATATCTGGGTCTTCGTGCTCGAGACGAACGCTGCGCACCCCAACGCATTCATCAATAGTTTCGCCTTGATTCCGTACGACCTCACCCGCGACATCGTCCTCGCACCACCGAGCCCGCCGTCACCGTGGCTCACCCTAATTACCTCGCAGTTCTTGCACGATGGACTGCTGCACATCGGCTCCAACATGCTCTTCCTCTTCGTCTTCGGACCGGAGGTAGAGGCGCTGACCGGGGGCATTCGGTTCGTCTGGTTCTATCTCACCTGCGGCGTCCTCGCCGGGCTCGCGCAGCTCTCGGTCATGCCGATGAGCCACGTCCCGTCGATCGGTGCCTCGGGCGCAATCGCCGGCGTTCTCGGAGCCTATCTGTTGCATTTTCCCACGCATCGTGTGCAGACGATCATCCCCATCGGCTGCTTTCCGCTCTTCCTGCGCCTGCCGGCACTCCTGGTGATCGGGCTTTGGGCCGTTACCCAATTCATGCACGGCTTCGGGACGCTCTCTACGCGTGTGCTCAGCGAGCAAGGCGGGGGTATCGCGTATTTCGCGCACATCGGCGGCTTTCTCAGCGGTGTGCTGCTCATCGGGTTCTTTGCCAAACCGAGCATGTCACGCGGGCGCGTGGGATACCGTCTACGATGAACGGCGCCTGCGCGCGCGTCGCGATCATCGGAGGTGGGGCGATGGGGACGTTCTTCGGCTATGCCCTGGCGCAGCGCCACGAGGTCACCATCGTCGACGTGCGTATGGATCTTCTCCAGACGCTCCAAGCACAGGGGCTCGTTGTCGACGAGGGGCCGGCGCGCAAAGTCGGCGCAACCGCAGATGCAGCCGAAGCCTTTCCCATCGACGCGCTCTTCGTCTCGGTCAAAGCGCAAGATACGCTGCGCGCGCTGCGCCCGTTCGCGGGACAATTGAATCCGTCGACGCCCATCGTCTCCCTTCAGAACGGTCTGGGAAACGAAGAAGCGATCAAGGCAGCCCTAGGGGGAAGCGTTCCACTCGTACTTGGCATCACCAGTGAAGGCTGCATGTCGGTTGGCCTCGGCCGTTCGCAGCGCCTCGCTGCCGGCACAACGGTGCTCGGGTCGGGCGGCGCCTCCCAAATCACCGTGCGCTGGATCGCGACGCTGCTCGAGGGGATCGGGCTGAGCGCCTCGGTCGTGTACGATATCCGTCCGCATCTGTGGGGGAAACTCGTCGCCAACGCCGCCATCAATCCGGTTGCGGCGCTCATCGATGGGAAGAACTCGGTCGTCGCGCGTGACCGCAATGCTTCGGAACTCGCACAGGCGCTCGCCAACGAGTGTGCGGCGGTCGCCAAGGCACTGCGCATCAATCTTCCCTTCGAGGATGCCCGGGAGTACGTGCGCGCCGTCGCCGAACAGACGGCCGACACCTACAACTCGATGACGCTCGATTTGAGAGCCGGTCAACGCACGGAGATCGACCAGATCAACGGGGCGATCGCCTCTGCCGGGCGCCGTGTCGGCATTCAGACGCCGTACAACGAGGCGGTGTTGCGCCTGATCAAAGCGCGGGAGCGGTACCGGGAGTAGCGGCAAGAACCTCGAGCAAGCGGGTGACCTCGTTGCGCACGATCAGACGCTCCATCGTGCGCGCTGCGATGAAGCCTTCACGTTGCGCGTGCTCGAGCATCGTCAGGAAATGGTCGAAGTACCCGTTGATATTGAGGAGCGCGCAGGGTTTCTCGTGCAGCCCGAGCTGTCGCCACGTCACGACCTCACAGAATTCGTCGAGGGTTCCGAAGCCGCCGGGGAGCGCGACGAATGCGTCTGAAAGGCGCCCCATCAGGGCTTTGCGCTCGTGCAACGAGTGCACGACGTGCAGTTCGGTCAGCCCGCGATGTGCAACCTCGCGCTCGACCAACGTTTGCGGAATGACGCCGATGACCTGACCGCCCGCTTCGAGCGCCGCGTCGGCGACCATCCCCATGAGTCCGGTGTGCCCGCCGCCGTACACCAGGCCGATGCCCCGGCGCGCAAGGGCGAGCCCCAACGCCCGTGCCGCCTCGCCGTAGGAGGCATGCGCGCCCGGAGCGGAGCCACAGAAGACGCAGAGGCGTCTCACCCGCTGCGCGCGCAGACGATCGTGCGATAGCGTCCCAAGGCGCTCAGCGGATAGTGATCCCGATAGAGATTGTAATTGAGATAGAAATGTCCGGGGAAACCGGTGCCGGTGAAGTCAGGTTCATCCCACGTGCCGTTGCGCTGCCGGTCGAGCAAAAAGCCGATTCCGCGATCGACGGCGTCGCGCGCATAACCGGCGAGACGATCGTAGACGGCGAGCAGCCCGAGGAGCGCCCATGCCGTCTGCGATGCCGTGCTCGGCCCGAGCCCCTTTTGCGCCGGATCGTCATAGGTGCGCGCCGTCTCGCCCCAGCCGTGATCGGCGTGTTGCACCCGCAACAGCCACGCCGCGCCGCGATCGAGTGCCTGTGCGCAGGCGTCGTCGCACGGCAGCCGCGAGAGCGCGACCATCGCGGCGCTCGTGCCGTTGAGATAGTTCACGCCCCAGCGTCCGAACCAGGAGCCGTCGCATTCTTGCTCCGCGAGCAGGGCGCGGCGAGCCTGTTCGAGCGCGACGGGATCGCCGCTCGTTCCGCAGAGCGCGTGCATCTCGAGAACGTGCGCGGTGAGATCTGCCGTTGGCGGGTCGATCATGGCGCGCAAATCGCCGTACGGGAGACGATTGAGCCAATCTTTGGTGTTGTCGACGTCGTAGGCGGCCCAGCCGCCTGAGCTGCACTGCATGGAGTCGATCCATGCGGCGCCCCGGCGCATGGCTTGCCGTTTGCGGGCCGAGTCGGTCAGTTCGATCTCGTGCAGCGCCATCACCACAGCCGACGTGTCGTCGACGTCGGGGTAGAAGTCGTTGACGAATTCGAACGCCCAGCCGCCGGGTTCCCCACGCGAGCGGACGCACCAATCGCCCCGCGCGAAGATCTGTTTGCTCAACAACCACTCACCGGCGCGCTGCAACGCTTCGTGGTTGTGTGGAAGACCCGAGTCGGCAAGGGCACGCGCAGCGAGCGCGGTATCCCAAATCACCGAGATGCTCGGCTGAACCCAAAACGTCTGGTCGTCTTCGACATAGAAGTTCTTCAGCGCGGCAAACCCACGCGCCACGTGCAGTTCGTCAGGCGCAAAGCCGAGCGAACGCAGCGCAAGCAGCGAGTTGAGCATCGGCGGGATGATGCCGGCCCAATCGCCGGTCGGTTCTTGGCGCTCGAGCACCCACGCGAGCGCCGCCTCCACACCGCGCTTGCGCAGCGGCACCGCGTTGGCGTCCTGCATGAAGCGCAACACGCGATCGATTGCCAAGAAGATTTTATCGAGCACGCGATCGGCAGCGGGCAGCTCGAAGCGCGCGTGCTCACGCCCTTCGGCATACAGCTCGTCGAGATTGATCGACGGCTCGACGTTGAACACGGGACGTCGGTCGAAGGCGATGACGAGCGGAACGGTGCTCCCGCGCGCCCAGCTGGACATGTCGTAGATCGAGAAGAGGCCCCGTGGCGGCAGCAGCATGATCCACGACGGGAGCGTCGGCAGCCCCCGCCAATCGTAACAACCGATCAACGCAAGGTGCAGTTTGGTGAAGATGCGGGATCGGCTGATCCCGCCGCGCGCGATGATGAAGGCGCGCGCGCGCACGAGCGCGGGATCGTCGAGCGGAACGCGTAGCAGGCGCAAGGCCATGTAGGCCTCGATCGTGACGCTCAGCTCCCCTCCGTCGCCGTAGAAGAGTTCCCAACCCCCGTGGTCGCGTTGCTCGCGGCGGAGGTACGTCTCGATCTTGTGCAGCGGCAAGGCCGTCTCGGTGCCCCAGATCTTGTGCAAGAGCAGCACTTCGGCGGTGATCGTCACGTTGGAGTCCAAGTGCGCCCACCAGTAGCCGTCGGGGTGTTGCAGGGAGAGTAAGTGGCGCTGCGAGGCCTCGATCGCCGCCTGCACGCGCGTACCAATCGCACCTTGCGCCCCCGGGGTCGCGATCATCGAAAAGACCTCCGGGAGAGGCATGCGAAGGAAGGAGGGTGCAGCTCCCGTTGACCGCCACCGTCTTCGCGGCACTTGGTGCGTGGCTGATACTCCTGTTTGGCCGCGGCGGCTTTTGGCGCGCGCGGCTCGACGGCCATCTCGGTGCTCGTCCCGCAGCCGGCGGCTCGCGCCCCACGGTATACGCGGTCGTCCCCGCACGCAACGAGGCGGCCGTCGTGGGCGAGGCCATCGGCTCGCTCATCGCTCAGGAGTACGCCGGCACCTTTGCGATCTTTCTGGTCGACGATCACAGCACCGATGGAACGGCGCAGGTCGCGCAGGCGACCGCCGGCGGTCACGAAGCTGCGGCTCGTCTGACCGTGGTACAGGCGGCACCCCTCGAAGCGGGTTGGACCGGGAAGCTCAGCGCGATGCACAGCGGGGTGCGAGCAGCTCTGGCGCACCTTCCCCCGCCTGACTACTGGCTCTTTACCGACGCTGATATCCGTCACGATCCTCTCAATGTCGAATCACTGGTGAGCAAGGTGCAGGAGGACGATCTCGCCTTGGTCTCGCTCATGGTCCGCCTGCGCTGCGCGAGTGCCTGGGAGCGCTTGCTCATCCCGGCCTTTGTCTTTTTCTTCCAGAAGCTATATCCATTTGCGTGGGTCAACGACCGGGCGCGCGCAACGGCAGCCGCCGCGGGCGGTTGCATGTTGCTCGCGAACCGCACGTTGTGCGAGATCGGCGGTCTGCCGGCCATCCGCGGCCGGCTCATCGACGACTGCGCGCTCGGCGCTGCGGTCAAGGCCACCGGAGCCTCCATCTGGTTGGGCTTGACCGACCTCACCTCGAGCATACGTTGCTACGACACCTTGGGCGAGGTCTGGTCGATGGTCAAACGCACCGCGTACACGCAGCTGGGCTACTCGCCGTACCGGCTGCTCCTCACCGTCGCAGGGATGCTGCTCCTCTACGTCGCGCCAATCGCTGCGCTTACGGCAGGCCTGCTCCTGCGTGACGGGATCCTCTGCGTGCTGAGCTTGGCAACGCTCGGACTCATCGCTATCGCTTACGGCGGGACCGTACGTGCCTACCGGCTTCCGCGGCGCTGGACGTTGACGCTCCCATTGGCGGCGGCGATGTACACCGCCATGACCGTCGACTCGGCGCTGGCGTACGCCCAAAGCCGGGGTGGTGGCTGGAAGGGCCGCACGTACGCCCCCGCGGGAGACCAGGGACAAGTTTAGCTCGAGCGCCCTCGAGCGATCCGCGCGATCGCGCGTTTGAGACGTAGGATCGCATGCAGTCCGTGCCACGCCATATTCGTTGCGGCGCGCGGTGAGCGGAGCATCTGCCAGGCGAGACGCCGCCCGTCGAGGACACCGTCGACGAGCGCCTCGTTGACTTCCGGGAGGTCGTCGCCGGCGCCGTCGCTTCCGACTCGCAGCACCGCCGTGGCGATCCCTGCGCGGCGCAGGACGCTCAGCGCGGCGTAGCTCTCCATATCCACGGCATCGGCGTCGTAGCGCCCGGCAAGCTGGCCCTTTTCCTGCGCGCTCGTCACGACCGACGACCAGCTCAGCGCGCGCACCCCGCTCTTTGCGCGTGGAAGAAGTGAGCCGACCGTGGTGGTCAAGCGCAGATCGGTCTCGGACGTAGGGTCGGTCGCGGTGCGCACGCCGTTGTACAGGAGGGCCTCGCCGGGATGAACGCGCTGCGTCAGCAACCCGCAGACGCCGGTGATCAGCGCGCGCTCGACCCGCAGGCCGTAGAGGACGCGCGTAATCGTCTCGGCCGCACGCTCCGGCCCGACGCCGATGGAGATCACTTCGATCGGAGAGCGGGCGGCTTCCACCGCATCCCGGACGACGCGCGCCTCCAAACCCTCGGGGACGAAGATTGCGTCGACGATCGGGCGCTGATGCGTCGCCCGGATGGCGCTAGGCTCCTACGACCGAACGTAACGCGCGGAGCATGTTCCCGGGCCGCATCGCGTCTTCGGCCGCGGTTGGTTCGTAGCCGCAGTGCACCATGCAATCCGTGCACTTCGGGTTGCCGCTGCTGTGGCCGTACTGCTCCCACTTGGTCTCTTCGATGAGCTCTTTGTACGACGATGCGTAGCCTTCACCGAGCAGATAGCATGGCTTCTGCCAGCCGAAGAGGCTGTACGACGGCATGCCCCAGGGCGTGCACTCGTACTCTTTCTCGCCGATCAGGAAATCGAGGAAGAGCGGGCTCGCATTGAAATTCCACGTCTTCTTTTTTCCGGCGTAGTAGGGAGCGAGAATCTCCCGAAAGAGTGCTTTGGTCTGCTGGCGCTGGAGGAAGTGCTCTTGATCGGGAGCCTTCTCGTAGGGATAACCCGGAGAGATCATCATGCCGTCGACGCCAAGCGTGCTCAGGAAGTCGAAGAACCGCTGCATCTCCTGCGGATCGGCGCCTTGGAAGATCGTCGTATTGGTCGTAACGCGAAAGCCGCGCGCCTTGGCAGCCTTGATCGCCTGCACGGCGATGTCGAAGATCCCGGCGCGGTCGACCGCATGGTCGTGCGTCTCACGTAACCCGTCGAGATGAATGCTGAACGAGAAATATGGAGACGGGGTGAACTTATGCAGGTTCTGCTCGAGGCGAATCGCGTTCGTGCAGAGGTAGACGAATTTCTTGCGCGCGACCAGCCCGTTGACGATCTCGTCGATCTGCGGGTGCAGCAACGGTTCACCGCCCGGTATGGCGACGATCGGGGCACCGCACTCTTCTACGGCGGCAAAGCACTCCTCGGGCGAAAGGTGCTTGCGCAACACCTCGACCGGATGCTGAATTTTGCCGCAACCGACGCACGCGAGGTTGCAGCGAAAGAGCGGCTCGAGCATCAGCGTGATCGGGAAGCGCTTACGCTTCTTGAGCTTTTGCTTGATCACATATGCGCCGACGACGGCGGCCTGTTTGAGGGTGACTGCCATAACGTTCTGAGCTTATCTCCGCATGGAAAGATATCCGTTTTTTGCGAACCACTCGATCGCCGACGCGATTCCCTCTTCGAGCGGCCCGTGCCGGTAGCCGAGGTCACGCTCGGCCTTTGAGGTGTCGTAGTACATCGCATCCCGGCTCATGCGGACGCCCTCGACGGCGAGCGTCGCGCTCCGGCGCCCCAGGGGCGCCAGCACGCGTTCTTCGACAAAAGCCGCACCGAGCGGAAGCCAATGGGGCAGCGTAAGCCTCGGGGCGCGCCGCCCGACCAGCGCCCCAACCCGTTCGAGGAGGCTGCGCAGGGTCAGGTTCTCTCCGCCCAAGATGTAGCGCTCGCCGCTGTGCCCCGCCTCGTATGCGAGCAGATGACCACGCGCGACATCGTCGACATTGACGAAATTGAGGCCGGTCTCCACCACGGCAGGCATACGGCCACTCAGGAAACGAACCAGAATTTCGCCGGTCGGCGTCGGCTTGCGGTCCCAGGCGCCCAGTGGCGTCGAGGGGTTGACGATGACGAGGTCTTGACCGGCCGCCCGCGCCGCCCGCGCCTCTTGTTCGGCTAGGAACTTCGAGCGCTTATAGGTGCCGATCATCGAGTCGAACGGCGCCTGATACGTCTCGTCCGCGATGCCGCCGTGGCGCACACCGATCGCGGAGACCGAGCTCGTATACACCGTGCGCTTCACGCCGGCTGCGCGCGCGGCGGCAAGCACGTTGCGCGTCCCTTCGACGTTGCTGCGCACGACCGAGGCCCGGTCCGCACGTCGCAAACTGTAGTGCGCGGCAACGTGGAAGAGGGCCTCGCAGTCTTGCAGCTTGGTCGCCAGATCGGCATCGGTGAGGTCACCGGTAACGATCTCCGCGTCGAGGCCGTCGAGATTGCGCGTATCGCTGCCGGCGCGCACGAGTGCACGCAGACGCCACCCGTCGTGGACGAGGGCGCGCGCGACGTTCGCACCGACGAAGCCCGTCGCACCCGTAATGAACGCCCGCGAGCTTTGCTTCACCAATAACTTTTGGCGCGCGGCCAAAAGCGCGCGAGCGGCTCGATGGGCTGCGTGCAGAGATCGATCGCGACGTTGTTTTGGTACGGCATCAGTAGCGGGTCGGTGAAGACGCCGAGATGCCGAATCCGCCGGAACTCCGCACGTTCGAGCGCCGGCGGTAAGCCAATGGCGAGGACGACCGATCCGTCGTACCCTTGCGTTCCCCAGAGATAGTAATTGTTGTGACCGCTGATTGCGAACGGCAAGTTATAGGCGCGCCCCAAGAGATCGACTGCCCCGGCCTCCCCGTAATTTTGCGTCCAGATCGCTGCACGTGCGCGCTGCGCCGGCGGGAGTGCAGCGTAGTCAGCCGCGATGCGCGCAACGAGCCCATCCCAGCCGAGCATATCGGCCCACTGTTGCGGAACGCGCCCGGGTGCATGATTCTCTTCCTTGACCGTGCGCAGATCGATCACGCGCTGATACGCCAAGAACGCGGGAATCGGCAAAAGCGGCACGACCTGCGGCAAGATGAGCAGACCGACGAGAACGAGCGAGACGGCATAGGCGCGCCGCATCATCGGCCGGACATTCGAGGCGTCTTGCAGGCAGACGGCTCCGCCGGCAAAGAGTATGGCGTAGATCGGGGCGAGGTAATAGACCTTCGCGTGGAGCGTCACGTAGACGCAAAAGAGCAGGAGATAGCTCAAGGTGAAGAGCCGATAGCGTCCGCCCGCCGAGCGGAAGAAGAAGACGAGGCCGGCGACCCACAGCGGGAAGGTCAGTGGATGCACCATGAGGATCTGCGAGAGGAAGAAGTCGATGATGCTGAGGTGCGGGTCTTTGCTGACGACCGCCCCGCGCAGTAGTTCGATCTGCGGCCAACCGTGCGACTGTTGCCACCACAGATTCGGCGCACACAGGAGCAGCGTCAATGCAATCGCTAGCCAAAAGCCTCGACTGCGCAGGATGCGGCGCTGCGGCGTCGCGAGGAGCGCCACGAAAAGCGAGAGTGCGAAGAATCCGACGGTGTATTTCGTGAGCACCCCGAGGGCGACGGTGGCTCCGAGAGCCCCCCACTGCCAGGGCTGCGGCTCGTCCAGGACCTCGATGACGAGGTAGGCCGTCAACAACCAAAAGAGTGGCTCGAACGCATTCATCGTGAGCCAGTCGCCGACAGCAAGATAGAACGGGGCGAAGAAGACGGCGAGCATCGCGAACCCCTGCGCCGTCAGACCGCCGCCGAGACGCGCTGCGAGGCGTCCGGTGAGGATGACCGTCGCTGCGGCCGCCAGTGCCGGGAGGAGGCGCAGCGCGAACAGTGAGGTGCCCAACAGCATCGTCGTCAGGCGCGCCGCAAGCACGATCACCGGTGGCTGATCGACGTATCCCCATGCCAAATGGCGTGCGCAAGCGAGAAAGTAGAGTTCATCGCGCTGGTATCCGTAGTGCCCCGCCGTCGCCAGGTGCAGGCCCAGGGTCGCTGCGGCGAAGGCAAGCGAGAGACACAGCGAGAGCGAGAGCCCGCGCCACCTGACGGCGGCAACGGGGCGTCGGAGCTCGACGACGTCGCTCATGCGCCCTCGAAGAGGCGCGCGGTCGTGTCGCGGCCCGCGAACGGATTGAGGCTCACGCGGCGCGGACGGCGCAAATCGTCGAAAAGCGTATAGACGACCGGTACCACGATCAAGCTGAGCAGAGTCGAGGTCACGAGCCCCCCGATGATGGCAACGGCCATCGGCTGACGCAATTCAGCGCCGGCGCCCAGACCGAGCGCGATGGGAAGCATACCCAAAATCGTGGCAAACGTCGTCATGAGAATTGGCCGCAGCCGCTGCTCGCCGGCAGCCAGCACGGCCTCGAAGCGGATGGCGCCGGTCGCGCGCTCGCGTTTGATCGCATCGACCAAGAGAATGGCGTTCTTGTTGACGAGCCCCAGCAAAAAGATGATCCCCATCAGCGAGATCAAGCCGAAGTCTGCATGCGCGATCCAGAGCGCGATGAAGGCGCCCACGACCGAGAGCGGGAGGGCCGTGCCGATTGCCAGGGGATCGAGCCAGCTCCCGAAGAGGGCGATGAGCACGACGAGAATCGCCGCAACCGAGAGGGCGAGCGTCAAGCCGAAGGTGCCAAACGTACGCACGGTATCAGCCGACGTCCCTCCGAGCGCGACGTCGACGCCGTGCGGTGCAATTCGCCGCGCGATGCGGACCGCGCGATCGGTCGCGTCGCCGATTTGCATGCCCTTCGCCAGGTCGGCGTCGATTGTCACCGAGCGTCTTCCGTCGAAGTGCTGTATCAGGGTGTCGGCATTGCGGTCTTCCGCGAAGCCGGTGGCCTGCATGTCGTTGAGCATTCCCGTCGCACGCAGCAACTGTTCGAGCCGGCGTCCGGTGTCACGCAGCTTGGTCAAGTCTTCGCCGACGAGGACGATTTCGAAGGGCTTGGTCGATTCGGAGCCGACGAAGGGGACGTCTTCAACGCTGGTGGTTACGCCGTGGATATCGGGGAGCGCGGCACGCACGCGATTTTCGACCACGAGGGTCGCCGCATCGCGGGCCGCTTTGAGGCGGACGTCGAGGAGACCGCTGTCGGGCTGATTGGCTTGCGTTGCGATCGTCGTATAGATGCCTTCCACCGCGGGGTCGCGGCGCACCGCCTGCTCGAGGGTGGCGGCGATATGCGCCATCGCGGGCAGCGACGAGTTCGGCGGGGCGGTGAAGGTGACGTGGAATTCGCCGCGATCGAGATGCGGAATGAACCCCTTGGGGATGAACGGCACGATCCCCAGACCGAGTACGAAGGCGCCGATCGCAATCCCAACCACTGCCCAGCGGTTGCGCAGCGACCAGCGCAGCGCCGCCGCATACCAGTCGTGCCGCTGCGTTTGCGGGTGCGCGTCGGACGTTTTGCGCTCGCGTGGGCGCACGAAGTGCGCTGCGAGCGCAGGCGAAAGCGAACGCGCAACCAGGAGCGAGAAGAGCACCGCCGTCGACGCCGTGATTCCGAAGGGACGAAAGAACTGCCCGAGCGTCCCGCCCATGAAACCGATCGGCAGGAAGACGGCCACGATCGTGAACGTCGTCGCCATCAAGGTGCGTCCGATCTCCTTGTTGCTGCGGTAAGCCGCTCGCAGCGGCGACTCCCCCGCCTCGACGTGGCGCACGATATTCTCGACGACGACGATCGCATCGTCGACGATGACTCCGACGACGAGCGCCAGCGCCAAGAGGGTGATCGTCTCCAAATTGAAGTGCAGGAGATACATGACCAGCGTCGTCCCGAGGAGCGAGGTGGGGATCGCCAGCGCAGAGATCAACGTGGCGCGCGTATCGCGCAGAAACGGCCAGATGACCAAAATCGAAAGTGCGATCGCAAGGATGAGGGCGTCGGTGGTGGCATGGCTCGCCTCGCGGATATAGGACGCCTGGGTCGTGGCCTGCACGAGGTGTACGTCGGGCAACTTGGGGCGAAGTCCGCGGATGACGCCATCCACGGCGTCGGCGACTTCGAGCGTATTAGCTGAGGCATTCTTGATGATAGCGACGGCCACGGCCGGCTTGCCGTCGTACCGGACGGCCGACTTTCGTTTCCCGTCGACGCTGGCACCGAGGACGTCGACGCGTAAGACGCCGGGGAGCGAACGCAGGGCGGCGGCGACGGTCCCATCGGCGATCTTGCTAACCTGATCCAACGTCAGGACCGTGGAGTTCAGTGCATAGCTGGAGACCACCGTCTCGTTGAGGTTGATCGGGGTGACGATCGTATAGATCAGCGGCGGCGTCTTCGGTTGCGTCCCTTGCTGGCTTTGCAGGCTCTGCATGCCGATGTACTTTGCCGCCTCCTCAGCGGAGCGCGGCCCCATGCCGTGGCTCAGCGCCGCCTGCATCTTGGCCTGCTCGATCGCCTGGAGTTTCTGGAGTTGATAACGTCCGAGGTCGGCTGCGCGGATCGTGTCTTCCACATTTTGGCGCGCCTGCTCCAGATCGCTTCCGACGTCGAAGTTGAGCTGAATCGTCACGAGGCCCGGGTAGGTGAGCGACTGCATCGAGCTCAAACCGTTGATCGTCCGCAACCACGCTTCGAGGGGTCCGGTGATATCGGTCTCCGTCGAGGGCGCATCGGAATCGAGAAACGAACGCGCCGTGACGACGACCACCGGAAAGGCGATATCGGGAAAGAGCGCATATTTGAGCGCCCCGAACGCAAAGACGCCGGCGGCCGACAAGATCGTCCAGAAACCGATGGTCAACCACAGGTTGCGGATGCTGAGGCTCGCGAGGCTCAGGCGATGGGTTATGACTTGGCGACTCCCAAGCCGAACGGATCGCGGCTGGTGCGTGAAACGAGCCACCGCGTCATGCTGTTGCTAAACGTCGTGATGTAGCCGGCGACGATCAACGAGCGCACTTCGTTACGCGAAATTTTGACGCCGCCGCCCGATGTGAGCATCGCGGTCGAATGGTCGATCTCGCGCAGGGTCGCAACGGCAAAGAGGATCGGCAGCAGACAGAAGAGCCGCACCTTGATCGCCTTCTTCGGCAAGGCATCGAAATAGTCGAGCGACTTGCGCAGGTCCTCCCGCGCCAATTCGGTGAGCGCTGCCAGGGCCTCATGGTTCTGCCGTACACGCTCGGGCTGCAGGATCGTCTGATGGCTGCTGCCGTTGCGGCGAAGCAAGTCTTCGGGGATGTAGGCGGCGTTCTCGCGTTCGATGTCCCAGGCGACGTCTTTGAGGATGTTCACGGTCTGAAGCCCTTCGCCGAAGGCTTCACAATTGGGCAGCAGCCGTTGGTAGTCGGCGTCGTTGATGTACCCGTGTGCGCGCCAGAGCTCGGTGAGCAGATGTCCGACGGTCCCGGCCACGTAATAACAGTAACGCCGGTACTCCTCCATCGTTTGGATGCGAATCCCGTCGGGATAGCGGCCGACGAAATCGCTCATGCCTTGGACCATCTCGCGCACCCAGCGCTCGATGACCTCCACGCTCTCCGGCGGGAGCTGGTGCAGCACGTCGAAGACGAGTCTGGTGCCCGCCAAGAGTTCGAGATGGGTTGGGCTCCCCGAGATATCGGACGCCTCACGTGCGAACGATTCGGCGAGCTCCGGGCTGTCGAAGCACTGCGCAAAGCGTGCCAAGAGTGCCTGACGCCGTGCGGCCGAGGCCTCGCCATCGTCTTCGACGGTGTCCGCGATGCGACATAAGAGGTAGCCGGTCAGCACCGCTTTGCCGAGATCACCCGGCAGCAAGACGATGCCGAGCGCAAACGTGCGCGACACCTTTCCGATGATGCCACGTGCGAAGTCGTATGCTGCGTCGCCGTCGGCTTGCGACCCCGGACGCAGGCCCAGCTTACTCCACCCCATACGCCATAAGGTTTGGTCGAGAGCTTGCCGGTCCCCCTCCTAATCATCGTTTACCCTTCGGCCAAGCGCCGTGACGCAGGACTACCAAGCGTTGATCGAACAGGCTGCACCTATGCGAATCGGATCGGACGAACACAAGCTCTTGTTTTGCGAGTCGTTCATCGCATCGCACCGGCGCTACGATGCGACGCAGTTGCCCTGGCCCGACCTCTCCGAAGACGACGCCGCGCGCTTGCGCGCGATTCCGTTTTGGCGCACCGCACTCGCGGTAGAAACCAACGCAGGACGGCTCGTGAGCGCGTTCGCGAAGACGGTGGAAGACCCGCTCATCCGCGCCGCCGTGGAATTGCAGGGGAGAGAAGAGGCGCGGCACGCCGCCCTCATCGCCGCCATGATCGAACGATACGACATCAAGATCAGCCCGCGCCCGTTGACGCCGCCCGTCGCCACGCGCCGCGCCTTTACCGACTTCGGGTACGAAGAGTGTCTGGACGCGTATTTCGGCTTCGGGCTCTTCGGCGTCGCGCAGCAAGTGCGGTATTTCTCTGAGGACTTCATGTTGATCTTCGAGCCGCTCTTGCACGAAGAGACGCGCCACATCGTCTTTTTCGTCAATTGGGTTGCCTACGAGCGGGCACGTATGAAGCTCTCGGCGCTCGCGCCGGCGCTGACTTCGTACGGCTACCTGCGGGCGCTCGGGCGCCTCATTGCGACCGCGCGCAGCGCCTCACACGACGGCACGGGATTCATCGCAACCGGCTCCGAGCAGATGATCTCCGGGCTCACGTTGCGCGGCTTTCTGGCTTCATGTCGGCAGCAAAACGTGCGCTTCATGACGACGGTCGATCCGCGGTTGCTGCAGCCGCGCGTGATCCCGGCGATCGGTGAGTTCTTGTTGCGCTTGGTTCCGAGCGCGGGGGCCGGCGCGTTTCCGGCAGCGGCGCAGTGAAACGCGCGACCGCCCGGAACTCGCGCCGCGTGCTGTGCGTCTTCCCGCGCTACAGCCCGTCGTTTGGGACGTTCGAAAACGCCTATCCGCTGATGGGCAACGTTCGCGCCTTCATGCCGCCGCAGGGCATTCTCACGATCGCCTCCTACATGCCCGAGCACTGGGAGGTGCGCCTCATCGACGAGAACATGCGCGTAGCGGCCGACGCCGACTTTGCGTGGGCCGACGTCGTCTTCATGAGCGGGATGCACATTCAGCGCTCGTCGATCAACGACATCAACGCCCGCGCGCATGCGCATGGGAAGCTCACGGTTCTGGGTGGGCCCTCGGTATCGGGATGTCCCGAGTACTATCCCGAGGTGGACATCTTGCACATCGGCGAGCTCGGAGACGCCACCGACGCCATCGTGGCGCGAATCGATGACTTCATCGAGCGCCCAATGCAGCAAGAGCAATACGAGGCGAAGGAGCGGCTTCCGCTCACCGAGTTTCCGGTCCCGGCGTACGAGAAGGTCGAAGCGAGCCGGTACTTTCTCGGGAGCGTGCAATTTTCCAGCGGCTGTCCGTACCGTTGCGAATTCTGCGACATCCCCGAGCTGTACGGGCGCAACCCCCGGCTCAAATCGCCTGAGCAAGTCGTCGCCGAGCTCGACGCGATGTTGAAGGCGGGGATCATGCGCTCGGTCTACTTCGTCGACGACAACTTCGTCGGAAACCGTAAAGCCGCAAAAGAGCTCTTACCGCACCTGATCGCCTGGCAGAAGAAAAACGGCTTTCCGATCGAGTTTGCCTGCGAGGCGACGCTCAACATCACCAAGAGCCCCGACCTGCTCGAGATGATGCGCGAGGCGTACTTCACGACGGTCTTCTGCGGCATCGAGACGCCCGATCCCGAGGCCCTGCACGCGATCTCGAAAGACCAGAACAATCAAGTCCCGATCTTGGAAGCGATCGCGACCCTCAACCGCTACGGGATGGAGGTCGTCTCGGGAATCATCGTCGGCCTCGACAGCGACACCCCCGAGACCGGCGACAAGATACTGCACTTCATCGAGGAATCGAACATCCCGATCCTCACGATCAATCTGCTTCAGGCGCTTCCACGCACGCCGCTGTACCGGCGCTTGCAAGATGAACACCGCTTGGTCGACGAGCCGGACCGCGAGTCGAACGTCCGTTTCGTGATGGATTACGACGATGTGGTGAGCATGTGGCGCCGCTGCTTCACGACCGCGTACGCCCCAGAAGCGATCTACCGCCGCTTCGCGTACAACGCGGTGCACACATATCCGAACCGAGTCAAGATCCCGCAAGAGAAGCGCGCGACGCCGGCGAACCTGCGCTTCTTCGTGACGATCATGTTCAACTTGATCGTCCGCGTCGGGCTGCTGAGCCACTACCGGCGCACTTTCTGGAAGATGGCGTGGCCTGCCCTGCGCCGCTTGGATTTCGAGAACCTCATTCACATCGCGATGGTCTCGCATCATTTGATCACGTTTGCGCGCGACGCAGGCGCCGGGAGGCAGAATGCCTCGTTCTACTCGACCAAACTACGTCTTCCGGTCGCTCAGACGTCATAACCGAAGTTCGAGAGAGGTACGGAGATGTACATTTCAGTGGTCAACCTGCAAGTCGACGATGTCGACCGCGCCGTCGCGTTCTACACCGGGAAGCTCGGGTGGAAGAAGACGATGGACGTTCCGATGGGCGAGCAGCGCTGGGTGACGGTGGCGCCGGAGGGCGGCGAGACCTCGTTCACGCTCACCACGCACAGCATCAACCCCGGGGAGAAAGCCGGCGGCTTCAGCGGTGTGATCATGGAAGTGGATGACGTCTATCAGACCCACGAGCGCCTCGGAAAGGCGGGTGTCGAGTTCCCCGAATCGCCGCGCACAGAACCATGGGGTGGCTGGGCGATGTTCAAGGACTCCGAAGGCAACGTCCACGGATTGCACTCGCCCGTGCGCACAGGAGTGAGCTCGAACTAGTCTCGTCTCAACGGTTCTCCTCGCGATCGCGCGGGTGCGCCTGGTCGTAGGTCCGGCGCATGTGCTCGAGCGAGACGTTGGTATAGATGCCGGTGGTGGCGAGGCTCTGGTGGCCGAGCAACTCCTTGATCATCATGAGGTCTGCGCCGTTCTCCAGCAGATGGGTGGCGAACGAATGCCGCATCACGTGGGGCGTGGCATGCGTCGTGATGCCGCTGAGGTCGGCGAAGACTTT
>DATJTD010000221.1:0-9535 GCA_035503775.1 Candidatus Acidiferrales bacterium
TCGTTCGCGCGCTCGAGCGCGCGGGCCAGCACCATTCGCGCCGAGATCGTGCCGAACGAGAGATGCGCTCCCAGACGCGACGTGCCGGCGACGCCGGGCACATGGCACATCGTTGCATATTGCAGGGCACCACTCTCGATGAAACGTTCCAGCAGCTGCGCGGGATTCTCCCATCTCGCTTCGGGCGCTGAGCCGAACTCCTGCGGAAGCGGAAGGCTTTCACTCGCCGCCACGCGAGGCGCCGCAAATGACGGATGCCGCCGATACGAAGGCGGCGTCGAGCGGCACCAATTGGCATAGTAAGCGGCAAACGCACGATACCCGGTGCCCCCCGCCGCGCGCGATGCGGCTGTCTCGTCAGGCGCGACGCACGGGGCGTCGTGCACACCGACGGCGCGAATGCCCTCCTCTTCCAGCGCGGATTGTAGCGCACGCTGCTCCTCTACCGTCGCCGCGTCGTACGCCCATGACCAGACGACCGTCTGCGCACCGTATTCGCGGGCCAGACGGAGCGCGGTCGATTCCAGCGGACCGCGTCGCACGTGGAGCAGGCTACGTCGCGCGGCGATCTCGTCTGCGAGCACGCGAACGGCTTCACAGAAGAACGCGGCGCGCTTCGGCGAGCGGGCGAGGCGCTTGCGGCCCTGCGCCGCGAGCACCAGCGCCGGGACGACTTCACCGTGGCGCGCGGCTTCCGTCAGCCCGGCGTGATCCTCCAGGCGCAAATCGCGCGTGAAGAGATAGAGGACGCGACTCGTCGTGCTAGAGCGATTGGACGTAAGCCGCGACATCGGCTACGTCGCTGTCGTCGAGAGGCGCAGGATACAGCTTGGCCATCGGCGGCGTCGGATTTTTGATCCACGCGATGGTTTGCTGATAGTCTTTGCGGCTCTTCTCCCCGTGCAAGTTCGGTCCCCTCCCACCGTCGGCGTTGGCACCGTGGCAACCGGCGCAATTCTCCGCAAAGATCTCCTTACCGTGCACCGGGTCTCCGGCTGCAGGCGTGGCCCCGTTGTCTTTGAGACCGTTCGAACCGGCGTCGGTGATCGGGCCCATCGTGCTATTGGCCTGACTCGAAGCCGTGTTCCCCTTCGAGCACCCTGAAATCACGAGCGCGGCGATGGCGCAACTCGTCAGCACTAGACCCAAGCGATTCACGAAAAGACACTCCCATTTCAGCAGTTCTGGGGCAAACGACTCCCCGCGATTCCTGCGGCGGGACCGCTGCGCCCCCCTGCGGACGCCTGAATCAGCGTGCCGGTACGCGCGGAGCGTGCACTACGACGTCGGCGATAACCCGCAGCGGCACCGACGAAAGCTGCGGCTGCGGGAGCGGGGTGAGCGCGGCGATCAAGCGCTGCGGAAACCCGATCGAACAGACGAAGTTCAAGAGCAGCGACGCCGTACAAGCGTAGCCGAGCGCCTGCATCGTGCGGCGTCTCCCGCGCGCCTGCCCCTCTTGAATCCGGACCGACACCGTCTGGCGGACCGTCGGTTGCCAGCGTTCCGAGCCGCGCACCTCTCGAGCCAAGGCACGCAACTCGCCGTCACGCACCGCGGTGTCTTGCGCACACAACGAACAGCGACGCGCGTGCAGCAAGAAGAGCGCGCGTTCGTAGCGCGTCGCCTCGCCGAGGGCGATCGCTCCGCAGAGCCCCTCGAAGTAGTCGTGCGAACGCATTAGCCGGTCTCCCGCAGATCGCTGCGCATCGTACGCATGGCGCGACAGACCCGCTGGCGCACGGCCTCCGGACTGATACCGAGAATCAGCGCCGCCTCCGCGGAGGAGTATCCGGCGTAGGCGGTGAGCATGACACACGCAAGTTGTTCGGGTACCAGACGCCCCAATGCCCGCTGCAGATCCAGCGAGACCGCCGTCGATTCATCCGCAGAGAATGCCGCACCGATCTCTGAGAGTGGGACGGCGATGCCGCGACGCTTCCGCCGGCGCAGATGCGAAATCGCCAAATTCGTCGCTGCCTTGTACAGCCACCCAGCCGTCAGCGGCCTATCGGCATCGGCGCGCAAGACGCGATGCGCCGCGAGAAAGACGTCTTGCACCACATCGAGTGAGGCATCACGCTCGCCCAGGAAGCGCCGAACGTACCGAGCCAGCGCCTCTTGATGATCGAGCACGAGGCGCTCCAAGCGCAGATGCGTCTCGCACTCGCGGTCGAGTCCGAGGGCAAGAGCAGATTGCGCAAGTTCAGCCACGACGACCCCTCGCTGCGGAAGCCCAGCTACCCATCAAACGTCCTGCGTGTAGCGGGTGTGACACTTGCCTCAGCCGCCGATTTCCGAGAAGGCGCGCACTAGCCACAGGACGGGGCTGTTTGCGCGCGCGCAGGATGCGCCTTCGCTTCTTGGGAGCATCGGTCAGCCGCCGATTTCCGAGAAGGCGCGCATGCGGCTGGCGGATTCGCCGAGTTTCAAGTGGTGGCGCTCCGGTTTGATGAGCATCGAGCCGCGTAGGATACCGGCGAGTTCCGGCGTACCCGCGCCACGGCGCAGCGGGGTGCGCAGATCGACTTCGCAATCGCCGAAGAGGCAGAGGCGCAGGCGGCCGTCGACCGAGAGCCGCACGCGATTGCAACGTTCGCAGTAGTCGTGGGAGAGCGGACTGATGACGCCGATGGCGCCGCGCGCGCCGGGGAAGGCGAAGTAGCGCGCCGGTCCGTTTCCGCCGGGTCCGGCGACGGGCTGGATAGCCTCGATCGTGCGGATGCGCTCGAGCACCTCGTCGGCTGCGATGTACGCGTCGCGTTGCAATTCAAGATGCTCTGCGACCGGCATCACTTCGATGAAGCGCACGAAGAGCGCGCGCTCGCGCGTGAGTTCGGCAAAGGCCGCGATCTCGTCGTCGTTCTGACCGCGCATGATGACGCAGTTGAGTTTTACCGGTGTCAAGCCTGCGGCAAGGGCGGCGTCGATTCCGGCGAGGACGCGGTCGAGCCCCGGCCGTCGCGCGATGGCGAAGAAGCGGTCCTCCCGCAAGGTATCCAGCGAGATGTTCACCCGGCGCAGCCCCGCGGCTTTGAGCGCTACGGCGAGTTCCGGCAGCAGCAGCCCGTTGGTCGAGAGCGCGACGTCCTCGATGCCGTCGACCGCACAGAGACGCCGCACCAGCTCGACGATGTCGTGCCGGATCAGGGGTTCTCCCCCCGTGATTCGCAGGGAGCGAACACCGACCGTCGCCCCCGCCGCGACGATGCGTTCGATCTCTTCGAACGTCAGCATCTCGTGCTTGGGGATCCAGGGCAGCCCAGCTTCGGGCATGCAGTAGACGCAGCGCAGGTTACAGCGATCCGTCACCGAGATGCGCAGGTACGTGATCGGTCGGTTGAACTGGTCGCTCAGTGGCGTTGCGCCTGCACCGATCAAGTCGATGGTCTCGACGGCCATGAGCGCTATTTGGGGAAAGCCGTCCCCCAGACCCCCTTGCCTTGCGTCAGACCCACCGGCCGTGGTCGGGACGAGAGGCCGGCACGGGGGGCAGAACCGCTAGTTGGTTTGCCCGAAGACCGCGTCGTCGATGGGGACGTTGAGCTGGTAGTGGCTCAGGGTCGAGGTGACGTCCGCCTTGTACGAGGAAAGCTCCACGTGACCGGACTGCGCGTTGACCAGATAGTTGCCGTCGATCGTGGTAAACGTTTGGTCAAAGGCGATGTAGCCGCCGTCCTCGTAGCTCCAGCGATAGGCGCGGATCGTCGCCGTCGCGTCGTCGACGCCGACGTCGAGATACGCGACCCGCCCGTGCTTGCGCGGCACGAGCCGGAAGGTCGTGAGGTGCCCGTCGTCGCCGAGGATCTCAAACGCATAGAGCGCCGACCAGGATGCCGGCGGCTCGATGTGTGCGTAGAGTTTCTTGAATTGCGAGGCGAGCACCGGCACCACCGCAAAGACGACGGCCAGACTGTCGGGTTGTTTGAAGTAGACGTTTCCGTCGAGGGCCGGGCTGATGTACGGAAAGGTGTGCATGGCGGTGTCGACGTGCAGATCGGCCTTGTACGACTTGAGATTCGCGTTGACTCTGCACATGCGGACGAAGAGATCGCTCGAGACGGCCTGCTGTGTCGTGGCGTCGCTTGGTACGCCGGAGTCGGACGGTGCCGCTTGCACCGGTGGCGTCGTCTGCGCCGGTGCGGCCACCGCCGCCGCCAAGAACGCGCAGAGCATGAACCAGATCGGCGAGATTCTCTTCATACGTTGCGCTTCAACGGCGCAAGCGATGGAAAGGGTTCCAGTGCGAGTGCGATCTCCTCGCGGACCGAGACGTCGCTTTCCACCGGCAGCCGGTCGCGCAATGCTGCCAGCGCAGCGGGGGCGCCGATGCGACCGAGCGCCCATGCCACATGGCAGCGCACCATCGGATGCGGATCCTCTTCGAGTGACCTCACCAGCGCCGGAATCGCGGCACGGTCGAGTGCATTGCCGAGTGCCACAGCCGCATTGCGCCGCAAAACTGCGGCTCCTCGCCAGCCCATGGCGGTCTTGGCAAAACGCCGCTTGAACGTCCCGCTGCGCAGGTGCAAGAGGCGCTGCAAATCCGGGAAGGCCGCCTCCTCGTCAATCGGGGCGAAATGCGGATCGGCCGATGCCGGGGCGCGCTGGGTCGGCGGACAGACGTCCTGGCAGAGATCGCAGCCCCACAGCCAATCGCCGACGAACGCGCGCCATTCACGTGGAATGCCGTCCACCCGCTGCGTCAGATCGGCGATGCAGCGGCGCGCATCGATCGTGTCATCTCCGCGCAACGCCCCGGTTGGACAGACCGAGACGCAGCGCGCACACGACCCACAGGTCTTGCGCAGCGGTTCGTCGGGGCGCAGCGGCGTCGTCGTGACGACTTCACCCAAGAAGACATACGATCCGATTCCGGGTGCGATGAGGTTCGTGTGTTTGCCGAACCAGCCGAGACCGGCGCGGACCGCATAGGCGCGCTCAGCGATCGGTGCGGTATCACAAGCGATGCGCGAGACGCTCGTCTGCGCTGCCGCGTCGAGCACCTCGGCCACCCGGCGCAAGACGCGACGCACGGTGGTGTGATAGTCCACCGACCAGGCGTAGCGCGAGACGCGGCCGGACAAAGGCTTTGCGCGTCTTGGCGGCGCGGCCGCATACGCTACGGCGATGCAGACGACCGCGGCCGCACCAGGGAGCAGATTCTGCGGCGTCGTGAGGTCGTCGGCGCGCTTGGCGTCGTACCCCCAGGTCGCATAGTCGTCACGCGCAAAGGCCGCCTGCATGCGCGCACGTGCCACCGAATCGGCCTGCGCGCTCGCGATGCGGACGGAGCTCGCACCCGCCTCCAAGGCGGCGGCGACGACGCGCTGTTCGAGCGTCTGCTCCGGCATCTAGAGGACCGCGAGCGGGCCGTCGCGCGTCGGCGCGGGGAAGGCGGCGTCGATCGCAGCGATATCTTCCGGGCTCAGGTTCAACGAGCCGGCGCGCGCATTCTCCCGCGCATGGTCGGGCTGCGCCGCCTTCGGTATCGTGAACGTCCCATCGAGGCGCACGAGAAAGGCGAGTGCGACCTGTTGTGGCGAGGCGCCATGGCGCTGTGCAATCTGCGCGAGGACGCGGCCGCGTACCGAGTTGTGCGCTGGGAAGTCGCCGGAGCCAAGTGGGCTATAGCCGACGATGGCAATCTCGTGCTTGCGGCAATACGGCAGCACGCGGCGTTCGATGCCGCGTTCTTGCAGATGGTAGAGCACCTGATTGCAGACCAACGGATGCGTGCGCAGCGCTGCACGTGCCTCGTCGAGATCTTCGACATCGAAATTGCTCACGCCAAGCGCGCGGATGCTTGCGCTGTCGACGAGTGACTCGAGAGCGCGCATCGTCTCTTGCAAGGCGATACGTCCGCGCCAGTGCAGCAGATAGACGTCGAGGTAGTCGGTGCGCAGGCGGCGCAGAGATCGTTCGCACGCTCGCAACGTTCCGTCGTAGCTCGCATTGGACGGCAGGACCTTGCTGACGATGAAGAGCCGTTCACGCGGAATATCCGCGATCGCTTCACCGATAATCTCCTCCGACCGGCCGTCGCCATACATCTCGGCCGTGTCGATGTGCGTAAGCCCCACCTCGATGCCGGCGCGAATCGCTTCGATCGCGCGTGCGACCTGCGCGCCACGGGTCGGAAAATTCCACGTCCCCGCTCCGATGACCGGGACCTCGCGAACCAGCGGTCCGAAACGGCGCATGTGCATCGGCTAGAGGACCTCGAAGAGTTCGCTCTGCGCCGCGTACGCGAGCAGGCCGTCGCGCAAGTGTACGACCTTGAAACCCGCGTCGTGCAGGCGTTGCGCGGCCCAGCGCGACGCTTGGCCGACGCGGCAAGCGACGACGTAGGTACGCGTGCCGTCGAGCTCGTGAAGCCGCCCCTGCAGTTGCGAGGCGGGGAGGTGCATCGAGCCGGCGAGCGTGCCGAAGACCGCCTCGTGCGGCTCCCGCACGTCGAGCACCATCGCGTGCGGGGTGCTCATCAAAAACGCATCCAACATATCGGCCTCGATTTCGGTGATGCTCCCGAGACGCACCTCGTCACGTTCGAGCTCACGTACCTCGGTGATGCGCGGGGTGGCACCGCAGAGTGCACAGTCGGGGTCTGGCTCCACGGCGAATTCGCGCACGTGCGCATCGAGCGAATCGATGAGGAGCAAACGACCGATGAGCGGCTTGCCGATATGCAGGAGCAACTTGAGCGCCTCGCCCGCTTGCCAGGTACCGACGATGCCGGCGAGTGCGCCGAGCACGCCGCCCTCGGCGCAACTGGGAACGCTCCCAACCGGCGGCGCTTCGGGGAAGAGACACCGATAGCACGGGCCGCCGGGGGCAAAGACGCTGACCTGGCCATCGAAGCGAAAGATGGAGCCGTACACGTCCGGCTTTCCTTCGAGACGGCACGCGTCGTTGATCAGGTAGCGCGACGCGAACGTATCGGTCGCGTCGACGACGACGTCATACAGCCGCACGAGGTCGCGCGCGTTGTGCGCATCGAGCGCAACAGGCACGGCGTCGACGGCGACGTGCGGATTGAGCGCCGCGATGCGCTCGGCCGCGACGTCGACCTTGCGGCGCCCGACGTCGGCGGTAGCAAAGACGACTTGGCGCTGCAGGTTCGTTTCGTCGACGACGTCGTCGTCGACGATTCCGATGCGTCCCACGCCGGCCGCCGCCAGATACTGCAGCACGGGCGACCCGAGCCCCCCCGCACCGACGCAGAGAACACGAGCCCGGCTCAGACGCTCTTGGCCGGCGAGGCCGACTTCGGGGATGAGCAGATGACGGCTATAGCGCCGCAAGGCCCTCCACCTCGGACGCCTCGGCGCGCCTCTCACGCGGATACCGTTCGTTCAGCCACGCCAAGACGGCGCTGCGCGCGTGTTCTCCGGCGTAGGTGTGATCGCTGGAGATCGTGACGAAACTCTTGGGCTCCGGGGCGCGCTCGAAGAGTTCCTCGGCACTGCGCCGCGAGATCATGAGATCGCGATCGGCGGCGACATAGAGAACCGGACGCCCCGCCAACTTTGCCAGCGCCGTATCGAGGACCGCTTCGGTCTGTTTGGCGACTTCCTCGAGCGTCAACCCGTCGACGTACGCCGAACGCAGATCGACGGTGAGTTTTCCACGCAACGCTTCGAGTGCCGCCGGGCGCCCGTACCCGGTGGCGATGGAGATTGCGCCGGCGATCGTTGCGTCGGCCGCGCAGGTGCGCAGCGCCGTCATCGCGCCCATACTGTGTCCGGCGGTGTAGACGGGGCCGTCGTAACGCGCGCGCGCTTCGTGCACGACGGCGAGCATGGCGCCGGTGAGATCGTCGATCGAGCGCAAGCGTCCACTACTGGCACCGAGCTTATGTCCGGGGAAATCGAGGCTCAATACACCAAAGCCGTGGCTCGCCAAGAACCCGCACAGAAAGTCCAAGTTGTGCTTGGAACTGGAGTACCCGTGGCCGAAGACCAACGTGACGCCGCGCGGACGGCGCGGTTCGTAGTCGAGGTATGCGATCTCACCGCTAGGCGCTGCAACCCGGCGCAATTCGAGTTTCATGCGCGCGCATTCTCCTGCCATTTGGCATCACCGTTCGTGTAGTGCTCCTTCTTCCAGATCGGAACGCGCGCTTTGAGTTCGTCGATGACGAACTCGCAGACGTCAAAGGCTTGCGCGCGGTGCCCAGAGCCGACGGCGATGGCGACACTCGCCTCCCCGAGCGCCAGCGCGCCGACGCGGTGAACGACGGCGACGGTGCACTCGCCGAAACGTTCGTGCGCGTCGGCGACGATGCGTTCCATCTCGGGAACCGCCATCGCCGGATACGCCTCGTAGGTGAGTCCGTCTACGGGACGCTCGTCGGACGACGTACGGCGCACCACGCCGAGGAAGGCAGCAACCGCACCACAGGCATCGGTCCGCACCTCCGTGATGAGCGCCTGCAGGTCGAGAGGCTGCTCGGTAATCGCGATCATAGCGCTATTCTACCTCATCCGCCGCCGACTGGGGGGAGGAGCGCCAGTTCGTCGCCGTCAGCAAGCCGCTCCGCCGCGCTCACCAGATGCCCGTTCCGGCCGAAACGAGTCGATTCAGCCAGGGGCGCAATCGCCGGCTGCATGGCGCAAAGCGCCGACCAGGCCTGCGCGACGGCCGCACCGGGGGCGAGATCGATGCACAGTTCGCCACGGCCGAGGAGTTCACGCAGCCGCGCGAACGCGAGCACGCGTATCGTCATGATGGGCGGCTAATATCCGCCGAGGTCGGTCGTGTAGTCGCGCTCCGCGAGCCACGCGCGCGAGGCTTCATGGAGTCCCAGCAGATCGACACGATTGCAGATCAGTTTGTGCAAGATTACTTCCCAGAAGTGTTCGCCTTGGGCGTAAACGTCGTCGGGGACCTCGTTGTGCTCGCGCGTGAACTCGCGTAGGGCGCGCCAGTCGCCCGACGCCAAGATCGCGCTCAATCTCGCATCGTACTCCGCCGGGGGTTCCACCTTAGGCAAGCTTCTTGCGCGGCGGGGTGACGAAACGGTCGATTGCGAGCGCAACACCGTCTTCGGAGTTGCTCGCCGTTACGTACCGCACCGACTGCTTGACCTCATCCGACGCGTTTCCCATTGCCACGCCGATCCCGGCCCACCGCAGCATCGGGACGTCGTTGCGTGAGTCGCCGATGGCGAGCACCGTCTCCGAGGCGATTTGGAAGTCGGCACAGAGGCGAGCCAGCGCGGTGCGTTTGCTGGCTTCGCGATTGAGCACCGCGCATTCGACGAAGTCGTACCAGGTCTCACGGCGGAAGTTCAGCGGCCAGTCACCGAACTCGGCGAGCATCTTCTCGACGGTCGGCTCGCCCAAGAAGCGCATGAACGTCGGCGCTCCGGTGGCCAAGACCGCGTTGAACGACGGCACCTCGCGCCACGCAGGACCCGTCATGTCGTCCATGTAGACGTGCGATCCTTCGATGCGCCAAAACGACTCCTCGGCATAGAGTGCGATCGAGAGGCCGTGCTCCATCGCGTAATCGACCATCGGCTTTGCGTAGT
>DATJTD010000222.1:0-5697 GCA_035503775.1 Candidatus Acidiferrales bacterium
AACGCCGGCTTCACCCTCTTTGAGGATCCCGACGATCTGCTGCTCGGTGAAACGCGATTTCTTCAAGGTGAGACTCCTGACGAGCCGTTTGGCTCGGAGATTCTCCACCTATGTTTGTGGTACTTTCATGGGGCAACGTCAAAAGAATGAGGGCATCTTCGGTTCGACCATCGCTCCAGTTCAGACAACCGCAACTGAAAAGTGCGATGGCGGTCTCGGCGTTAGCCGAACGTGCTGAAGAATCTACGGCGCGCCGTACAAGCGCTATTTCCCCTTGATTCACCAGCGCCACGGTGTGTACCGGAAGCAATTTCAGTATAGCAGTGGCATCGCGTTGCGCCGAGGCGAGCTCAAGCGCAAGAACGATATTACCTGCGGCCTCATACGCGTTCCGTGTGCGCGAGTACGCCTCGCTAACGGCGTCTTCTCCGGCCGCTACGAGCATTTCCGCTGCAAAATCCTGGAACAAATCGTGGTAACGAAAAACGCCTTCGCGATCTTGAGAGACGAGTGCCGTCCGGCGGCGCAGACGATCGATAATGGCCTCAGCACGAGTGAAGCCGGCCTGCACGAGCAGGGCAACGTCCAGCTCCCGAAAGAGAGCGGTACCGAGTAAAAACGAACGGCATTCGCGATCAAGTTGCGCAAAGACCTGTTCGGTAAAAAGTCGCTGCACGTTGAAGCGCGTAATGTCCGCGAGCGTCGCCGGAGAATCTGCGCTCGTGGCTGCACGAACGCCAAGCGAGAACGCAAACGGTAAGCCGCGAGTAACATCGAACAGTACGTCTACTGTTGCCGAGTTAATACTACCGTTACTTGACCATGCAATCAATCGCGCCTCCTCTCGCGTGAGGGCAAGGTCGAACTCCTCGATCGGCAAGTCGCTTACGCCGAGTGCTAGCCATGAAGCCAACGGAAGGTCGAGTGTGTCCCGGGTCGCGATTATCCAAGATATCCGGTTCTTCGTGCTATCAATGAGATACCCGATGAACGCGCAGATGAGAGCGCTTTCCTCTGCGCGCCCTTCACCATGCACCTTGTGTAAGTCGTCAACGACAATGATGCCGACGAATTCGCTTAGATGACGATTGACCCACAGCGCCAAGCGTCTCACGCAATCAACGTACTGTCGTGCGGAAGCGTAGGCTGTCGCCACAGCTCCGGCGTTCCGAGGCGAGATCGCCTCCATAAATCCTCGCACGAAGCTCGCAAATGATGCATGTTCCGGTTGGACTAGAAAGCGGGCGAAGGGGCGCTGCGTGTGAGCTAAAAAGTGCTCGACAGAGACAGATTTGCCCATTCCTGCGGGTGCCACCACTATGGTAACGGGGTATTCCGCCGCCCGCGAAAACCGCTCAAGGAGGCGCGGCCGTACCGTGGACGCGAAAGGCCTCGCGGCGCGCACATCTCCCTGCATCGGCGCCTCTTTTGACGCTTCCCGCCAGCGAAGCCTCCCAGCAACGAATCATGCCACTTCGTGAGTCTGGTTACGAGCGGCAAATTCACCGATATCCGGCGTTGGAGCTGCGGACACAGTAAAACGAGGCTTGTCTCGGCATGCATGCATTCTCGCGAAAGCTAAGCCTAAGACACATGTCACGACAACAAGCGACGTCGATGTCACCCCTCGTACGATCGATCGTGCGAGAATCCAGAAATGGGCCCTACTCGCTCGCTCCCTCGAACCGCGAGAGTAAGCTCATCGGGGTCGAACGACACCCAGTTACGGGACGACGTGCCGGACGCTTTGATTACCGGCAGTGCGGAACGTATACGTCGACGGCGTAGGTCGGCGGCGGTTCGGTGTTTGTGCCCAGGAGCGCGGCCTCGTTTTGCAGCGCCGGTAAGTTGCCGGCGACGGCCGCGTCACTGATCGATTCGAAGCGAAGATGCGCGATCTCCCCCGTGGCGTAGGTCGTTGTGAATGAGACGAGCCGTCCACCACGCGAGAATTTTCCGAGCCACGGGAGGCAGGCTTGCGGACCTCGGCGGAAAGTTAACTTGATGCCCGTACCCGCAGTCGTCGCTGCGAACGGGTACACCAGCGTGCCGACGGTGGCGTTATTTTTTGTGTTATGGGCCGGGAAATAGATGCGGTAGGTTCCTTCATCCGCGGCGGCACGCTTCGTCTCGGCGAACGTGATCACGTAAAGCCGCTCTCCGTCGTACAAGCCGTAGCTCGACGTCGCAGCGTCGCAGTGCGCGCAAGCAACGGCGAAGAAGGCAAGCAGAATCGCCACGACGCGACACCCGCGATCACACGCCACCTTATTGTGCAAAAGATTCATCGGTGTTGGCATCTCCATTGTAGCGCATGAGGTAATGCGCGCCGGGGGCGCCGTACGGAAGAGGCGGCCCATACGTGCCATCCTGCTTTCGAACGCTTACGTGCACCAACCCGTTCTGGTCGTATGAAAAGCGCTGATTCGGCATGCTGATGCGACCGAGATTCACGGAGACCTCCGCTGCTTCCGCCGTGCCGGTCACGCGGACGCTGTGGCCTTGTGCGTCGTGCCCTGAGACCTCGTTGCGATGCACACCGACCGCAATGGGGTTACAACGCTGGCTCAGCGCGGAATTCATGTAGTCCGAGACGACGTTTAGGAACGAGTCGGAATTGGTCCGCATCTCCATTTGCCCCGTCGGAGTGTGAGCGAAATCCATTGCGCGCGCCACTGCAAGCCCGGCAATCTGTCGCGCCTCGCCGCTGGCGTTATCCTTCGGCTCGGGACAATCCGCCGTGCTCTCTGCGACGTCCGAACTCAGCGGAATCGTTGATCGTTGAATGATGTCGCCGGCGAGGAGGGTTGGCGCCTGATGTGGTGCCGGCGCGGCGCCGGTGACGGCCGATTCCGGCCGCGATTTCGCAACGCTCGATGTTGATCCGACGAGATCGATGGGCATGACGCCAAGCTCTCCTCCGCGGTTTCCAGGAACTTTCGTCACCCCACTGTGACATAAACCAGGATCGACAAGGGGTACCTGCCGTCGTCGCTGCGCCATCGAATCCAAGCCCGGCGCCCGTGTGTTGAGAGAGACATGGCGTTTCGTATCTCGGGGCTCCCCGCGGCACCCTTCGCGCACCTCTTCGGTCTCGACGACAATGCCCTCGCCGAGTTCGGAGCGATTCGGTACATCGCGGATTGCAAGCCCGGATTTCCCTGCCGCGTGACGCTCGAAGATGTCGAGCCTGGCGATCGCGTCCTTCTCCTCCACTACGTTCACCAGCCTGCGAATACCCCATATCGTGCCTCGCACGCGATCTTTGTTCGCGAAGGTGCGTCGCTAACGGCGTCGTTCATCGACGAGGTCCCGGCCTCGCTACGCACGCGGCTCTTGTCTGTTAGGGCCTTCGATGCAAACGACATGCTGGTCGATGCAGATATTATCGTCGGTGCGGATCTAGAGGCACTTGTGGCTCGCTTCTTTTCGAAGCAGGTTATTTCGTACCTCCATGTTCACAATGCAAAAGCTGGGTGTTATGCGGCTCGCGTCGACCGATTTGAGAGCTCAACCATCGACGCAACGGCTTAATTTACCGCGGCCCTATCCAGGGCATCGCGGACGATCGGTAATGCACAGAGCACCAGCGCATAACCGTCGAGTTTCTCTTCGCGTAGGTCCCGGCATGCGTTCATCAGGATTGGGGCGGCTACGGCATCTGGCTCGAGCGTCAGCTCGTATACCGCCTCAACGGCACGCAGCAACAAACGGGAGCGGCCGCGAAGGTGATGTTCATCGTGCCGTACAGCCTCTATAGATGTCTTTGCCTTCCCGCTGTCGCCGAGTGACAAACTGCTCAGCGCATGCCAGAGGCGCCCTTCGGGAATGTGATAGTGAGAAGTTGACAGGCTTGAGATAGAGGCGATGTCGGCCTCTGCGCGGGCGAGAAGTTCAAGGGCGTCGCGTCTCCGACCGGCGGCGGCGGAAATCAGTGAAAATAAAGAGTGCAGCCAAAACACGACGTCTTTGATGAGTTGGTCAAGCCAAAGCTCACACTGCGCAGTTGCAAGCCAATCTGCCGCTTCGACGAAGCGGCCCTGTGCGCCCAATTCGATCATCTTACCAGGCGTATATCCGATTATGGCAAGCGACATATCGAGCGGCTCTCCCAGAATATCTTGCTCGAGTTTCGCGGTACTCGCGAAGTCCCCCATTTGCGCAAAATCTTCAAAGCAGTCGTATCGTGTCATCACCAAAAGTGCCGCATCACCTGCTCTCTCAGCGTAACGAATGACCGTTTGGCGTAGCTGTAAAGCCTCATCCCGCTTGTCCTCGGAATCTGCTACGCCAGAGAGTACAACAGCAGCGCGCGCGGCGATGCGATAGAGCGATTCGGGAGGGTGCTTGTTCGTAGGGAGCGAGTTCGCTCGTTGGTAGCTCGCCAAATCTGCCCCTAGCGCCGGGGCCGCGGCCCCCCTCACGCCCGCCCCTGCATATTCCTGGCACTGGCCAGCAGCGAGACCGACCCCCCCCCTGCTGCCCCAGAATCTCCGCAGCAGTTCGCGCGGCGCTTCACCCCCGCGAATCGCGTAATTTAGCGGTCGCCGATATCGTGTACGTCGTCCCGTTCATAGCGCAGAAGAAGTGACTCATTATCGAGCCTCAAGCGGAAGCGGTTGAGTGCTTCGACGAGGTCGGGATGATCCGGCGTGAGTTTGATCGGATGATCGGCGAGGGTAACGCTCACGCGGAACCGTTCGCTCAAGTGCGGATCTTCGAAGAGGGTCCAGTTGCCATGCGGCTGTCCAAACTTCGACATCAGATAAATGCCGGCGAAGCCCGCGTCGTAGAGTGAGCGCGCTATCGCTTGCGTGAGTTCGAAGTCTTCGGAGAGCATCGTGCCCGCGGTGATGGGCTTCATTCCGAGGGTCTGTGCGAGATGCGCGTGCGCAACGCGCATGTTGCTCACGATTTCTTCGTTGAGAACGTCAGCAAAGGCAATGCCCGGCTCGATCTGCAGCGTGCAGAGATGTGACGTCTCGAAGAGGTCCTCCGGCAGCGCACCTACGGGTGGGAGCTCGTCACCGGGTTCAAGCTGCAGGAGGCGTAGACTGGCGATTACGGACGGGCTGGGTAAGAGATCTTGGAGTGATTCGATCACAGCGGCTAACGGCGAATCGGCGCAGTAGAGTGAGCGAAACTGGCGCTCGGGATCGTCCCAGCGGTGACCGAAGGTCCGTCGATTTAGACGGTCGACGGCGCCGGCGGCGCTCCAGTCTCGCAGTCGCAACGGTTCCGGACCGTAGTTGACGCGGTACAACCGCGATGGAGGTTGGAGTTGAGCCGCCATTGTCGGCGTTTATCGATTGGCGAAAGCGCGCGCGGCGTTCAAGAGCTTGCGCTCGGTGTCGTGGTCAGGTGCATTCGCGAGGCGTGCGAGCACCTCGCTTGGTGCGTTGTCGTTGAGATGGCGGTTGAGGCCGACAAACCACGACTGGATGGCGCGCGGCGAATAGCGTGGCTTAAGTACGATCGTCAACTGCAGCGCGACACGCATCGCACGAGTGCGATCGTCGCGCGGCGTCTTCTCGGCTTTTTCCCATTGCGCGACGAGCTTGGTCTCTGTGACGCCCATCGTTACGGCGACAAGTGGACGTCCCAAGGTCGAGACGAGCTCGCGAGCGACGTCGTGCGGCTCGAGCTCGAGCACGTCTTCGAGCGTGGTCGCAGTTTGTGATAGCAGCAGCACTGTCG
>DATJTD010000223.1:0-5063 GCA_035503775.1 Candidatus Acidiferrales bacterium
AGTATCAGAAGTCGTTCCCGTGGCATGAGCCCAGCGCAGCGTCGTTGGGAACCAATGCTTCGCCGACACCCTGCAAATGAGTGCCGGCATGCGATTTCATCGCCGGCAAATGCACTCCCGATCACAAAAGAAGGAGAACGAATCCGTGAGAGCCCGCCTGACATCGCTGTTCTTCGTCGCTGCGTTGGTAGCGGTCCCCGCCGCCGCTGGGACCAGCGGCGCTCCGACAGTCATTACGCCGTCTCAGTTGAAGTGGGTGGCCAACAACCACCTTGGGCCGGGCGCCAGGATGGCTGTGCTTGCGGGCGATCCCTCTAAGGCCGGCTTCTACACCATACGCGTCATGATTCCGGACGGCATTAGCTTCCCGCCGCACTTCAGCGATGGCACGGAGTACATAACCGTGTTGCAGGGGGCGTATCTGCTCGGACTGGGCGACGACGCGAACGGAAGGACGATGACGCTTACGCCCGGCACCTTCGCAGTCATGCCGGCGGGAGTTCATCACTTCGCGAGGGGCAGGGGCGTCACGATCCTTCAGGTTACCGGCATGGGCCCGATGAAGGTCACCATGGTTAAAGTGCCCTGATCTTGCGATCCCCAAGGCAAAGAGGCGCCTCGACCCTAATCGACTTCGCGCGCGTTGAGGTGAATGAGTTCCCCGTTCACGCCGCTGCTCGCGTCGCTGGCGTGAAATGCAAGAATCTCTGCCACTTCCCGAGGTGTCGCGGCAGCCGCGAATGCGGCGTCGTCGAGATAGTCCCGCGCGGATGCGACCGCCACCGTTCCGAGCACGACGGCGTTCGAGACGATTCCGTCGGCCTTGTGTTCCCGTGCTATCGCGCGCATCAGCAGGTTCACTCCAGCCTTTCCGGCACCCATGATGCCAAAGCGCGGCTGCGGCGTCAACGAACTCCCTGCCGTAACGGCCACGAGTCGTGCCCGCGATTGTGCTCCCGCGATAATGGGTTGCTTAAGCATGTAGCGAAGCAGCGGCACGAACAGGTTATAGGCGACCAGAAGATTGTTGCGGATGCTCGCCTCCATGTCGTCTGCTGTCGAATCAACGATGCTAACAAACGCTGTACCGCCACCAGCGAGACTTACGGCCGCGTCGACGCGTCCACGCCAAGTCGTTGCGATTTCCGCGATTCGGATTCCGGAAGCGGCGTTGGAGAGATCACCCTCGATGACTCGGACGCGGGCGCGTTCATCGGAATTCAACCCTTCAAGCAACGCCTCACCACGCGTCTTCGACCTCGAGACCACGGCAACATGCGCCTCTCGCTCGGCAAGGATTCGCAGGGTCTCGCCGCCGACGCGGCCGGTCGCGCCCGCGAGTACGATCACATTTTCGTTCAGGTTCTTCATGACTTCTTGCTCCTCGCTTGTTCAGGTTGTGCAGTCGCATTTGTGCCGCACGCGTCGATCGCCACGACGCGCGCTACTCCATTCGGAGGCCTGATTTCGGCACGTCAGAGCCGTCTCAACGATGCGGCGATCCCGGGAAGCATCTGCCCAAGCGTTGCGTTCAGCATGCGCCCTAGGGTCGCGTTGAGCTCGCCATCGTTCTGAACCTGCGTGAAGTACGGAACGAGATTTGGTGTCCGGGTTGGCGTCTCGAAGGGGCGCACCGGGCCCCTGACGGCCAGTTGCGTGGCGCCCAAGCCGGCGATGCTGCGGAAAAGTAACTCCGCATAAAGCGCGTTGGCCCAGCCGAACTCCGGCCGGGTGAATCGCCAGTAGCCGTCGGGATAGAAGCTTTCGTGGATCATACCGCTCTCGCTGTCCGTCTCGGCGAGCGTCGTGATAGCTTCGGCGACCTCCGTCGAGGATGTTGCCGTCAGCGCCCGGCCGATGATACCCAGCGGCCAGACCCATCCCTTCGGCGTGTGCGGGCTCCCAAGGCCCATAGCATACCGGCCCGAAAAATAGTACGGGTCGTCTTTACTCAAGGTGAAGGCACGCGTATTCAAGTAGGTTGGATCAAACGCGGAACACCAATCGATGTATGGCAGCGTCGTCAGATTCGGGATGTTCGCATCGTCCATCAGATCGTAGTGTCCGAGTCCATCGGTCTCGTAGGCGTACATCCAAACCCTGCGCCGTGCGTCGAAGAAGCGCCCAGCCGACTCGATTCCGAGTTCAACCTGCGCAGAGATTGCTTCGGCCTTGGATGCAAGATCGCGGTCTCGATAGCCCTCGTCGGCCAGCTGCTCCATGTCCCGCAGAGCGACGACGGCAAGCGCATTTTGTGGAATGTTGAAGCGATAGGTCACGGGATCGTCGGATGGTCGAAAGGCGCTCCAGATCATGCCCGTGTCCTCAGCATACGGTTCGCTCGTCGGTACGCGTCTCGGATATGCGTATGCATTGCATGAGCGGTGGTGCTGCTCACAGCCATACGTGAAGGCGACCCGTCGAAGCGCGGCGTGCAGATCGGGCGTGAAGACGGAGCGGTCGCGCGTTTGTCGCCAATAGACGGAAGCGAGGATGACGGGCCACGCAAGGGAATCGATCTCCCACTTGCGCTCCCATACGCTGTAGTCCGCCCGAAAGGCATTCGCATAGGCGTCGTGCAGGATGTTGCGGGCATTCCGTTCGATCACGCCGGAAAAGCGTTGTCGCAGAACCGGGTAGATGGGCTGAAAGCGTATGTAGGGAATGGTTTGAGCCGACGAATCGCGCAGCCACATCGCGGGAATGTCGCCAGTCTGCACGTACGTCGTCGAGTCCTCTTCGAGGAAGAAATCCCTGAACAATGTGTGAAACAGCGACATCGTCGTGATATCCCGCACGCGCTGCCCGGTCAGCGGGACGACGACCGTCTGAGACAACGTCGGACTCGGGCTCGCCGCAGGAAGCATCAGTCCAAGTAGAAACGCGGCCACTGAGCGGCGCGCGCTCCCGGCGGCCTTCGGTGGCTTCGCATTAGCAATCACGCAGGATCGGCTCGGGCGTCTGCAAAGGCTCTACCGCCGATCGGTCGGGCATACGTCTTCGCGAGGGGTTAAACCGAGAAACATGCTCGCAGATAGCCTTACTTGGCCTTGACCGCAAAACCGAGGCTCTCCAGCACCTTGACGGCGCCGCTCTTTCCGCCTTCGAAATCCCCCGAATCGAGCTTGTGCCCGGTGGCGAACTCGTATGCCGTGCCCAAGATCGCCTTCGGTGGGTACCTTCGCCCTTCGTGCACGAGGTCGTACGTGGTGGTTGGTGCGAAGCCGTGTTTCGCAAAGAAGCGTTCGGGACCCAACGTTTCGTATTCGCGCATTGCCTGCATGACGTGGCTGCGCGCTACACCATCCCACTTAACCATATCTTCCTCCACTCAATAACGCGCCGGCGGCGGCCCGGCTCTGCGCTTTCATTGTCCGCCGGGTACCGGACCCGCGTCTTGGATCGCCGCCAGCCTCCTGAGCACGTCGAGCATATGGTCAAGTGGCGGGCGCGTACGGTAATCCAAACTTGCCTCAACCAATCGTACGACCCCGAGACGGTCCACCACGATTCGCGCAGCCACAGGCAATTGCCAATCGCTACCAGCGTTAACTTTGCTAAGATCGGTGTTAAAGATTTCCTGATACAGCGATCGCAAATAACCCGGGAAGCCATAACACAGCCCGAGGCTCGCCGCGTACTCGTTACCACGATCGATGAGGATTGGAAAACCGACGTTCCGTACGACACGTACCGCCTCGACCATTTCGGGTCGCTGAGGCGTGATCCCGACAAGCTGCGCGGTGAATGATCGAATCGTCGCTTCGGCGCCAACCAGCGACTCCAACTCCGCGTTACAGAACGGGCACCACGTTCCACGATAAAAGAATAGAACCAGAGAATGGCGCTTGAGCAAGGTCTTGGAGGATATCTGCTTACCAAGCGTGTCGGCGAGTCGAAAGCTGGGCAGCTTCGACCCAACGGTGATGACGTGTTCGAGCGTGCCGGCGATTTGCAGCTCGTCAACCTGCCGCTCCATCATCGCGTACTGCTCGGGCGTCAAGCGGGAGGCATAGCGAGCGCGAATCTCGCCTAGGGCTTCGGCTAGGTCCATCTCGAGCCGTTAAAGGTCGGTTGGGCGGGCAATCTCAGTTGCAAGACGACGATCGTATTGATTACGGCGAAGACGCCGTCCGAAAACGTCGCAAGGCGCTCCTTCGGAATCGCCTTCACGTCGCGAGTCTTCCGATCGTTCGATCACGGTGCGAGGCTTGCTTCGAGCGGTTCCCGCAGACCGCCATGCTGCACCATCTTCGTGCAAGCCGCCGGGTGCGATCCACGTAGAGAAGAGTACAGTGCGAACCTTGACACGCTTTGATGTTGCTGAAGTTCTCGCTGCATACGACGTCGGCCAGAGCCGCACCGATCGGCTGGAGTAGCGTATCGGGAGTTGTCCAGCGCCGCAGTCTGGCGCGGCGAAACGGCAAAGGCGAATCGTCGGGGGTCCAGACGACTTGATCAAACTCTTTGTCTCGCGAAAGCAGCTGGTTGAGCGGCTCCAGGTCACTTAGGACATTTCGGGCCAGGGGTCGTCCTTTGTGGGCCCGGACGAACGCTCTGAACCACTCGCGCAGAACACGGGCTTGCGCTGCAACCCAGTCGATCTCGCCGGGCAGCGCCTCCTTGCCGATGGCGCTCGCCGTGTCCGAATCCAGAAACCCAGCCTGCTGCAGCCAGTCCACAAGCCCCTCGCCCGTGGCGATCCAGTCCACGGTTTGGTCCGCCGGTGTTGCGATCGAGTTCAGAAAGTCGAGGCCGGCTGACCCGGCGATGAAAAATGGCGCTGGGTGGTCCGTCATGAGAGTGTACTAACCTGCTTTCCGCATCGATTGCGGTTAGATTCAGTCTGGGGTCCACCGCCGATCTCGGTGGGCGACGCCCAAAGGCACCTAACTCCTACAGTACCTCTTGACAGGTTATGCCGCAAGGGGTTAGCTTGAAGCACGGACACCCGGAGGACGTACGGACAGACGATGCCTTTCGCCCAGATGACCGGTCCTAGCCAAGCAATCTGCCGCAGTCTAGTCCGTGTAGATGGCAAGCGTAGTGGACCTCTGGTGGGC
>DATJTD010000224.1:0-2586 GCA_035503775.1 Candidatus Acidiferrales bacterium
TAGATGAAGTCGTTAGCGATCCGGGCGCGCTCGGCTTTACTGTAGCCCGATATGACGACGGCGACACGGCGCAGATCGACGCCTTTCTCTCGAAGCACATCGACGACGCTGCCGCATCCCATGAGCGCGAGCAGCTGCTCCGACGACATCGTATCCAGAACGTCCGGGAGCAACCGCAACCCCGCCGGCAGCGCGAAGGTGCTCCGATCGAAACGCCCGCTCGTGGCATCCGTGCGTCCGTGCTCGCCCGGAAGCAACGCATTCATCGCAACGACGGAGGCCGCCGGCATCAAGCGCGCTGGAGCGGCGACACGGCTGAGCGCACGATGATACCGCTCATCGTAGTCCTCGACGATCATGTGGATGTTCGTGCCGCCGAAGCCGAAGCTGTTGATCCCTGCGCGCCGCGGGAGACCCGAGGTATTCGGCTTCCACGGCTCGTTTTGCCGCGAGAACGTGAAGGGGCTCTGCGCGAGGTCGATATCCGGATTGATCTCGTTCAACCCATGCTGCGCGGGCATCACCCGGGCGCGGAAGGCGAGCAATATTTTGATGAAAGACGCAAGGCCGGAGGCCCAGCCGGTGTGTCCGATGAGCGACTTCACGCTGCCCAAGCGAATCTTCTCGGCGCCGGCACCGGATTCGCCGAAGGCGGAAGCCAGGGAACGGAATTCGATCGCGTCGCCGGTCGTGCCGGTCGCATGCCCCTCGACGAACTGGATCGTGCGCGGATTCACCTTGCTCGATCCGTAGGCGCGTTCGATGGCTAGCCGCTGTCCGGGAACGGTCGGCACGTTGACCGCCGGCGCCTTCCCGTCGCTCGAGAGACCGACGCCGCGCACGACACCGTAGATCGAGTCGCCGTCGCGCAGCGCGTCGCGCAGGCGCCGAGCGATGACGACCGCGCCGCCGTCGCCGAAGACCGTACCTTCGGCGGCCTTGTCGAATGCCCGCACTCCCGTGGTGGCCAGGCCCTTGAACTGCGCAAAGAGACAATTGTTCCCGATGCCCGGAGCAAACGCACCGACGCAGAAGGCAGTGTCGCTCTCGCCCGCGGCGAGCGCTTTGATGCCCATGTCGAGCGCGTACAGCGATGAGGAGCAGGCGGTGTCGACGACCACAGTCTTCACCGGCGCACCGAGCACGTCGTGCACGATCGTCCGATATACCGAGCGCGGAGCGAAACGGTCGACGTCCTTGGATTCAGCGCCGAAGCGCTTGGCGATATCCGCTAGACGTGCTCGCGTCTCTTCGCTCGTGTCTTCATCGCGCACGCCCGAGGCGAAGCGCTCGAAGGCGAGTGCTTCATCGTATTCCTTGATGCCGTCGGGCGTCGCGCCGAAGTAGCATACCGCTTCCGCCCACGTGGTGCGCTTCTGTCCCGCTTGATAGCTCGTCAACGCCTCATGTAGCGCGACCGCCGTGATCTTCTGGACCTTTGCGTACCGCTTGGAGCCGTCGAGCCCGAGCTTGCCGAAGGCGACATCGAGCGCTTCGTCGTCGACATAGCCCATGAGCTTCGAATAGGTCCGATTGGGCGTCACGACGCGTTCGGTGTAGAAGTCCCCGAAGTGCGGATCGAAGGTCTCGCAGCTGATGACACTGCCGGTACCGTCGAGCAGATGATCCCAGAAGCGCTCGGCGTTGAGTGCGCCGGGAAGCACACATCCGTAGCCGACGATCGCGATCGGCTCGAGGCCGATGTCTTCTTGGATCTGGACCTCCTGCGGTTGCGTCTGCGCTGCGACCTCGCGCGACGCACGGACGGTCTCCTCACGCGGCATTGCCACCTCCGGATCATCGAGAATGAGTTGCTCTCGCTCGCCGGCCAATGTCCGGCTCACCACCTTGCGCAAGGTCGAACTCCCCGCGCACTCACAAAACTGCCGGTAACCACTCTGATAGAGCAGGCGCACGGCGGCGCAAAAGTCGAACGGTGTCACCAGATGCGCAGCTAGCAGCTCCGCCATATCCAGCGAGCCGTCGTACAGTCGCTCTTCGACCGGCAAAAACAACGGGATATGCGCCGCACCAAAGGCGATCCGGCGAATCGCGTCACGAAAGGGCTCCACGGCACTGACGAGCAGACGCGAGTGGAACGGGAGGCGGCTGGCCAAGAGCGTCGAGGCGACGCCTGATTCTCCGAGGCGCGTCTTGAATTTGAGGAGCGTCTCCTCTGGGCCCGAGACCACCGTCTGTTCGGGATGATTCACGACCGAGATATCGAGCGTTGCAAATTCAGGCGAGCGCAGCGCGTCGATTGCATGCTCGCGGCTCATGGCGACGGCGAGCATGCGACCGGTGCCGCGAAGTCTCCGTAGCGCTCTGACGCGCTCACAGACGAGTTCCACTCCGTCCGCGAAGCTGACCACGCCGGCGGTTGCCAACGCCGCGAACTCACCGAAGCTGTGGCCGACCACCACATCGGGCGTCATGCGCGCCAGCGCTAGACGTGCGAACAGAAAACCTTCGAGGTAGATGCCGACCTGCTCGGCGTCGCCGAGCAAGGCCTCATCGGCGGCCGGTTTGCGAATACCCGCCCCCAAAAGTTCGAAGACACCGACACCGAGAAGCCGCCGCGCAATC
>DATJTD010000225.1:0-15967 GCA_035503775.1 Candidatus Acidiferrales bacterium
GCGTGGCACGAGAAATGATCTTCAGGCGCGCCGGAACATAAGCGACGCTATTGGCGGCAAATGCTCGTGGAATCGGCGCGAGTGCATAGGCTTGTGCACTGGCGACGTCGAGTGTCCTTGCTCCAAGCGCCCGATTCGGCAACGAACCTGGAGCAAAATAGTGCCAAATTCTCGTGTCTTGATAAAGAAGGTGCGGGAGTTGCGAAGTGAAGTGGCTCCGGAATACCGCCGCTCCAGCGCTCAGGACTCGCAGCGATCGTGCGGTGGCTTCAACTTGCGCATCTCTCATCTCCAAGTCGAGCGCCGTCAGAGGCCACTCCAAGTTGTACTGCCACAAGCTGCCCGCGGGAGTGATCGCGAGAGGATCGACCCCTGCGCCTTCGTGCTCGAAAGCGAGAGGCTGATCGATCGGAAACCACGCCACCCGATTTGGGTACACGCCAAAGTGTTCGTACGCTACAGTCAGGTCCTGGGGAGTAGGCAAAACTTTCACCCATCCGCCGACATTCCCGGTGAGCATCGGCCATACATAGGCCAAGAAGCACACGACGAGGAGCGCCGGTAAGGCGCGCGGAGCAAACGCTTGACGTTCTCGAGCGATATTGCACACTCGTTCAAAGCTATAGCCGATCGCGAGAGCGTAGCACAGCGCCGGAACGATCATGAGATGATAGAGTTCCCGAAAAACGTGCATCGGCGGGACATTCATGAACAGCCAGCTCATCACCGGCCCAAAAACACCTTTTGCTCCCCCGATGGCCACGATTACCAGAACGTATGGAATCAAACACCATATCCGCAGACGCACCGGCATAAGGACGAACCCGAAAGCTACCCAAGCAACAAACGCCCAGGACGCGAGTAGCCAAATTACGCCCAAAGCTTGAACACTCTGGTCGAAATAGTGCGCGACATACCCAAGAAGGCGAATGGCATCCTGCGGCGGCACGCTATTGGCGTCAAGCCACGCGAGGTTTACGGAAAACTCCTGGCTGCGTATGAGGTTATCGCTTTGGGTAAGCATCCCGACGATAACCGGAGTTTCGGCGGCGGCGAAGACCGCCAGAACAAGGCAGATACTGCAGAGCCGCACACGCCATTCTCCTTGCGCGAGAATGAGAGCGTAGAGGACGACCAGGAAAATGGCAACAATCCCAATTTGCACTTCGCAGGCGGAAAGAACCAGCATCGCCACGAGGATGAGAACATCTCGCGCCGTGCCGCGTTGCAGCGCGGCGTCACAGAAAAAAAGCGCTAACGGCAACGCCGCATAGCTAACGAGATACGCCAGTTGGCCGGAGACGATCTTGTTGAAGAGTACCGGGCTCAAGGCGTAAAAGGCGCCGGCGGCATATGCTGCCGACCTGGGAAGACCGGTACGGCCGGCAAGCGCCGACATGCTCAGAAACGCCAATGCCGGAATCGCGAACACGATCGCTTTGCCGATGAACGTCGGCTCCACACCGAGCAACGCCAAACCCGCAAGAGCGAAGACGATCGGATAATCCGCCTGGTAGGCGACCGGGGACCCCAGACCGGAGCGGTTCCAACCGTCGTAAGCATCTCGTGCCGACGCAACGAGTTGTCCACGCGCGATAGGAATCGACCAATCATGAAAGAGTCCCACCAAGCCCGGCTCAACGAGGAGGCGTCCCGACACGACGAGGCCGATGGCGCCGGCGATGAGCGCGCTCGTCAGAAGGGACAAGTAGCTGACGCGCCTCGATCGTCTTTCACCGCTGCCGCCGTCTTCGCCGACGGCAGCGACCACGGCGCTTGGGGAGGTACGTGTCCCTCCAACGATCGCCGCTATCCAGCCGATGTTTTTTTCACTGCAAACAAAGCAAAAGCCGAGCGGGGGCTATAATACGTGAACGTCTGCGTCAGTGCAAGAACGCCGAACCAGAAATAGCGTGGTCGAAACTTGACCAGTTGAAAGATGTCGCCGTCGTTGTGATCGTTCATGAGCGCTTTCCAGCCCCAGAGCCCGCGCACGTCATATCCCATTTCGGAGAGTCTGTCGACGTCCCAGCCGGAGAGGTGCCGTTGAAATGCGTTGCCGTCTACTTCGGGCTGATTGGTAAAGCCGTTCGGCGTCGTCACGACGACCTTCTTCCGCGCCCAGCGCTCGGCTTTCGCAAGCAGCACCCGGGCCTCGGGCTCGGGGAGATGCTCGATGACCTCACCGAGGAAGACCGCGTCGAACGAGCGATCCGGGAATTCCACGTCACAAAGATTGGCAGCTATGTATTCGTCGTGGATCTTCGCCTTCGCGCTGGCATCGAGATACGGTTGGAAGACCTCGACGCCGACGCTGTACTCGATACCGTGGCAATGCTGGAGCAGAGAACTTGGGCCACAGCCAAGGTCGAGCACCCGCGGGCATCCCTGCAAGGCCTCGTCGAGAAGATAGGGCCTCGTCTTCAAGATGCGCCCGATTATCGGGTTGCAGTGTACTCGGTAAGCTACCTCATGGAACGTCAACGTGTTCAGCACGCCTCTCTCCTGTCACGTGCTGTCCTCGGAGCGGCGGCGCAGAGACGAGCCAAGAGCGCGTCGCAATTCCGTTCCGAGAACCGGCCCGCAGCCGCAGCGGCACGCGCCGCCCGGGTGCCGCGATACCGCCAATAGTTCCGTTCAAGGTCGTCGAGTATTCCGTCAATACCTGCCTCGTTAGGTTCAAAGAGCGAGCCGTCCTCACCAACTGCCTCGGGCAAACCACCGCGGTTGCTTGCATACACGTACGCGCCGCAACACAGTGCCTCGGCCACGACGCGGCCGAATCCCTCCGCATACTCTGATGGAACGATAAGGGCATCGGCCGCTCGATAGTACTGCGCGGTCTCTTCGTTGGTCTTTCGCCCCAGAAAAGTCACGCCGGCGAGGTGTGCCGCCTCGCCTTCCAAAGCCGCGCGGTCGGGGCCGTCTCCGATAACCATCAAGTGTATCTCGGGGTGACTCCGCATGGCGCACAACACCTTACGTAGCCCCTTTTTTTCGATCAGCCGGCCGACGAAAAGAAGCATCGGCGCAGCTGTGGGCAATGCTAGCGCCTCTCGGTTGTGAGGCAGGCTATCGTATCGAAAGATATCCGTGTCCAACCAATATGAAAAGCGATCCGTCGTTCTCGGGTCCAATCCAATGGAGATCATCTCACGCAGCGAGTCGTCAGACAGGCACAGCACGGCAGCGTTTCCAGCCAATGCCAGCCGTATGAGATTTGCCTTCATCGAACCTGGTGTGAGTTCGTAAATCGCGTGAATGCTGACGACGGAGCGTTTTCGGAAGAGCCTGCCAAGAATCGCCACGACGAGCCCTGCAGCGATGCCGTGGCCGTGCAATACCTCCACGTTCCTGTGCCCAACCCGAACGAGAACACGCAATGCTTGAAACAGACACGCCGGCACCAGATAGAGAAATTGCAAAGGAATGCTCTTCTCAAAGGCGTTGAAATAGTTGCCTTGTAGCCATCTCGCCCGATAGATCGTCACCGAGCCTCGCTGCTCGCATACGGCGGCGGCCGAGCCGTCGACCAGCGGCTGGAAGGTGGCTACGACCGCCCGACGGTTACGCAAGGCGAGCGCTTTGACGTAGTCCGATAGGTGCGTCTCCACTCCCCCCACGTTGGGCTCAAAGAAGGGCGAAACGATTACGATGACCTTTGCGGGCGTAGAGCTATAGGGAAGCATAAGCCTCCCGAGCGAAACAGACGCAGTCTTCTATGGCTAATTTCAACTCAACCATCGCCCTCTTCACCGGATATGTTCTCAAACGCGGCGTCCATCCAAATCAACTCACGATGAGCGGCGGCGACAAAAAATTCATAGAACTCGCGAGGCGGTGGCCCGAAGATCTGCCGCCACTGCACATTGTGACAGCCCCTTGCGGAGAGCGTCTCTTACAATCTGAGGGGGTCGCGGCTACCGTGCGATGTTTGCCACATACTCCCGCTGAGGGCCTCGGAATTATCCCCTCATACCTCACCCGCCTGCTAACGTCGGCTACCATCCTGCCGCCGCTCTTGTCGGCGACTCTGATCTACTCGTCATCCGATACGCTACCCGCCATTGCGGCACCGTTCGTCGCGAAGGTCCTCCGCCGGAAACCGCGGTGGATAGCATGTCTCTACCATTTGATCCCTCCTCCCGAGCAGCGACCAGGCAAACGCGCATGGAATCGGCTGTCATATTTGGCACAGCGGCTCGCGCTCACCTTGCTTCGCCGAGCCGACCTCATCGTCGTCGACAACAGTGCATTGCGCGATGACTTGGCACATCTGGGATTCGATCGCGAGAATATCTTCGTCTGCTCGATGGGTGTATCGCTTCCGGCGCCCACACCGCCCGTTGACCTTCAAGATTACGACGCTTGCTTTTTGGGCCGCGTACATCCCGCCAAAGGAATATTCGACCTCATCGAAATCTGGGACGCCGTAAGGCGGATGCGTCCCGTTGCGCGTTGTGCCGTAATCGGCGATGACAGCGATCTCAAGGGCCCGATAGCCGACGAGATTGCGCGGCGAGGGCTCGAGAAGCATCTCGATTTTCTCGGCTTTTTGCCACAGCGAGAAGTCTCGGAAACGTTTGCGCGCTCGAAACTGTTCGTGCTGCCCAGCCGCGAAGAAGGGTGGGGAATCGCCATCGCCGAGGCTATGGCCGCCGGCTTGCCGGCCATCCTCTACGACCTTCCCGCCTTCCGCAACCTGTACACGTCCGGCGTAGAAAAAATCCCCTGCTTTTCGACCGCGGCGTATGCGCACGCAATCGTGCGTCTGCTGGAAGATCCCAGTCGGCGCGAAAGCCTGTCACGGGAAGCAAAGCTGCTCTCGGCTACGTTCTCTTGGGACGAAACGACAGGCCGTGAATTCGATTGTCTCCGCGCTCTCCTGCACTAACGGCTATTGGCGCCACTGCGCCCGGCTCATCGCTCGCCCTCGGTTGAACGTAAAATTCAACCCGTAGACGCCGAGTGTCAGCCAACACGCCACAGGATGATAAAAGGCGGCGAAATCTCGTGTTCGTGCATACGCTCGTCCGCTTTGAATCAACAGCGGAATGACGGTAATGCAAGCAACAGCTAGACGCAACGCGCCGTTGACTGCGTACCGGCGCCACGGATAGACGCGCTGCGAATGCCCTGTGCCCGTAGCGAAGTAATCTCGAACACGACGTGTCTGCTTACGGATGAATGCCGACGTATCTTTGCAATAGAGATGACGGATGCCGGTCTGCACTTTTGCAAATCGAGCGCTCTTATGACGTTGCCCCAAAATGACCGGGATATCGATGTCGATGAGATACTCTCCCACGATGGGGGCAAGCTGCTCGCGCCGGTACAATGTCCCGTTTGCCCCTATCGTGGGCAACCGCTGATCGAGCGAAAATACGCGAAAGTCGCCTCGGTCTTCATCCTGAATGCGCAACCCGGTCCACTTTCCCGTCATGGCGCTATATTTATCGTAAACTCCGATAAACAAACAGAGCGGATCATTTGCGCCGGCGATTGCGCAGTAGCGGTCGATCGTTCCGTCCGTAGCAATGGCGACGAAACGAATCGGCTCCGTGCCCACAATTGAAGGTTCCTCGAATGGAGCAACCATGCGCCGGAACCAATCGCGGCCGACAATGATGTTGTCGCTGTCGATGAGTGCGACGATGTCGTTTCTGGCGGCGCGCAGCGCCGCAGCCTTTCCCGCTTCACCGGTAACCAATGGATTCGAAACGATGACGGCGTCATAGCGTTTTGCAATCTCATAGGTCGCATCAATCGAGCCACCATCCGCGACGACGATCTCGATAGCATCCGGCGGGTAGTCTTGTTCGCGGATCGTGCGCAAGCATTCTTCTAATGTGCGCGAGGAGTTGAGCGTGGGAATGATCACGCTGATCGTCGGCAGTGCAGCCAACCCCATTTAGCTCGGAGTAACGACTGAGGCGCTCTGACCAGGCGCACCGAGCTCGCAATTCTCGACAAGCCGGCGCGGAATCAACCTGGCCCGAAGATCTCGGTGGAGCAGCGGAGCTAAGACGCGCCCACGCGCAGCGAAGCCACACAAGCGAACGGCGTACGTTTCGCTAAGCGTCTCGAGTGTTACCACTGATTCCACGTCGAAGCGAGCACAGAGATTTCGAAGATATTCCGCACTCCATTTGTAGACGTGCTCCGGGTGGAAGATACGACCGCGACCGATGAGACGAAAGGCCAGTTCGCCGATCCAGTCGCCGTTGTCGGTGAGAACGTCGACCTCTTGCCGCGCGAGGCGCAGACAAGCCGTAATGAATTGGGCCGGCTCGGTCACATGCTCGATGACATAGCGCGAGACGACGCGATCGAACGTCTTAGCGAGAAATGGAAGTTGATCGGCGGCCGCGAGGACAAAATTCGGCGGCAGCGGATCCGGAACGTACACATCGATGTTCACCGTTCCGCTCGCGCGCGCTCCGCATCCAATATCTAACGTTTCGAGCCCGGAAGCGACGGCATCGTTCGATTTCGCCCGGGCACCCCGCAAGATCGCTCCGAGAGCCCCGGGATTCCAGTCATCCTGGGGTCCCGGTGTCCACGACGCCGTTCCGTCGCGCAACGCATCGGGCCGCAAATCGAGCACGCCGTCGCGTAGGCCGAACGCCCGGCCACAGGCAGCGCATCGGGCAGACTGAGTCGGTCCGTCGGGAAAGAGCGGTACGTCTGGATCGTATGGACACGCCAACTTGGCGCTCAGCGCGGAGAAATCGCTTGGCACGTCCAAAGCTAGGCGGCCACCTCGGCGCGTTCCTTGCCCGCTTTCGCGACCGCCGCCGCGCCTTTGACCTGGCCAACGTTGAAATCCGTCAGGTGGCCAATGACGTATTGGATACCACGACCGATGAACTGGATGTCTTCCCAACTGCGGATATTCAGGAGCTTATTCATCACGAACTGCGGGCTGATGAAGGAGCGGTACAAGTCCTGCGTCAGCGCAAGGGTGTCTTCAGGCGTCAATGGGCTCTTGAGAACCGGACGGCGCATGTCGTACTCGTCCCAATCCTTGGTGAGGAGCCAGCCGTTGTTCTCGGCCTCCTTGTACAGCGGCGTCCCGGCATATGGCATGATCACCGTCGCCTGAAGCGTGTCGACGCAACCCGTCTTGAACATCTTCTTGGCGAACTCGATTGTATTGCGTGCTTCCTCTTTACTCTCCCAAGGATAGCCGATCATCGTGGTGATGTGCGGCGCAAGCCCTGCTCCCTTGGACCAACGCAACTCGTCGGCGATCGTCTCCGTCTTCATGTTTTTCGCAAGGCGCTTGAGCGTTGACTGATTTGCCGACTCCAGACCGTACAGGATGAAACGGAAACCGGCCTTGCCCATGAGGGCATAGTCTTCTTTGCTCAGGTAGTTGAAGCGCATGTTGCAACCCATGCGCACTTTCTTGTGCAGGCCGCGCTTGATCAGGCCTTCGCTGAACTCGTGCAGCCAGGCGCCGACTGGGAAGGTTCCGGTGTCATCGAATATCTCGCGCACGCCGTACTTATTCACAAGGACGTCGACTTCTTCGAGCAGCGATTCAGCCGTCCGCGCACGGAACTTCTGGCCGGGGAACATCACCGTCCAAGAGCAAAATGTGCAGTGGCCCCACCAGCAATCACGTCCGACCATCGTGTACGTGCCGGGAAGGTACTTGAAGTTACCGTTTTTGTACGCGTACAGTTCCCACTTGGTGAGATCGCGGTCGATAACGGGGAGTTCATTGAGGTCGTTGAGCAATGAGTACATCCCGCTGGTGACGACCTTGCCGTCTTCCCAGCGGTACGTTCCGGGGCCGACCGGGGCGCTCCGGTCAAGATGGTTGACTAGGTCGCGCAAGCTGAAATCGAAGTCACCACCGGTCAAGACATAATCGACCGGCGATTCCTGGAGCGACTCCTCGGGAAATCCGGTGACGTGGTCTCCGAGCAGTACGACGATCGTCTTGGGACTGAGACGTTTCATGTCGCGAATGAGCCGCCAGTGCTTCTTGATCGTCGGCGTCTTGCTCTCAAAGGCGATCAGATCGAGATCGGCGGCCGCGAACCACTTCAGCCACTCCGCCTCCGACTTCTTCTCGGCGATGGCGTCATCCCAGACGACCTCATGGCCCATCGATTGCAACAGCGTTGCCGCGGATGCTGGAACCATCGGGTAGATGAACGTCGCGTTGTTGAACCACTGAAACTGCCGGTTTTGCGACAGGAGAGCGACGCCTTTGTCACTCTCGAGCGGTGGATACGATATCGCGATCTTCATAAAACCTTGGCTACCCCTTGAGAAATTCGCTTGTACTTGAATGCTTCCAACCGAAAGCCACGGACCAGACGATAGGTGAGGCTATAACAAAGCGGTGTGAACCGGTAATAGACCACATCGCTGAAAAGGTGGGTCAACGCCCCGCACACGACGCCCCACGCAGCATCGTACTGCCCAAAGCGTACCAGGATCACTCCCGCCAGGATAACGCATTCGTAGCTGTGGAGCAAGACGAGGGCTTTCCCCCGCTTGCGGAAGTATGAGCCCGAGGCCAGCGCATTCCAGCGCAGTCTCGGCCCTTCGGCCAGGACGTAATCGAGGAGGTGGTCGACATCGATCAGCGAGCCGGCCAAAAACGCGCCCGCCGCACCGGCGAGGCCGTGACCCAGGGCATACATTGCCCCGCCTGTCAGTGCTCCAATGACAGCATGGCGACCCGGACCCACTAGTGATCGAGCTCCGGCCGCGTGAGACCCAGTAAGAACCCCAAGCCGTACGTCACATGCGTCAGATAGATGCCAACGGCGACGAGCGCCGGGTTAGCCCGGTGAAAGCGCCGTGCGCCCAGTGCCGAACGGACGACGAGCACGCCATAGAAAAGCGCTGCCCCCAGCACCGGCAGCCGAACAGCCGGGATCGTCAGTAACGGCAACAGCACCACATTGCCAAACAGAAACGCCGTCGGGATGAAGTACGCCGGCCGCAGCGACGTCTCCGGATACCGCTTGGCAAAGAACCCACGGTGCACCGCGTAATTCCAGACCTGCTTGAAGTGACCCCAAAAAATGTGGCGCCGATGATGGAAGACCGCGACCTCGGGGTCGTAGACGATGCGCTTTCCCTCGTCCTTCGTGAGCAGCAAGCACAGCTTGGTATCCTCGCCGGGCCAATATCGCAGGCACTGCGGCACGTGCTCCAAGAAGGGCTCGCGCCGCACGATGAGGTTGCACGACGGGTAGTCGTCGACTTCACGTAGCCCACGAGGAAGATACCGGTAGACGTACGACGCCGAGACGAGCCGGGAAGCGTAGACCGCCCCACTCACTTGCTGCCCCGCCCCGTCGTGCGGCGGCGTCACTGCCGGGCCGCCGACGGCGATGACGTTAGGATCGGCGAAATGCGCGACTGCATGCTCAAGCCAATGCGGCGTGGGGTAGGCGTCGTCGTCGATGAGCGCGATGAGCTGCGCGTCGCTTTCGCGTGCTGCCTGCATGCGTTTGATATTCGGCGGCACGACCCCCGACGAAAGAAAGTGGACCGGCAGCCCTCCGACGTCGAGGCTCTGAGCCTCATCAGTGATGACGTAAACGTCGAAGTTGCGGTAGGTCTGCGCACCCAAGTGCGACAGACACTCAGCGACGTAATCGTTGAGGCGCTTGAGCGGAACGACCACCGACACCTTCGGCGCGAACGTCACGTTCGAGATATCTCCCAGGCGTCGTGTCCGAGTGGATGTTCACTCAGCCGCTTATCGTTGAGGCGATCGTAGTAGCGCAGGATGTGCATGCGATAGAAAATCGCCAGCGTATCGAGCGTGATGTTGGTGATATCTTTAGCCCGAATCCGGCCGAAGGTACCTCGGCGAAACTCGAGCTGCACCGGCGCATCGATGATCTTGTAACCCATGCGGTGCGCGTTGGCCAGCACCTCGATATCGAACGCAAAACGCTTGGCCAGGACGCGCGGGAAGACGCGGTCGAGCACCTCACGCCGGAAGACCTTTATGCCCGTCTGTGTGTCCTTGACCGGTAAGCCGAAAAGCAAACGAATCAGACTGTAATAGACAAAGCTAATGCAACGCCGCGAAAACGGGTAATCGACCTTGGAGAGCCGATGCCGCTTGCTGCCGATCACCGCGTCCACCTTCTCACGCTCGAGCAGATCGAAGAATCCGGCGAGCTGCGACGGGTGCAGGTCCATATCTGCATCGAGGAAGACGACGATCTCACCGCGTGCGAACCAGCTGCCGCACATCAGCGCGTTCCCTTTGCCCTGATTGACCTGATAATGAACGACGCGCACCACTTCGGGATGCGAGGACAAGAGTTTGGCGGCCTCGAGGTAGGTCTTGTCTGGACTGCCGTCGTCAACGACGATCACTTCGAAGTCGTGGCCCGACGCCTGCAGTGTGTCGACGGTTTCGAGCAGGTTGCGCACGATGTGGCGAGCCTCGTTGTACGCCGGCATCACGACGCTGATCTTCGGAGGCATTCTTTCATCGGGTGCCGCAGTTGCGATGCGATGAACGTTCTTCTGACTGGAGCAACGGGCTTTCTCGGAACGCAGGTCACTCGAGTGCTCGCCGAATCCGGGCACCGCCTCCACGTCATACACCGCCGTTCCAGCGATCTGCAGCCCATCATGCGCTACGTCGAGTCCGCACGTATCGCCGAGGTTACCGACCCCATCGAAACCGTTCGCGCCGCCGCCGGTATGGACGCCATCGTGCACATGGCCGCCGATCTCAGCCACTGGTCGGTCAATAAAGAGCGTATCTTCCGTACCAACGTCATCGGCACACGAGTCATGGCCGAAGCTGCTAAAACGGCCGGCGTCCCGTTGTTCGTTCATACGTCCTCCATAGCCGCTATCGGATATAGTGTCGATGGTATCCCTATCGGCGAAAGTGCCACGAACAATTTTATCCCGCTACGGCTGCTGTACCACGAGTCCAAGCGGCTCGCGGAGGAAGAGGCACTGGACGCGATACGCTACGGCATCCGCGTTGTCATCCTGAACCCGGGCGTGCTGTATGGGCCGCGAAGCCTCCGTCACACGTTCGGACACACGATGCTCGAATTGGCTGCGAGAAAGATTCCCGGACATCCTACAGGTGGGCTCTCCATAGCAGACGTCGACGACGTCGCGTCGGCGTTCGCGTTCGCCCTGGATAAAGGGAATTCCGGTGAGCGGTATATTCTCGCCGGCACGAATCTCACGTATGCTCAAGCCTTTAGCGAGCAAGCGCGGGCGGTTGGAACAACCTATATGGGTAAACCGTTGCCAAGTGCGGCTTTGATGTGTGCAGCAAAATTGCTGGAAACCCGCTCGCGGTTCTCGCGCGCTGAGCCGCGGCTCACCGTCGACAACGCGAAGATCGCCCCGTTGCGTATGTGGTACAGCAGTGCACACGCGGAGCAGAGGCTCGGCTATCGATCCCGCCCGCTCGAGGAGACGCTGGCGCGAATGGCGGCTGCGTACCGAAAAGCGGGGGCGCTGTAGGCCGTTCACGCCGCCTCCCCTGCGGGCACGACCTGCACTGCGCGACCCGCCATGCGGTAGAGAGAAGCCATTAATGCAAGTGCGTTGCTTACTAAAAGTATGGATATGATCTGCGTGAGCGAGGTGTGCAGAAAACTGATAGCGACGACCTCCACCACCACGACGGCGAAGAGCGGCGTCACGAAGTCGAACCGGTGCAATCCCACCCTATATGCAACCACGGCGCTGGTTGCGCCTAAAAGCGTCATCGCGCAGCCGTAGGGGAAGACGAGCGGCGCCGCCGCCAAATAGGCGGTCCCGACCATGAGGCGCACGACGAGTCCAGGCGCAATGGCGAGGACGAGCAGTCCTCCGCCACAGATGACACCGATACAGAGTGAGGCCTGCACGATGACCGGCACGGGGGACTGGCCACGCGCGGCGCGCGCCGTCACCTTCGGCAAGACGATCGTCGGTACGAATCCCACGACGAAGAGCAGGACCTTCCCTACGAGGGAGACGGCGCTGTAGAGCCCCGCCTCACGCTGCGGAAAATAGTGCTTGACCAGGAGCACGTCGAGAAACCCGAGGCCGGCCAGCGTGACCGCCGCCGCCGTGACCCCGGTGCTGGTTCGAACCAGACGGCCGACGTCGAGATGCAGCGGTTGCGGGGCCGCCGAGCCGAAGTGCCGCCGAACCGCAATGAGCGTGTAGACCAGCGCGATGACGATGGCGAGCATGCACCCGAAGAGCGCTCCGCTCACACGCAAGCCGATCGATGCCAGGCCGACTCCAAGGCTTGCCTTGAGGGCACCCTCGATGATGTTCGAGGCCGAATAACGTCCGAAGTCCTCGGTGCCCTGGAGAATTCCACGAACGCTGGGCAAGATCACCGAGAACGCGAGGATGACCGAGGTGAGGAAGACCAAGCGGGGATCGTCGATACGGAGATATCCTGCAATCGGTACGGCAAACAGCGCACCTAGCGCAACGATCCCGACACCCAGGACGGCAGTCCGCAGAAAGACCCAGCGCGAGAGCGCGCGCAGATGCGCTGCATCGGCGACTGCGCGGAATTCGGCGGCGTAGCGTACCACCACCATCGTCAAGACACTCGTCGGCACACCCAAGAGCGAGAGGACGGCGAAGAGGGAGTAGAGCGTCCCGTAGTCGGTGACTCCGAGCCGCCGGCTGATCAGAAAATGAAAGGCGTAGTTGAAGACGTTCACCACGATGTTCGAGGCGAAGACGACTGCACCGTGGCGAAAGAATTCCGAACGCACCACCCGCTGCACGCCGCTTACCGCGCGCGCCTTATGCAATCGGAGCCTCGCGGTTTTCCGGTGGGCTGAGCACGTGGCGCTCGAACTTCTCCACGAGCATCCCGGCTGCGATTCGCATCTCCTCAACCCGCAAGAGCGCTGCAGATCCAAAGAAGATGACCGCTCCGATGCCGAGTTGTGCGAGCAGATAACAGGCGCGAGCCGCGAGCGTCGGGGCGGGAACGAAGCCCAGACTTGCAATCCAGCTGAGCGCTCCAACCATGAGCGCCGCGCAGAAGGCGATGCGCGCCGCCGACCACGCGAGCGTCTTCCAATCCAAGCCGTGCAGGAGGCGCCACACCAAAATGAAGAGCGCGAGGGTCTGGAACGTCTGGCTCGTCGAGTTCGCCAGCAAGAGCCCGCGCGCTCCGAGCGTCGGCAGCCAGACGATCGAGAGGATCACGTTGATGATCACGGTGGCAATCGAGATGACGACAGGCAGACGCGCCTCCTTGCACGCGAAGCAGCAGCGCGTGAGCACGACATTCGCGGCCATCGCGAGGAGGCCGAGGGCAGCATACGGCAAGAGGCCGGCGCAGAGTTGCGTCGCGCTAGCTTGGAAATTGCCGCGCTCGAAGAGGGTCGAGACGATCGGAACGGCGAGGACGATGAGGCCGCAGACCGCCGGAACCGTAATGAAGTTCACCATGCGCAGCCCCATCACGACGCTGCGGCGAATTCCTGCGCGGTTCGAAGCGGCGAACTGCGACGCCAGCAGCGGGAAGATCACCGTCGCAATCGCTGCAGCGAATATCTGCAGTGGAAAGCCGACAAGTTTTGTCGCATAATTCATCCCCGCCATGTAGCCCGGACTCAGCGTGGAGGCAAAGAAGCGGTCGAAGAAGAGCGCCACTTGGCCGGCAGCCGAGCCAATGACCATTGGTCCCAGCATCCCAGCGATCTTGTGTAAGCCGGGGTGGCGTAGATCGACGACGGGCCGGTAGAGGCGATAACGCAGAATCCAGGGCAGTTGCACGATCAGCTGCGCCGTCAGACCGAGCGCAGTGCCGAGAACGAGCGCGAAGATGCCGAGTTTGGGATTGAGGGCGAGCACCGTGACGATCGTCACGACGTTGATCGCGATCCCTTGCAAGCCGCTGGCCGAGAAGCGGTGCTGCGCATTGAGGAGGGCGCTCACCACGCCCGCCAGACTGGTTGCGACGATGCTGGGAACCAGCCAACGCGTCATGTGAATGGCGACACCCATCTGCGGCGCCGGGAAGCCATGAGCCACGAGCGGGACGTAGTACGGCGCATAGACATACCCGAGCACGGCAAGCACCGAGAGAACCACAAAGAGCACGTTGAAGATCGTGCTCGCAAGACGATAGGCCTCCTCACTTCGGCCGGTGGCGATGTACTCGGTAAAGACGGGGACCAGCGCACTGACCAGCGCACCGTTGAAGAGGCCGAAGAGAATCGTCGGAATCACCGCCGCCGCGAGAAAGGTGTCCATCTCCCACTGGGTCCCATAGGTGCGCGCGCTCACGACTTCACGCAAGAAGCCGATGACGGCCGAACCGAGGGTTGCGAACATCACCAGGAGCGTCGAACCCGCAATTGCGCGATCCGAGGGCGCCGCCGGCGGGACGGCGCGAAGCTTTCCTCTAATGCGCGCCATCACCGGAGAGGACGGCGGGAAGCGTGCGCGCGACGATCGCAAGATCGCTCCACGGCGACCATTCCTCGACGTAACGGTCATCGAGGCGCATCCACTCCTCGAACGAGATGCGCGAGCGGCCACTGACCTGCCACAGACAGGTAATGCCCGGCTTCACACGCAGACGGCGCAGAGCGAAGGCATCGTAGTGCTCGACCTCACTGGGAAGTGCCGGGCGAGGCCCGACGATCGACATCTCGCCCCGCAGGACATTGATCAAATTGGGGAGTTCGTCGATGCTCCAACGCCTCAGGAACCGGCCGAGGGGATGCAGCCGCGGGTCATTGCGCATCTTGAAGACCGGCCCCGAAACGTCGCTGTATGGCTTGAGCTCGGCGTGCTGCAGATGGGCACCGCAAATCATCGTGCGTAACTTAAACATGCGAAAGCGGCGACCGCCGTGGCCGACGCGTTCTTGAGCGAAAAAGGGCGAACCGGGCGAGACCAGCACGATCGCCAGTGAAGCACCCGCGAGCAGCGGAAGGGCGCACAGAAGAGCGCCCGTAGCGAGCACGAGATCGATGCAGCGTTTTGCGTCATGCCACCATTCAGGGACGACGCGTTCGGCCTGTTCCGGCGGGTAGTAGCCCGCTCGCGTCAGCGCCCCGCGATCGGTGAATGCCTTGGTCTCATATGACGACACGGGCCTCTCCCGACTCACCGGGCCGCGGCGGGTGCAAGGAGTACGTCAGCCACCCTCGCGCCCACCGCCCGCAAACCGACGATGGTTCCCCCTGCACCGCGGCGCGCGCCGCCGATCTCGATCATGGGCACGAATTCTCGCGTGTGGTCCGTACCGGGCGCCGTCGGGTCGCAGCCGTGGTCCGCCGTGAAAATGGCGAGATCACCAGGCCGCAGGGAAGCTTCCAAGGTCGGGACATGACGATCGAGGCGCTCGAGAGCGCCTGCGTAACCGCGCGCATCTCGGCGATGCCCGAACTTCGTATCGAAATCATTGAGGTTCACGAAAATGAACCCGTTGTCGACCGTATCGAGCAACCGGAACGTCTGTTGCATCGCATCTTCGTTATCGACCACGCGAGTAGAAGAACTGACGCCTCGACCATTATAGATATCACAAATCTTCCCGACGGCATGAACATCGACAGCAGCAGCGTTCAGGCGGTCCAAGAGATTGGGCGGCGGGTCGAGGGCGAAGTCCCGCCTGTTCGGCGTACGCGTGAAGCTCCCCGGCTTTCCGACAAACGGTCGAGCGATCACCCGATTGACATTGTGAGGAGGCACCAGCATCGCACGGGCCCGTTCGCACCAACCGTACAGCGTGCTCAGAGGAACCACCTCTTCGTGCGTGGCCACTTGAAAGACCGAATCGGCCGAGGTATAGAGAATGGGGCGGCCGCTCTCCAGGTGCTCCAGACCCAACTGATCGATGATCTCCGTGCCCGAGGCCGGTACGTTGCCAAGCGGCGCGAGCCCGCAGATAGCCGTGAAGCCCTCGATAATGGCCGGTGGGAAGCCATGCGAATAGGTCGGGAACGGTATATCGGTGAGTATCCCC
>DATJTD010000226.1:0-15777 GCA_035503775.1 Candidatus Acidiferrales bacterium
GGTGAGGAGCACCCCGTAGAGTGCCGCGAGGATGAACGCGACGATCGGGTTCATCCCCAAGCCGAAGTAGCAGACGATCGGAAGAATCGGCGTGAGCAACGCGAACGGCGAGACGCGCGTCTTGGCCGGACCGTCGTCGAGCGGTAAGGCCCACGCCGCCGATCCCCGCGACGAACGAAAGCGAACGATCACAAAGGCAATCAGCACGACGAAATCGATCGCCGCAAGCGCGACGGCATACGGCCGCATCTGCACTTGTGAGACGCCGAACGTCTTCGTATAAAATCCCCACTGCGAAATATTGAAGATGAAACCGAGCGTGTAGGCGAGCAAAAACAAGGTCGCGGCGGTGCGCCGCGGGATACCGACCGTCATGAGAATCGGCAACACGATCGAGCCGACCATGATGATCGCGCCCAAACCGTACAATGAGGTGAAGAGGACGGCGACGGCGGCGGCCAAGGTGAGCGCCAGCACGACCGGCTGATCTCCACCGAATTCTGCCGCGTAACCGATGATGGTCTCCGCGATGCCGGTCGACATCGTCACCCGGCTCAGCAACGCGCCGAAGATCACGTAGGCAAAGACCGGCGCCAGGCGCACCGAGCCGTCCACGAGGACGCCGGCGATATCCGCCGGAGCCGCACCTGCTGCCAGCGCGAGGACGATCGCCATCGACGGGACCGCCAGCAGCGCGGGCAGAACGCGCGCGTACATCAGTCCCGCGAAGAGCGCAAAGACGGCGAGCATAACCGCGCCGATCACGCGCGATCGGCCAATCGAAACGAAAGAAGCGATGCAGCAACGGAGCGCACGGGGTGAACCAAACACCGCATCCCTTGGGCGTTCTCGTCATGCCATACGGAAGTCCTCGGCGTGAGGGTGGTCGCCGCGGCGGGGAGCGTCTTCCTGGGATTCCTCGCGCTCTTCCTCTCGATCTGGATCGTCATCCCAGGGCCAACTCCGTCGCTCTTCGTGCTCACGGTCGGAAGCACGGAGCTCTGGCCGATCGTCGCGCTGATCGACGGCTCGATCTGCGCCGTCGTCTTTCGCTGCTCCGCCGGCCCCGTGCGCACCGCGTCGCTCGCACTCGCCCTCCTCGCGCTGCTCCTGACGGCGGTCCCTCCGATCGCGTACGTGATCCGCGGGCCGGCGGTGCCGCTGCGCGTCTTCCTCGGCGCGGCCGATGGCACCACCGTATCGGTCGCGGCGCACGTTTTACGCAACGGTGACATCATGTATGCACCCGCGACGCGAGAGCACGCCCTTCCCATCGTGATAGCGATATACGGGGGTGCATGGCAGCGCGGCTCGCCTCGTAGTGACCGGCTCCTCAACGAGCGGATCGCTTCGTGGGGGTATGTCGTCGTTGCGATCGACTATCCGCATGCACCACGAGCACGCTGGCCGTCGCAGCGCGAAGCCGTCTTGCGCGCGCTGGACTGGGTACGCGCGCATGCCGCCGCGCTCGACGGCGATCCGTCACGCATCGTGCTGCTCGGTCATTCCTCCGGCGCGCAACTCGCTTTGATTGTAGCCTCGATGCGTGAAGGAGCGGTGCGGGCAGTGGTGACCTATGAGAGCCCGGTCGATCTCGAACTGGGATATCTCCATCCCTCACGTCCCGACATCATCCACATTCAAGCGATCCTTCGCAATCTCTGCGGTGCGCCACCGCAGCTCGCGATGCGTTGCTATCGCAGCGCCTCGCCGCTGGACGTCGTGCGGCCCGGGATGCCGCCCGTGCTGATGTTCGCAGCGGGCCGCGATCATGTCGCCGACCTCGGATACGAACGCATCCTGCGCGACCGTCTGCGCCACCTCGGCGTCGCGGTCACCTACGTTGAGCTGGCCTGGGCGGACCATGCCTTCGAGACGGTTGCCTACGGCTTTCACAACCGTATCGCGATGTGGTACCTGCACGGGTTTCTCTCGCGCATGTCATCGCGCTAGCGCCTGATCGAAGGGCGGCAACGTGTGCTCGAGCGCGTAGCGCTCGTGGGCGACGTAATCGATGCGATCGGCACGCTCGATCGCTTCTTGCGCCACGAGATGATAGCGCTCGAGGACGCTCAGTTCGTGGCTGGGCCGGTCCTCGTATTCCCACGCTGAACGCATCAACGGCTCGAGCTCGAGGATGCTGTCGCGCTGCTCCCAGAAGAGGTACTTGGTCACGAAGAGATCGCGATAGACGATATCGTCGTGCTTACCGTCGGCATTTGCCACCGCGTCGGCATAATATCCGCGCGCTTCAGTGGCAATTTGAAAGTTGCGAGCGAGCAGATCGTAACGCCGTGCCGCGAGCTGCATCACGGCGGCCGCGTTGGCGTGCAGCGGCGGCGGACGAACCGTAAGCAGATGCACGATCACGGATTCGGCGGCGAGGCGGATCGCCGAGAGATTGGCCTCGCCATTTACGCGCGCGGCGATAACCGGATCGAAGGGATCGGCCCAAAAGAGCGGATCGCCGCTCTCGCGCAGCGACGTGCGCGCCTGCGCGAGCGCCGCGACGTCGCCGGCGTAGCGTGCATCGTCGACGCCGAAGAATGCGCGTGGGAAGTCGCGCGCGAAGGCCGCCGGATCGGCCGGCGCTGCGTTCCAGGCGCAGCTCGCGGCGTAGAGCACCGGGTACCACGTCGCCTCGAAGAGCGTCTCGCCGTCGTCGTGCCAGACGGTTTGGAAGAGGCCCAGCACGTGAGCCGCCTTCCCCTCGTCGCTGAAGCGGCCGATGTTGTTCAGGGCCGTATCGATGTCGGGGTAGATCTCGTTCCAGTTGTCGTCACCCGGAGCGATCATCTGCTCGAAGCCGCCGCGCGCGATGCGCTCGATATAGGGCGCAAACGTCTTCTCCGCGCCGTAGTGCCAATTGACGAAGACCAATGATTTGGGCAGCTCCGCGAAGAGTTCGGGATGCCGTGCGAGTGCGTCGTCCCAGATCATGGGCCGAGCTCCGGACTGGGCAATCACGTACTTCGCCAGGTCGACGACGTGTGCGGTGTAAACGGGGCCCTCGCCCAGTTGTGCGACGAGCTCCTTACTCGCACCGCGCCCGAGATCCAACGGCTCGTCCGATCCGATGTGAAAGAACGGCGGATGCGGGACGGCGGCGAGTTCATCGGAGATCAGGTCGCGTGCGTAGGCGGCGCCGGCGGGATTCGCCGGGCTCAAGAGATAGCCGTGCGGCAGCTCCGCGAGGCTCGCATACTCCTCCCAGCGCAGCGTATTGTGCATGTGCGCAAAGGTCTGCTGCTCGGGGATCAACGCGACGTGGAAGCGGCGCGCGTAGAGGTCGAGCTGGTGCAACTGCTCCGGTGTGATCCCGTCCAGAGGCGCAGGCAGCGGATGGCGCGGATCGACGAAGACGTGCTCCATATACGGTGAGTAGCCGTTCATCTTGAAGGCGGCAATCGTGCGAATGCGCTCTTCGAAGTAGCGCATGGTGGGAAGCGGCCCACGTGAGACGTCGTCCGACAAGATGCGCCACCGCAGCGCCGGTGCGTCGTGAATCTGCAGGCACGGCATCGCGGGGCCGCCGGCACCGCTGCGCGCGAGTTGCGCCACGGTCGTAAAGGCGTAGAAGACGCCATCTGCGTCGGGTGCCTCGATCTCGACGCGATCGGGTCCGACACGCAGCACGTAGGATTGCGCCGGCCCCGCGACGCGCGAGATCACGACGGCCGGCGCCTCGCCCCGGCGCGCCGAGCGCAGGAGCGGAATCCCGAGCGCCCGCCAACGTTCGTTGACGATCTCTTGCGCCCCGGGGTCCGTCTGCGCCGCGACGCTCAGTCCGTCGTGCAAAGAGAGACGGCAGTTGGGTGTGAATTGCACAGCGGCGGGCGCGGGCAGAATTCCCAGCGACGGTGCGGCAGCCGGCGGCGATGGTGCGGGCGACGGGCTCGCGGCGGCGAGCCCGGCAAGCAGCGATGGAAGCGCGAGCAGGGTGAGCAACTGCACTCGTGCGCGCTTTGCCGGTCGGCGCGCCGCAGTCCTGGCGGCTAGCGGGTGCGCCCGCCACGACGTTGAACGCAGCGCGCAATGCGATCCCGGACGGCCGAGGCATGAAGCTCGCAACGGCGGATTACGTCGTTATCGCCCTCTTCTTTGCCGTGAACCTCGGCATCGGTCTCTACTACGCGCAGCGCGGTGGCAAGAGCGTCAGCGAATTCTTCCTCTCGGGGAGGAACGTGCCGTGGTGGCTCGCCGGGATCTCGATGGTGGCGACCACGTTCGCGGTCGATACACCGCTCGCGGTCACGGGCCTGGTCACACAACACGGCATCGCGGGGAACTGGCTCTGGTGGAGCCTGGTGATGTCCGGCATTCTCACGGTCTTCTTTTTTGCCAAGCTCTGGCGGCGCTCAGGCGTCCTCACGGACGTCGAGTTCATCGAACTGCGCTACAGCGGCAAACCAGCAGCGGCGCTGCGTTTGGTTCGCGCCATCTTTCAAGGCGTACTCGTGAATACCGTCGTCATGGGTTGGGTGAATCTCGCGATGGCCAAGATTCTCAGCCTCACGTTGCACGTGCCGAAATTCGAGGCGCTCGCGGTCTGTCTGGTATTCACGGCGATCTACGTGACCATCGGCGGCCTGTGGGGCGTCCTGGTCACCGATCTGTTGCAGTTCGTGGTGAAGATGAGCATGGCGATCGTGCTCGCCGTCTGCGCCGTCGCCGCCGTCGGCGGAATCGGAGCGCTCAAAATCAAACTCGCCGATCTCGACGCTGCGCATCACGTCGCGGCGAGCGGCTCCGTGCTGGCGTTTTTTCCGACGACGAACGAGGCGTGGCTGCCGCTGCTCACCTTCGTCACCTTTATCGCGGTGCAGTGGTGGGCATCGTCGTATCCGGGCGCCGAGCCCGGAGGTGGCGGCTACATTGCGCAGCGCATCTTCAGCGCACGCAGCGAGAACGACGCGCTCGGTGCCTCGCTGTTCTTCAACATAGCGCATTATGCGCTGCGCCCGTGGCCGTGGATCTTGGTTGCTCTGGCGACGCTGGTGCTCTACCCGCACGGCGTCGCCGGGACCGACGGGAAGATCGACCCGGAACTCGGTTACGTGCAGGCGATGATCGACTATTTGCCGGCGTGGCTGCGCGGCCTGATGATTGCCGGCTTTCTCGCCGCCTACATGTCGACGATCGGGACGCACCTCAATTTAGGTGCGTCGTACCTCACGAACGATCTCTACCGGCGTTTTTTGGTTCGTAGCGCAAGCGAACCTCACTACGTGCTCATTTCGCGCCTGGCGACGCTCCTCGTGATGGCGCTCTCGCTTGTCGGAGCCTACGCGATGACCAGCGTGAGTGAGGCCTGGCAATACCTCCTGAACGTCACCGCCGGCGTGGGACTCGTGATGATTCTGCGCTGGTATTGGTGGCGCGTAAGCGCCTGGAGCGAGATTGCGGCGCTCGGTGCGTCAGCGTTCGTCTCCAACGCGATCTACATAAGCGGCATCTTCCGGCCGAGCGATCCCAATCAGATGGCGAAAATACTGCTCGTCACCGTCCCCGTCACGACGCTGGTCTGGATCACCGTCACGCTCTGCACACGTCCGGAATCCCAGGAGACGCTGGTCCGCTTCTACGAGCGCGTGCAACCTGCCGGTGCCGGATGGCGCCCGATCACAGCAATCGCCCAGGTGCCGGGCGAGAGCGAGCCGCTCGGGGTCAGCCTCGTCGATTGGATCGCGGGCTGCGGCCTCGTCTACGGCGCGTTGTTTGGCATCGGAAAATTCGTCCTTGCCGAGCCCGCCGCAGGTTGCGGCTGGTCGGCGCTGGCGGCGCTCTGCGCGGCGGTCATCATCGTCAACATGCGCCGCTATCGGAAGGCACCAACCGGCGCACCAACTGTGGCGTTAGAAGCCCTTGCACCACGAGGGTCGCAAACACGATAGCAGCGGTCGCATAGAGCACCTGCGCGCGCTGCGGGAAGGCGAACGGCAAACCAAGTGCAAGCGCGAGCGAGAGGCCGCCGCGCAGACCCGCAAGCGCGATGACGTGTCGCCATGCGCCCGGTGCGTCGGTCAGTGAGCGCAGTGGGACGAGCACATACGCCAAAATCACGCGCGCGAGCAACACCGCCAAAAGCGCAGCCGCGCTGAGCAGCGGCGCTCGCACCAGCCACTCGACACGCAAGTTGAGGCCAACGAGAAAGAAGAGCGCGGCATTTGCCACCCATGCCGCGACATCCCAGAAGCGTTCGACGCGCAGCCGGGTCGCGTCATCGCGGCCGGTATATCCGGCAAAGGCCGGCGCCACCAAGCCCGCCGCGACACTGGCGAAGATTCCCGAGAAGCCCGCCCGCTGCGCGAGCACGTAGCTTCCATAGGCGATGACGACCGTGATCGCCGCCTGTACCCAAAGTGGCGGGAGACGACGGAGCAACCACCCCAGCGGTATCGCAATGACGACACCCACGAGCATGCCGCCGAGCGAGACGCTCATGATACGCCCCGCGACGGCCGTAAGGCTCATGGCGAGGCCGCCGGCCGTGACCGCCACGAGGGCCTGCACGAGCACAACCGCGACGCCGTCGTTGGCTACCGACTCTCCCTCGACGATCGCCAAGAGCTTCGGCGGCATGCGCAGACGCCGGAAGAGGGCCAGCACGGCGACCGGATCGGTCGCCGAGACGATCGCACCTAGTACGAGCGCCGGAGCCCAGTCCAGCGTCCGCGAGAACAGGACGCCGCCGGCGACGATGAACATGGTTATCACCACCCCCGGCACCGCAAGTGCGGTGATGGCGATTGCGGTCGACCGCAGGAGTGCCGCGTCGAAATCCCAGGCGGCCTCGAAGATGAGAGCCGGCAAGAAGTAGCCCAGCACCGCGGGATCGAGGCGCAACGGTACGAGCTGGCCGAGCGCCGCGTCGGCGCGGACGACCATCCCGCCTAGCACCAGCGCGATCGGCCACGAAAAGGGCAGCCGGATCTTTCGCGGGTTCATCCTCGCACCATGAGGCGCCCATTCGAACGACCGTCCGTCTTTGCCCCCAGCTCGAGCAGGGCAGCTTGTGCCGGGCGCGCCTGCCATCCGGCCGGAGGCGGTTCGCGTTCACTAACCGAGGGCGAACTTTGAAATGAAGCGAAGCGCACGATGTGGATGATACGAGCCGTCTGCTGGAGCGGGTGGCGGAGCGAGATACGGCAGCCTTCGAGCAGTTGTACGACCGATACCACCGGCTGGTCTACGGTATCGCGGTGCGTATGCTGACCGACCCGTCATCCGCCGAAGACCTCACGCAGTCGGTCTTTTTGAAGCTGTGGAGCGCACCCACGGCGTTCCGCGGCGGAAACTTTGTCGCCTGGATCTGCCGCGTTACGCGAAATCGTGCCCTCGACGTCTTACGCAGCAAAGCGGCGCGCCCCGAGATGAAGATCCCCTGCTCGATCGCCGCCGACGATCCCATCGACGACGTCGTCTTCGCGCAGCTCGACGGTGAGCGGGTCCGAAGCGCCCTCGCGGCGCTTCCACCGGATCAGCGCGCCCTCATCGAACTCGGCTTCTTCGCGGGCGTCACGCATGAAGAGCTCGCGCGCCGCACCTCGACGCCGCTGGGAACCGTCAAGACGCGCATTCGTGCGGGCCTGCGCACCTTGCGGGCGGCACTGGAGCAGCACGTCGTCTCATGATGACCCACGACGACGAACTGCACGACCAACTGGCAGCCCTTGCACTGGGAGTCCTCACCAACTTGCAGGCAGAGCAGGTTCGGGCGCACATCGCCACCTGTGAATCGTGCAAAGCGGAATTTCAAGAGTTGCGCGCCATTACGGATGCCGTCGCGCAGTCGGCCGAGATTCCGGCGGCGGAGATGGAGCCGGCGCGCAGCGCGCGCATGAAATCGCGTATCCTCGCCTCGGTGCACAGCCAATCCGACGGAGCCGCTCCGCGCCCACCGGTCTCGACGCGCAGCCGCCCGCTGCAACTGGCGTACGTGGTCGCAACCGCCGCGATTTTGCTGGCGATGGTCTCGATGTTGCGCGCCGTCAATCTCGAAGACGAAGTGAACACCGACAACGACCGTCTCGCGCAATTGCACGACCGGATCGACGATCAGGCACGTTCTGCGGCGGAGCAAAATGAACGGATGGCCGATCTTTTCGCGGCTGACAGCCAGCACTACGCGGTACCCGGCGGAGAAGTCGTCCGACACGGCAACCGCATCTACCTCGCGATGCGCTCCCTGCCCAAACTTCCGGCTGGTCGCGTCTTTCAGGCGTGGACGCTCAGCCCTGGGGCCAAGGTGATGGAGCCGAGCATCACCTTCACGCCGAACCGGCAAGGGATGGCGATCGTCCAGCTTCCGATCGACGGCTCGAAGATCACGACGATCGCCGTCTCCGTCGAGCCGGAAGGCGGCAGCAAGGCGCCGACGACGACGCCGACGTTCGTCGAAAAACTCTCCTAAAGCTTGGCGATCGAGCCCGTCGGCGTACTCAACGCGCCGGAGGTCGATCTCTTTCTCGCGCACCGGCCGTACGAGAACGTCTACCTCCTCTGGCTCGTACGCAGCGGCGCCACGGCGTATCGCGGACGAACGCTCTGCTTTCTCTCGCGTGATCCCGATGGCGCGGTCGATGGCGTCTGTTATTTCGGCGCGCAATTCATCTTGGCGACGGAGAGTGATTCGGCTTTGCGCGATTTCGCGGAACTGGCGCGCGTGATGCCTCCGGCCCGGATGATCGTCGGCCCGCGTGAATCGATTCAGCGTTGGTGGGAGCGGATGCAGTCGTGGCACCGCGCGCCGCGTGCGGTCCGCCCGCACCAGCCCGTCTGCGCCGTCACCCGGGCGACCCTGCGAGGATCGCGCGACGACGCAGGCGTCGCGCGCGCGAGCGCAGCGGAGATCGACGAGATCGCACGCGAGTCGGCGGCCATGATCGAACACGAAACCGGCATCGATCCCAACGCCGCCAGCCGCGAGTTCCGCGAACGCACCGCGCAAACGATTCGCGCTGGATGGTGGTGGCGTTGGCGGGTGGAGGGGAGCCTACGGTTCCAGTGCAGCATTGGCGCGCAAATCGACGTAACAGCACAGCTTCAAGGAGTTTGGACGCCACCCGCGCAGCGCGGAAAAGGCTACGCTACCCGAGCACTCGGCGCGACCTGCGATTACCTCCTCGATGAGCTGCCCTCGCTGTGCCTCTACGTCAACGACTTCAACACGCCGGCGATCGCCCTCTACGAACGCCTCGGCTTCGAGACCGTCGGCGCCTTCATGACCTTACTCTTCTAGCGCCGCACGGCAGAGCCGGCTCAGAGCTCGGTCGCCGTCAACGCAGTCTCCACCGCGCGGTCTTGCTCACGCGTGACGCGATACGCTCGCGCGTTTGGGCGAGCGCTTACGATAGCATGCAACGTCCCGTCGACGAAGTGGAGCGCGGCACCGTCGTCGCTCGCAAAGCCTTGGCCGATGAGGCCCTGCGCAATCATGCGCTGATAGGAGGGTCTTCGCTCCGGCTCGCCGTCATAATGCGGGCAGGCGCTCCCGGGGAGCATTCCCAGACATGCCATACGCGTCAGCTCGCCCTCGACCGAATCCGTCAGACCCTCGTCGAACCAGCAGATCGCGCCCGCGCTCGATCCGCATAGCACGCTACCGTTCTCATACGCCTCGCGCAGGATTGCGTCGACCCCCCAGTGGCGCCAGACGGCGAGCATGCTGCGCGTATTCCCGCCGCCGACGTGGATGACGTCGCTCGCGAGCAACACCTCGCGCAGATGTAGCGGCGTGCGGCGGAAGAGTGGAATATTGGATGGCTCGCACGACAGCGGCCGGTATCGCTCGTAAAAGTGCGCGATCACGCCCGGATCGTCACCGCTGGCCGTCCCGAGGAAACAGACTCGGGGCCGAACCACGCGCGCGGCGGCTAAAACGTACGACTCCAATTTCGGTGCGTCCGGAGCGCGCGTCGGAAAACCGCCGCCGGCCGCAATGATCTGTCTCAGGCGCTACTCTCCGGGAAAGCTTCGGCCACGCACGTCCTGAGCGTACGTTCGCAGGGCGGCGGTGGCGGCGGCGCCGATGTCCGCGTAGCGTTTGGCAAACGGCGGCGAGTCGGGGTAGAGTCCGAGCGCGTCGTGCATCACGAGGACCTGGCCGTCGCAGGCGCCTCCGCTGCCGATCCCAATTGTCGGAATCCGCAGGTCTGCGGTAATCTCACCTGCGATCTCCGCATCGACCATCTCCAGAACGACGGCATACGCCCCGGCATCCTCAACGGCATGCGCGTCGGCCATGAGCGTCTCGCGCCGTTTGCGCCGGCTGAATCCGGTGGTGAGGGCCGCCGTCTGCGGCAAGACCCCGATGTGGCCCATCACCGGAATTCCCGCGGCCACGATCGCCGCAATGCGCGCAGCACTGCGCACGCCGCCCTCCAGTTTTACGCTCGAGACACCCGCCTGCTTCACCAGCGTGAGCGCCGCCGTCACCGCCTGATCGTCCGCCGCTTCGTACGAACCGAACGGCAGATCGGCAACGACGTGCGCGCGATCCGAACCGCGCACGACGGCGCCCGCGCAACGTTCGATATCGTCGAGCGTCACGGGGACGGTGGAATCATATCCGAGGACGACCATCCCGAGTGAGTCGCCGACCATCAAGACGTCGATGCCCGCCGCTTGTGCGCAACGCGCAAAGGCGGCATCATACGCCGTGATCACAGGAAACGGTGTCCCTTTGCGCTCGGTAATTGCGGCTGCCGTGAGGCGGCGCTTGATCATGGCGAAGCTCTACGCGGCAAGCGCTCGGCGCACCCCTTCACGCAGCGATTGCGGCGTCCAAGCGCGCAGCAGCAACCCCACGTAGTGATCGGGACGAATGAGGGCAACGAAGGAACGCGAGGCCTTCCACGCATGGCCGATCGCGCGATCGCCGTCGACGACGAGGGTGCGGACGCCCATCAGACCGTCGGTTGCATCGCGGAGTTCCGACTCCGGGATGGCGCGGCTTCCCGGCGCGCGGTAGGCGAGCAAGAGCGCGTCGAGGCCGGCGTACGCATATAACCGGCGACCCTTCACCAGAACATTGGCAGCGCGATGACCGACTCGCTCGGCGAGCGGGTCGAAGAGGGTCGAGCGGCGGTACGGAATGTCCAACATCCCGATGCGCCGCGCGGCACCGCGCGCCCGCGGCGGTTTTTTGAGCGCCAAGTCGAGTGCGCTCAAAGCGGCAAGCCGCATCGGCGGCGTGAGCATCGCGGCACGCGTGAGCGCATCGGTGAAGCGCTCGACGTCGCCCGCGATCGCATCGCGCCGTTCGACGTCGTACGATTCGAGTAAGGTGACGCCATCGCCGCCGTGCAGCGCGCGCGCCAGTTTCCAGGCGAGGTTGTGCGCATCGGCGATCCCGGCATTCATGCCTTGGCCACCGGCGGGGCTGTTCAAATGTGCGGCATCGCCGGCGAGCGCAACGCGGCCGTGCGCAAAGTGCGAAGCGCGGCGCGCGTGCGTGCGAAAGAGGCTCAACCAGATCGTCTCGAACGGCCCTTCGCCGAAGATCTGCGCGACGCGCTCGGGGAGGAGCGCTTGGAGATCCGTCTCGTCGCTGATCTCGTCGTGACGGAACATTGCGACCATGCGCCAGGTATTCTGCGCGTAACGCACTGCGCCCAAAACGTGCTGCTGCATCGCCGCCGCGCGTGGGAATGGCAGCAGGTCACGTTCGTCGGGGATCACGATGTCGGCCAGCAGCGTGCGCAGCGGGTACGTCTTCCCCTCGAGTTCGTAGCCGAGCGCCTCGCGCACGAAGCCACGGGCACCATCCGCACCGACGAGATACGCTCCTTCAGACTGCAGCGTCGTCCCATCCGCTCGTTGCGCGGTGACGTCAACCCGGTCGCCGCGGTCGTGCACGCCGACGACCTCCGTCTCGAAAAGCACGTCGACCAGACCCGTACTCCGTACCGCATCGAGCAGCAGACGCTCCGTGCGATCCTGCGGAAGGATGAGCGAATACGGCGTCTCGGTTTGATCGCCGATGCAGGTCAGATCGAGTTCGAAGACGCGCGCTCCGGTCTCGGCGGCGTAAAGCGAGATCGCGTTGCGCCTCGGAGCGGCGTCGGTGAAGACGTCGAGGACGCCCCACTGAGCGAATATCTCGAGCGTGCGCGGCCAGAGCACGATCGCGCGAGAGTGCCGGTCGAGCTCGGGCTTGCGTTCGAGCACCGTGCTCTCGATGCCGTAGCGCGCCAAACCGAGCGCGAGCGAGAGACCAACAGGACCGGCACCGGCGATGACGACGCGACTCACGCGACGTAGGTTGTGCTACGCTACGGCGTACTCCCGCACGGCGACGGCATCGAGCGCCGCGCCGAGGTCCGCCAAGAGGTCTTGCACGTCTTCGATGCCGACCGAGAGGCGCAAGAGATCGGGAGTGACGCCCAACGCGATGCGAACGTCGCGCGGCACCGAGCCGTGGGTCATCGTCTGCGGGCTGCAGATCAACGACTCCACGCCGCCAAGCGATGTGGCGAGGTTGAATATCTTCGTCTTGGTGGCGACTTCGAGCGCGCGTTCTTCACCGCCGCGCACGCGAAACGAGACCACGCCGCCGAAACCGCTCATCTGCCGTTTGGCAAGCTCGTGCTGCGGATGCGCCGCCAGGCCCGGATAGAAGACTTCGGCGACGTCGTCGCGCTGCGTCAGCCATTCCGCCACGATCCCTGCGTTGCGTTCGTGCTCTTTCATGCGCAACGCCAAGGTCTTGGCCCCGCGAATGGTGAGGTACGCATCTTGAATCCCGGGCACCGCACCGACGGCATTCTGCCAGAAGGCGACACCTTGGTGCAACTCGGGATTGTCCGTGATGACGATTCCACCGACGACGTCGGAGTGGCCGTTGATGTACTTGGTGGTCGAGTGGAAGACCACGTCGGCACCGAGGGCCAGCGGCTTCTGGAAGTACGGCGAACAAAACGTGTTGTCGACCGCGACGATCTGCCCCGGACGGCGCAGCGCGGCGATCGCCGCGATATCGATGATGCGCAAAGTCGGGTTGGTCGGCGTCTCGACCCAGAGGAGCTTGGTGTTCGGGCGGATCGCCGCCCGCGTCGCCTCGAGGTCGGTCATGTCGACGAAGGTCGTCTCGATGCCCCAGCGCGGGAGTACATCGACGAGCAGCCGGTACGTCCCACCGTAGATGTCTTGCGTGGCCAGGATGTGGTCGCCCTGACGCAGCAGCGCAGCCACGCCGGCGGCCGCCGCCATCCCGGATCCAAATGCAACGCCGAAACGAGCTCCTTCGAGCTCAGCGAGCTGGCGCTCGAGCGCCTTGCGCGTCGGATTTGCCGAGCGCGAGTAGTCGAACCCCTTGGTGACGCCGACCGCCTCCTGGGTGAAGGTAGCGGTCTGATAGATCGGGACGATGGTTGCGCCCGTCGCGCGGCAGGGGTCTTGTCCGACACGGATTGCCTTGGTAGCAAAGCCTTGCGCGGACTGCGGGCCAACCGAGGACTCGTTCGGCATGAGTACACTCCCACAGATGCGTTGAATACGCTATTCAGTTATGAGGCCAGCGGCCAGGGCCGCGGCACGTGAAGCGACACTACCACGAAGCCGGGGTGGCCGTCAACCGGACGGCGCGGGTGTTTTGGCCGCCGCCGGTTCGAAGCGGAGCCTAATCGGCGCGATCGAGCTCCGCGAAAAGTTCCCGTAGCGGATACCGGAAGCCAGCGAGGACCCGATGCTCAATGATCTGGTCCTCACGGAGGACCTGCGTACCGGTGGCATCATGTAATCTGACGAGGCGCGACTGCGGGTCGACGATGACGACCAGCAGCGTACCGGCACGCAGCAGGACGTCGATTTTGTCAGCGACGTCTTCGCGGCGGTCACCGGGTAAGAGGATTTCGAAGACAACGTCGGGGGCAAGCGGCGGAACTTGGAGCTCTTCGCCCGAGAGCGCCCGCAGACGCGCCCTGCTCACGAAGGAGATATCCGGAACGAGCGGCCGGCGCCGCTCACCGGGGGGCGCAACGCGAAAACGCCACTCCGTACCGACCTCGCCGCGTCCCTTCGCCCAGGGATAGAGCGCGACGACCAGCGCCGTCTGCAAGCGCGCGTGATCCCGGCGTGGGCTCACCTTCTGCACGGGCCGTCCACGAACCCATTCGGTCTCGGGCTTGGTGGTAGGAAGAACGATCTCGGGGAGCACCATAGCTTGCGCACACAACGCTATCACGCGCAGCGCTCCCCCGACAAGCTCGCCGCGGGCGCGATTGCGCGCCACACGACAACCAATGCCGCAAGCATGAGGAGCGTCGCGAGGAACCACGGCGCTCCCGGCAGATTGGGATGGTTGCCCGGCCCGATCAGAAGCGAGAACGTCTGCGTGAAGAGCGCGGGGCCGATGAGCATCGCCACCCCATTCATGCTTCCGAGCGCACCCTGCAACTCACCTTGCGCGGAAGACTCCATCCGGTGCGTCATCAGCGCCTGGGAAGCCGGCGAGGCTAGGCCCCAGAAGGCCATCACCGGTGTTCCGAGCCAAAACAGCGTGCCATTCGGGGCGAGTCCATAGATGGCAAAGCCGAGGGCTCCGCACAGCAGACCTACGAGCAGCGCACGCTGCTCGCCCAAACGCGCCACGATCGGCTTGACGCCGAAGCCCGAGATAACGATCGACCAGACACCGACCCACGCCAATGTAAGGCCGATCACGCTCTCGCTCCAACCGTACCGGTAGATCGTGTACAGCACGAAGACGTTGGGCAACACCTGATGGGCCACGTCGGTGAGAAAGACGGCGGCTGCGAGACCGAAGAGCTGCGCGTGCGAACGCAAGAGCCGCAGCGAACCCAATGGATTCGCACGCTCCCACGCGATGCGCGCAGCGCGCATCTCCGGCGGCAACGACTCGGGTAAGACGAAAAAGCCGTAGAGCGCGCTGAGCAGGCTCAGACCACCGGCGACCCAAAACGGAAGGCGCGGATTCATGGAGCCGAGCACTCCACCGACGGCCGGACCGAGGACGAACCCACCGCCGAACGCCGCACCCACCATCCCGTACGCACCGGCGCGTTTGGGCGCCGGGACGACGTCGGCGATGTAGGCGTACGCGGTCGTCACACTCGCCGACGTAATGCCGGAGAAGATGCGGCCGACGAAGAGCCAGCCGATCGTAGGCGCGAGCGCCATGATCGCGTAATCGCACGCCGTTCCGAAATTGGAGAGCAAGATCAACGGGCGGCGCCCGTACCGGTCCGAAAGCAATCCCAAGACCGGCGAGAAGGCGAACTGCATGAGCGCCCAGATCGTTTCGAAGAGGCCGGAGTAGCGCGCGGCCTCGGCGATGTCGCCTCCGAGGAAGTTCACGATGAGCTTCGGCAGTACGGGCACGATCAGCCCGAGCGTGAGCATGTCGAGCAGAATCGTCACGAAGATGAAGGCGAACGCGCCGCGACGCGGCTGCGCATCTGACTGCATACGAGTGAATGACTCCCGGCGGCGCTACCCGGGCGTTTTCGTCGACCGCAGCCATCCCCTGTGAGCGAAGGCGAGAGGGAGTTGACGGCAACAATACGTCTCCGGTACACTCGATCCCACGATGCACCTCTTCGTTTGTTGTTGCACCCACTGTACACGTCCGCCGTTTGCCGGCGCTGGGGTCTTGCTTTTCGCGGTGTAACGGACACACGAACGATGAAGATGCAGGCCTCTCACCGATACGGCGAGAGGCCTTTTGTATTGCAATAGGGCGGCGTAGCCAAGTGGTAAGGCGGGAGACTGCAAATCTCTGAGCGCGGGTTCGACTCCCGCCGTCGCCTCGATACT
>DATJTD010000227.1:0-12114 GCA_035503775.1 Candidatus Acidiferrales bacterium
GACGTGCAGGCGCCGTTCTTGCTCGACACCGGTGATGCCGCCGACCTGCTGCTGTATGGGCCGTTCGTGCAGGCGCACCCGGATATCGTCCCCACCACGCTCGATGACGGCCGCAGCTACGGCCTCGGGGGCGCCGCCGAGTCGTACCGGACGTGGCTCGATCGCCTCGTGCTCGGGGACATGACTCTGTACAACGTCGATACCAACGTGATGCTGGCGACGCAAGGCGCGTTCGCCGATCGGCTCGACGCCGGAAACATCGGGCTTGGCGTCCTGAAAAACTTTGTCGTCACGTTTGACGACGCCGGAGGCGCCGTCTACCTGGACAAGAGCGCCGCTTTCGACGACGGGCACGCGCGCGTTCGATAACATACCGGTAACACCGCGATAGCATCCCGCGCGTACGCTGCCTTCACGACGCTCGCCAGTAGAGGTTCCCGTGAACGCACCGAACGACAAAATCGCGAACGCTTCGACGGATAGCATCGCCGTCATCAAGGCTCAGCTCCCCTATATCGATCGCCGCGCGCTCTCGCAAGCGTGGTTCTCCGCCTTCCACCTCGCCACCGGTGCATCTGCGACCGCCGAAGTCCACCTGACCGCAGCGCAAGCTGCTGCAGCGGAGGCGCCCCAAGCGCCTCCGCTCGCGCAGCGCCGTCACCTTCCAACGACGCAGGCGCTAGCGCCCGGTGGGCGCCCCGCATATGCACGCCGCTCGACCGACGTCTGCGCGCCGGAAGCTGCCGAGGCGCCGACGCGACGGCGCGGGCGTCCGGCGCCGCAGCTGGCTGCTGCCGAGAGATCGGCGCCGCTCCAGGCGTCCATCGTACAGGCGACTTTCACGCTTGCGGTCGATGATGCGCGCGTGGCGATTCACGTTCGCCACGAAGAGGGGAAGCTGCGGGTGATCGCGCTCTGCAGTGCGCGTCACGTCGACATCGTGCAGCGCGCTTTGGCGAAGACCGCGCTTGCGATGCGGGCGCGCGGTACCGCTATCGATACGCTGGTGCAGTCGTCGGATGAGGAGGCTCGCGCATGATCGACGCAAGCATGAGCGATGCCCTCGGACGCATTGCCGCGCGTGCGCAAGACGTGCTGCACGCGTATCAGGGCGGATTCGAACCGGAGGCGCACGACGCGACGCTCTCCGGAAAGCCGGCGTTCGAAGCGAGCCTCGACCCGCTCAGCGTCGTCGCGCCCGAGGGGACGTACTTCCTGGTTGGGGGCGCTGCGGGAAGCCCGGCGAGCTATTCCCGCGACGGCGCCTTTACGTTTGCTGATGGAACGCTGCGCGCAAGCGATGGTTCGGTCGTCCTCGGAACCGGTACCCGTGGTGCGCAGCTGGGGCCGCTTACGATCGATCCGGTCGATCGTGCGTTGGGAAAAGTCTCCGATGAGCGCATCGAGGGGGACGGCAGCGTCTGCTACACGCGCGTCAGCGTCGATCCACGGACGGGCGCGCGACGGACGGACCGGATTACCGTTGGGCGTCTCGCGCTGGCGCGTTTCCCCGCCGGCACGTTACCGGTGCGCCTCGATGCCACGCATCTCGGTGCCCCACGCGGCGTCACGCCGCATGTCGGCGCACCGGCTGACGGCAACTTCGCCATGCTCACCACACACGCGCGCGATCTGGGCCGGCTCGACCTCGTTGCCGGGCTGGCACGTCTGCAAGAGGCGTATCTTTCGTTCGAGGCGTTGCGCGCGGCGGGATCGGCGCGCGGCAGCGTCTCCAAGACGACGATGGATCTGGTGAAGTGATCGCCACGCTGCGCTTCGATTCGCCGGAGCCGACCGGCGATGGGCGCACCTTGCGCAAGGCGGCGTTTCGGGCGCGCTCGACCTTCCCACTTCAGGCGGCGTGTCTGGTGGCAAATGGCCTGCGCGAGCAGCTCAGCCGTCTCTTGGCACACGAATTCGAGCTCGATTTGGTCGAACCGACGCTCGTCGCCTCGAGTGCGCGGCGTGTCCTCTTCGCGTCGGCTTTCACCTATCGGGTCCGCGGGCGCCTCTGCGACGCCTTCATCGTGGTACGCGCCACCGACGCGCGGCGTCTGGTGGCGGCGGCCTTCGGCGAACCCGAACGGCCCGAACGCGACCCGCTCTCGGAGATCGAGCGAACGACGCTCGAGCGGATCATCGGCGCGATTGCGCCGTTGTGCGCCCCACTGTGCGGGCCGGCCGGTGTCATCTCGCGCGAACCGCCCGAGCGCGCGGAGATCGAAAGCGTTACTTATTTCGAAGTGCGCACCTCGGGGGCGTTGGCGGTTGCAATTGGCTTCGCGCTGACCCGCGATCCGCCCGAGGAGGTGGGGCAGCGTCTGTCACTCGACGACCTGCTGGAGGTCGAGCTCGAAGGTTCCGTCGAGTGCGCGCGCGGAGCGATCGACCTCTCGTCGTTTGCGCAGCTCGACGTGCAGTCGCTGGTGCCGCTGCGCACGGCTTTGGAGGAGGCGGGGATGCTGCGCTTCGGCCAAGTCGTCTTCGCACACGGCGGCTGTGGCGCGCTTGGCGGCCAGAGCACCTTCGTCGTCGATCGTTGTCTCGCGGGGAGCGCATGATGGAAGCCAAAAATCTCGACCTCTTGATGAACGTCTCGCTCGCCGTCTCCGTTGAGCTGGGGCGCTGCACGATGTCGGTTCGCGATGTCTTGCAATTGGGCACGGGTTCGCTCGTGAGTCTCGATCGTGCCGCGGGTGCGCCCGTCGATGTGCTGGTGAATCAGAAGCTAGTCGCGCGAGGCGAGATCGTTGCGATCGACGAGCGTTTCGGCGTCCGCGTCACCGAACTCGTGAATGGCCGGCTGACGACGCCATGAGCATCGACCAATTGACGGCGCTCAGCGCCCACGCGAGCAAGGCCGGTCTGCCACTCGATATTCTTGCCGGCCTCACCTTGCTCTCGATTGCGCCATTCTTGCTCGTGATGACGACGTCGTTCATGCGCATCGTGATCGTGCTCTCGCTCGTGCGCTCGGCAATTGGCGCCGCCGCCCTCCCGCCGAATGCGGCGCTCACCGGCCTAGCGCTCGTGCTCACTTTCGTCATCATGACGCCGACGATGCAGGCGATCTCACACGACGCGCTCGATCCGTATAGCAAAGGGAAGATTTCGGAGGCCGTGATGCTTACGCGGGCCTTCAGGCCGCTGCAGACGTTCATGCTGCGCCAGACGCACGAGAAAGACATCGCCCTCTTCTCGCATATCGCACACGTGTCGCCCGCCGAGCCCAGCAAGATTCCGCCAACCGTTTTGATTCCAGCCTTCGCAGTCGGCGAACTCCGGAGCGCGTTTGCGATCGGATTTGCGCTCTATCTGCCGTTTGTCGCAATCGATCTGGCGGTTGCATCGATCCTCATGGGCCTCGGCATGTTCATGCTCAGCCCGCCCATCATCTCGCTCCCGTGCAAACTCCTGCTCTTTGTGATGGTCGATGGCTGGGCGCTGATCTGCGGCGGCCTCGCACAAAGTTTTCGCTAGCCTCACCCCAGCGAGAAGGCGGCCCGTTAGACGTGCTCACCATATCCACGGGCCATGGCGGCGGCAAAGACAGGCAGTAGTGCAAAGAGGAACAGCTCGGCAAAGAGAAACGCGCGTACGCGCTGCACGGCTCCGTCAGGCGGCGTCTCGTTTGTCTGTGCCCACCGAATGAATTGGAGCGTGGGCGGAAGAGAGAGCAGCGCTACGAGGAAGAACGTCGTTATTTTCGCCCAGAAAAACAGGTTGTGCGAATAATAGAACCACCCTTTGGCGGCAAAAATCGCTCGAGCAAATCCCACGACGAGGATGAGGCCGGCGAGGATGCCGTACCAGATGTCGATGCTCGCAATCAACGTCACGGTCTTGCGGCTCATTCCGCGCCGAACGCTGACGAGCTCTGCCGCGAGTATGCCGAAGAGTGCAAAGATGAGTAGATGATGAGCGATAGCTAGCCAGAGGTCGAGCACGGGTTACGTCCTCACCAAAATGATGCTAAGGCGTACTTGCGCCGCGAATCAGCTCGATCGCGGCGGCGGGGTCTTCGACCTCAACGATGAGGCGCGAGAAACGGTCGTCGTGGAGGGCGATTTCAATGGCGTTATCGGGGTTGCTCACGTCCCAGAAAACGCGCCCGGTCTTGTCGTAGTAGGTTCCGGCGGTGATCCAACCGGGGACGTGCGTCCCTGGGGCGCGCAGGCCGTGCCAGGTCCGGCGCGACTCTTCGGTTGCAGGGTGCGCCTCGGCGACGTGCGCGAGCGGGATCGTTAGCGTGCTTTTGAACGACCAGAGCTTGTCGAGGCCGACGACGGAGACGACGAGGTCGGGGCCCGCAACGTGCAAGGTTACCATGTCGAGGCAATACGCGTCCTGGTACAGAAGGTTCCTGGCCCGTATGAAAGCTGTCGCATGAAGGTCGTCGAGGCTCTGCGGATTCGCCGGCCGTTTTTCTCCTTTGAGTTCTTTCCGCCACGCAACGACGAGGGCGTCGAACAGTTGATGCGCACGGCGCAGACCCTGCGCGCGCTCGCACCGGCCTACGTCTCGGTGACCTACGGCGCTGGGGGCTCCACACGCGCGCGCACGGTGGAGACCGCCATTCGCATGCACCGCGAACTCGGCCTCACCGTCGTTGCGCACGTGACCTGTGTCGGCAGCACGCGCGACGAGATGCGCGACCTCCTGCGCGACCTTGGCGGCGCCGGCATCGAGAACGTCCTCGCCCTGCGCGGCGATCCGCCCAAAGGCGAGAAGGCCTTCGTCCCGACCGCCGACGGCTTACGCACGTCAACCGAACTCGTGCAACTCATCAACACCGAGTTCGATTTTTGCGTCGGCGGCGCGTGTTATCCCGAGACGCACGTCGATGCGCCGGATGCGTATACGGATCTGTTGCATCTCTCGCGGAAGGTTGCGGCGGGGGTGGATTTTTTGGTTACCCAGCTGTTTTTTGATAACGACCGGTATTTCGATTTCGTGGAACGTGCGCGAGCGCAGGGGATTGGCGTCCCGATCATTCCCGGGATTATGCCGATTACGAACTACGCGGGCATTGCGAAGATGACGTCGATGAGCGGCGCGACGATTCCACAGGCACTTCGCGAGGCGCTGGAGATTCGTAAGAATGAGCCCGAAGCCGTCGCCGAACTTGGTGTTGCGTATGCGACGGCCCAGTGTGTCGATTTGCTCGCGCGTGGGGCCCCCGGCATTCATTTTTATACCCTCAACAAATCGCCGGCAACCCGCGCCGTCGTCTCGGCGTTGCTTGCCACGCGGATGTTTAGAGACCTAACGCCTCGGTGAGGCACTTCCCGCGCCGGTAAAAATGCCTCGGAAGCGATGATCGGCTCTCCGGACATCGTTCGTAGCACAAATTGTTCCGATCGTGCACTAGCTGAAGCGGGAAGCGCCCAAGGCCCTTGAAAACAGGAGTATGATGCGTGCGCCTCTGCCGGCGATGGCCGTCGTGTTCCTCATTCTCTTCGGTTCGCTTGGGATTGCAGCGACGGCCGGCGGCGACTGCCCGGGGATGTCCGACTATACCTACCAGAACGGCGAATGTACGGATAATACCGGCGACATCTTCCCCGCAATGGAGAAGACGTTCGATCGAGACTACGACCTCGGCGTTCAGCGGAACAACGAAGCGGAGCAGAGCAGTGACGCCGGCGTGCGCAATGAGATGCGACGCTCCTCGATGACGATCCACACCGCGCAGGGCGACGTCTCGGATCACTATTGGAGGGCACGTCATACGGTCTTTGCGCAGTGGGGAAGCCCGCTGCTCCCGGTTCCTCTAGCAGAGCAGCTCTTTCCAAGGAATGCCGCTTTGCGCCGGCGTGCCGAGCAGATGTTCACGGCACTCGTTGAAGAGTACCGCGACAACGGTGCGCATCACGGATATGCCGTAACGTCGGTCGGCGACGCCGACCTGCTCTTCGTCTTGTACGCATATCGGGCGTTCAACGGTGAACGTCCTAAAGATGCGATCAGTTTCGAAGTGCTGCGCAGCCAATTCGGTATCTGGGAGACCAATAACAACTTCATCCTCGGGCTGACCGACGAGGAGCGCCAGGCGATCGTGGAGTGGTACGTTATACGGGGTCAGCTGCTGCTCCTTATAGCGAACGACGCGCGAAAGCGAAGTGATCACGCCGAGCTCGCGATGGTGCGTAATTTGGCGCGAAAGGCACTGACGCGAGATACGGGACGCGATCCCTCCGGTCTACAGCTCGACACGCTTCCGTGTCTGGGGAGCAGCGAGGCACAAGAGTTTACCTGCGGCGGGTGGATCAAAATGCTGCGCGCGCAGCACGGCGGCGCGGCGATGACCGCCGCCGATTGGCAATACATCATGAGCCCGTTCCGCTGATGGCAGAGATCGGGCGGCACCGGTACCGTACCCGATGACGCGAATCCGTCGCAGTATGAGGAATCGGTCTCAGGATACGAGCGATTCATCGTATCGCCGATGGCAGCTACTTGCCGTTAGAAGAGAAACGGCAGAAGCATCTTCGTCCGTTTTTCATAGGCCGGATACAAGTTGGGAAATTCCCGTGCCATCGTTTTCTCTTCGACCTTGGCGCTGTAGATAAAATAGGCGCCGAAGAGAAGGAGAATGAAAAACCACGGCGGCCCGGCGACGATCGTCGATCCGATCATTGCGAGGAGGATGCCGCCGTAAATCGGATGCCGTGCATAGGCGTACGGCCCCGTCGTCACGAGTTCGTGTCCCTCACGCAAGGACATCGGCATCCCCCAGTTGCTGCCGAGATACACGCGCGCCCAGACGGCAAATCCGAAGCCCAACACGCAGAGTGCCAGACCGACGCTCGTGCCGATGGGCCCAAGGGCGATGCTCATCTCTCGCCAGAGCCCGTACAACGGGCGGCGTACGGGGCGTATGCTCGTGAGCGCAAAGACGATGAGAACGATCGCCACACGTAAAGGGCGCCCTTGCCACCACGGCGCCTTGCGCAGGGCCCTCTTGGTACGGAGGGCGCCGACGAACCAGTATACCGTGAATGCGAGCCACAAGATGCCGACGATCAGACGGGGGGAGGTCATATCGTCGCTTACCCAATTGCCTTGCCCACGTTTCAACATCGCAAAAGAGCCCGCGTTCGATTCGAGCAGCGGGGCCTGCGGGTAACATCGTCGTAACAACTCGCCGCTAGGCTTGCGGGCATGGAGGCCCTCGACCCGATTCTGCGCGAGTCCCTGATCGTAGCGGCGGTACTCTGCTTTCCGGTGCTCGCGGTCGCCACGATCTGCGGCGTCGTCGTGGCGGTAGCGCAAGCGGCGACGCAGATTCAAGAGCAGACGCTGACGTTGCTCCCGAAGATGATCGCGGTCGCGGTGACCCTCGCGCTCTTCGGCTCCTTCGCCATGCACCTGTGCGCCGCGCTGTTCAACGATGCCGTCAGCGCGATTCCCTCCATCGTGATCGGTTCGTGAGCGATGGCGAGGCGCTCGTGTTCGCTCGCTGCGTCGGCTTTCTGTTTCGCGCGCCCGGCTTTTCAAATCCGGCGGTTCCCGCGCCGCTTCGCGCTGGGCTCGCGTACGTCTTTTCGCTGGCGCTGGCGCAAGGGTATGCGACGCGAGCGCGGCTGCCGCCCGGCGGACTGTTGGCGGGCGTCATCACCGAAGTGCTTATCGGCGCGGCGATCGGCGTCGCGGCGTCGCTCTTGTACGATGGGGCGTATGCCGGTGGGCGCATCGTCGATGATTACGTCGGCATCCGGGTGAGCATGCCGAGCGCCGGGACCGTCGCCCCCTCGGGTTTTGGACGCCTCTGGTCGCAGGCATTCACCACGGGTTTCTTCGTCCTCGGCGGCTATCGCATGACGCTGGCTGCCTTCGCGCATGGTTTCGAAACGCTCCCACCCGGCGCGCTCGTGAGCGCCGGCGATCTGCAAACCTTCGCCTGCACGCTGCCGACGACGCTTCTTCGCGCGGCCCTCCTGGTTGCGGCCCCCGCAATTGGGATCGCCTTCGCCGTGCAATGCGCACTTGCGGCCGTCTCGCGCGTCGTCTCGCGACTCTCTACGTTCTCGCTCTCGTTCGCCGTCGTCTTCGCGTGCGTGCTGCTTGCAACGCTGGCGACGATCCCCGTCGTGGTGCAGATCTCCGCAACGCCCTGGTTCGACCTCTCGATGCTGCGGGCACACTAAAATGGCCGACGACAAGCCGTTCGAAGCCACCCAAAGCCGCCTCGACCGCGCGCGCCAGGAAGGCGATGCGCCGCGTTCGTCGGAGATCACCGCCGCCGTTGCATTTGCGGGTGGCCTCGTCGGCCTCGCGGGGATCGCCCCGCTCCTCGGCGGCGCGGCGCGTATCGCCATCGTCACCGCTGCGCGCGAGCAGCCGATCGAAGCGGCGCCGCTGCTGGCGGTAATCGCCTGTGCACTCGGGCCAATCGCCGGTGGAATCGCGGGCTCGCTGCTGGCGACGATCGTCCAAACGCGCGGCATCACCGTTCGAGCGCCGCGTCTCGCCTTTGGAAAACTGAATCCGCTGGAGGGGCTCAAGCGCATGTTCTCACGCGATTCGGCGATCGGTGCGGCCAAGGCGTCTGTCGCCGCAACCGTGGCGACGGCGGCGATGATCCCCGCGCTTCACGACATCTTCGCGCTCAACGAAAGCTCCGAGGCGATCATTGCGCTCGTCGTGCGTGCTCTTGAAGCGGTTGCCATGACGTCGGTGAGCATCGGCCTCGCCTTCGGTCTCCTCGATCTGCTGGTCGAACAGCGCAAGTGGCGGCACCGCCTGCGTATGAGCCTCGATGAGCTCAAGCGCGACATGAAGCAAAACGAAGGCGATCCGCTGCTGCGCAGCCGCCGGAAGCAGGCGCACCGGTCGCTCGTGCGCGGCTCGATCGCGCGCCTGCGTGAGGCGGCCTTCGTGGTTACCAATCCTACGCACATCGCCATTGCGCTCGAATATCATCCACCCGACGTCGAGGTGCCCAAAGTCCTGATTCGCTCGATCGACGAGGGGGCAGAGATCGTCAAGCGCCGTGCACGTGAACTCGGCGTCCCGCTGGTGGAGAACGTCGTCTTGGCGCGCCTGCTGCTCGCGACGGCCGATGTCGGCGCGTACATTCCGCGCGAGAGCTATGTCGCCGTCGCCCAGATCGTCGCCGCGCTGATGCGCGCTCGAGCCATCGCATGAATCCCAAAGCCGCCACCTACGGTTTTGCCGCGCTGGTGCTCTCGATCGTGGGCATCCTCATCATCCCGCTCCCGCCGGTCGTGCTCGACACCCTGCTCGCCTTCAACATGCTCGGCTCGGGCGTCGTGCTGCTCGTGAGCATGACGATTGCCGAACCTCTTGAATTTGCCGCCTTCGCACCCGCCTTGCTCATCGCGACGCTCTTTCGTCTCTCGCTCGACGTCTCGGTCATGCGGTTGGTCTTGACGCAAGGGCACCTCGAAGGCGGCGTCGGCTCGATCATTCCGGCGTTCGGTGCGTTCGTCGTGCGCGGGAATCTCGTCGTCGGCATCCTCGTCGTCGCGATTCTCATCACCATTCAGTTCATCGTCATCGCCAGCGGCGCGCAGCGGGTCGCAGAGGTCGCGGCGCGCTTCACCCTCGACGCCATGCCCGGTAAGCAGATGGCGATCGATGCCGATGTGCACGCCGGCGTCCTCGATGCCGAGGGGGCGCGGCGCAAGCGTTCGATCGTGCAGAAGGAAGCCGACTTTTACGGCGCGATGGACGGCGCCGGCAAGTTCGTCAAAGGCGATGCAATGGCGGCGCTCATCATCGCGATGATCAACATCATCGGCGGCATCGTCGTCGGTGTCGGCTACCATGCGATGAGTCCGCTCGAAGCGCTCAACACGTACGCGATTCTCTCGATCGGCAATGCCCTGGTCACGGCCCTTCCGGCCTTCTTGCTCTCGATCTCGATGGGCATGATGGTGACCCGCGTCGCCTCTAGCGGATCGCTGGGGTTCGATCTCGCCACGCAGTTGCTCGAACGGCCCGACGTGTTGGGGACGGCCGGCGTCTTCGCCGTCGCGCTCGCGCTCGTGCCGGCGCTGCCGCACGTCTTGTTCTTGATTCTCGCGTGCGCGCTCTTCGGTGCGGCGGCCTATGCGCGCGAGCGGCGCTTGGAGCGCACCCGTGGAGAGCAGCAATCGCAGGCGCAGGCGCGCCGTGCAGCGATCCGGCGTCCGGAGATGGCACTCGCGCTCGTCGGCGTCGATGCGCTCTCGATCGACATCGGGGTCGATCTCGGTGGCCTGCTGACGGCGCCGCACTCCGAGGCGTTGCTCGATCGTATCGGCGAGGTGCGCCGCGCGCTCGCGGCCGAAATCGGCATCGTCTTGCCCGGCGTGCGTCTGCGCGACGACGTGGCGCGGGAACCGAACACGTACGCGATTCGTGTGCGCGACACGCTCGCCGGCGAAGGACGTCTGCGCATGGATGCCATGCTCGCCGTCGCCGATGAGGCGGTCCTGAGCACGGTGCCGGGCGAGCGCACGGTCGAGCCCGTCTACGGCATGCCGGCGTGCTGGATCTCACCCGACCAACGCGACCGCGCGGTGAGTGCGGGCGCGCTCGTCTTCGATCCCATCTCGATCATTGGCTCACACTTGGCCGAAGCCGCGCGCCGCCACGCGCGTGAACTTCTCGGCCGCCAAGAGTTGCAGACACTGCTGGAACACCTGCGCGCCACCGTCCCAACGCTGGTCAAGGAGATCGGCACCGACGCACTTCCGCTAGCGACGGTGCACCGCGTCTTCGAGACGCTGCTCGAAGAACGCATCTGGCCACGCGACATCGTCGCCACCCTCGAAGCACTCGTCGACGCGGCGCCGACGACGCGCGACCCGCGCGATCTGGTTGTCGCCGTTCGCCGCCGCATCGTCCCGACGCTCTTGCAGCGCCGCAACCTTCCGTATCTCGAACCGCTCATCGTCGCCCCCGAATTCGAGACGGAGTTGCAAGCGTGGCTCGCCGACGGAACCCTTGCACCTCAGCCGCAGACCGCATTGCACGTGCGTCTGGTAACCGACGAATACGTGGCTCGTGTACGCGGCGACCGCTCGGCGCTGATCTGTTCCTCGCCGTTGCGACCCGCGCTCTCGGAATTCATCCGGCGTTTCGGCGCGCGCCTCGAGGTCTACGCCTACGGCGAATTACCACCCGGCCTCGAACTGCGCCCGGCAATGGTGCTCAACCGCCCGGAGGGCGCCGCTATCCCGGCCTAAGGCGACCGGAAGTTCAATTGCGCGCGCAGTGCGTGCACCGTCCGATGATCGTCAGTGAGTATTCGATCTCGACGTAGCCCGCGTTGGCCGCAACGTCTTGGGCGATCTCTTCGAGGCCGGGCGTCTGTACGTTGACCAGCGTGTTGCACTGTGTGCAGAGCAAATGATGGTGCTTGTCGAGGGCGGCTTCGTAGCGTGCCGCTTGTCCCGCAAACGAAAAGACTTGGACGAGGCCGAGTTCGCGCAGGATATCGAGCGTGCGGTAGATCGTGCCGAGGCTCACACCGGGGAGCTGCGAGCGCACACGGTCCAGAATCGTCTCGGCGGAGAGGTGCGTACCGTCGCCCATCGCTTTTAGGACCGCCGAGCGCTGCTTGGTCAGGCGGTAGCGCGATTGGAGCAAACCGGCATCGACGGTCTTGACGTCCATAGTCGTTCTCCCGGGAACGATTTCGGCGTTTGACTGGGTAGGGCGACCCTGCTACAATGCCGTGGTTCTCACCTCCCCTGGGGTGTCTCTTCGTCATATGTGGCTGCGTCTCAAGAATCCGCTCAAGGCCCTCCTGGTGGCCGCCCTCGTGGCGTTCTGCCTCTACCTGGTCCTCCCGATCCAGCAGAAGGTCCACCTAGGCCTCGACCTGCAGGGCGGCCTCCGGGTGCTGCTCCAGCTCGAATGCTCGCCCGAGGTGCCCACGATCACCCGCGACGTGCAGGCTGAAGTTGTCCAGGTCATCGACAACCGCATCAACGGCATGGGCGTGACGGAGCCGGTCATCACCACGGTCGGGAACAACCGCCTCCTCGTGGAGCTCCCCAACGTCAAAGATCCCGACCAGGCGTTGCAGGAACTCAAGGACGTGGCCAAGCTCGATTTCAAGATCGTCCCGCCCCAGGTCGTCGAGCGCGCCGAGGCCGA
>DATJTD010000228.1:0-35845 GCA_035503775.1 Candidatus Acidiferrales bacterium
GCGGATGCTGCGCCTCGTCGTCGCTCTCTTGTTGCGACATCACGACCAGTGGAGTCGTCTCCCCCGCCGCCGCGTATGCGTCGATTAGCTCGCGTTCGTATTGTGCGCCGCTGGTGGGATTGAAGCCGGCGCGAATGAGCAGGTCGTCGGGGTCGGTCGAGAACCAATAGTCGAGCCGTGAAAGATACGCGCGGGTGAGATCACGGGCGGTCCACTCGTACGCGAGAAAAGAGCAGCCGCCATCCGGCTCCGGCCGTTTGTAGGAATTCGGGTCAGCGCAGTACGCTCCCCAGGGAGCGCCCATGTCGTCTGTGTGATCGATTCCCTGGCTGTCCCATGTAATGCCCCAAAAGCCACCGAACCCGGCGGCAATGTCGACACTCGGGTACCGCTGCTCTCCGGCACCATCGACCGAAACGTGCGGTGCATACCAGGGGAAGGACGATTGCATCACGGAGACCGGCGGTCCGATCTCCCCAGTCTCTACATCGTCGCCGTTCTGAGCGTGGTACTGCGTGTAGAGCGATGCATCGGCAAGATAGGCACTGTCGGATATCATCCATGTCATTGGAACATGGGCGGCCGATGCGTCTTGCTCGAGCATTTGCATCCCTTGCACCGAATAGGCTTGTTGCAGGGACGTAGCAACGAAGATCGCTTGTGTGGGGCCGTCCGGAATCGCCCAGCGCGGAATGACGGCATTGGGATTCGCCTGTAACGTTACACCGCACGTCGACGAGCGAACGTCGATCGGCGAGAACGAACCCGGCGGTATGGCATATGAGATCAGCCCATCGTACGACACGGTGCAGGCATTGGCGCTCTCATCGAACACACCCACGCCCGGTATCGCGGGAGGAGGCGGTGGAATGACATTTCCCACGCCACCGCTACATCCGGTAATGGAAGCCAGGACAAAAAACGAGAACACCAGACGCGGCCGTGCGCCGGGTTTACGAGAGGCGAGCACAAGCCACGGTTGATGGTACCGTATGCACACCCCTGCGCCGGCGAGCTATCACTAGTGATCGGCACCGCACCCAGCCGATCAGGATTGCGTGCTGTACCCCTCGGGAGTCCAACGCAGGTCGGGCTGTCTCGCGGCGCGCGTCTCGTCGATGCGGCCGACGGGCGTGTTCACCGGTGCGTCGAGAATCGCTTGCGGATTGGAGTGAGCGATCTCCACGATTTCGCGTAAGGCCGCCACGAATGCGTCGAGCGTCTCCTTATTCTCGGTCTCGGTCGGCTCGATCATCAGACACTCCGGCACGAGCAGCGGAAAATAGATCGTCGGCGCGTGGAAACCGCGGTCGAGTAAGGCTTTGGCGATGTCGAGGGCGCGCACGCCGGTCTCGCGCTTGAGCGACTGCGCGGAGGCAACGAACTCGTGACGGCACGGCTCATCGTAGGGCGTTTCGAGAAACTCGCGCACCTGGCTGCGCACGTAGTTCGCATTGAGGACGGCGAGCTGCGAGATCCGGCGCAGTCCCTCGGCGCCGTTCGCCCAGATGTAGGTCAGCGCGCGAACCATGTGCGAGAAGTTCGACCAAAACGAGCGCATCTGCCCAATCGAATCGGCGCTCACGAAGTCCAGCCGGTAGCCATCCTCGTCCCGGCGCACGACCGGCGTCGGCAGAAAATCGCGCAGATGCGCGGCGACCCCGACGGGGCCCGCGCCCGCGCCGCCGCCGCCGTGTGGAATGGAGAACGTCTTGTGCAAATTGAGGTGCATGAGATCGAAGCCCATATCGCCGGGCCGTGCATTGCCCATGAGCGCATTGGCGTTTGCACCGTCGTAGTACATCAATCCGCCGGCGTCGTGTACGGCCTGCGTGATCTCCACGATGTGATCTTCGAAGAGGCCCAGCGTATTGGGGTTGGTCATCATGCAGACGGCGGTGTCGGCCCCGAGCACCTTGCGCAGCTCCTCCACCGAAACGCGGCCGCGCGCATCGGAGGCAAGTGAGATCACCTTGTAACCAACCATTGCGGCAGAAGCGGGATTGGTTCCGTGCGCGGTATCGGGAACGACGACGGTCGTGCGCTGTTGTCCTTCGCCCCTCTTTTTGAAGTAGGCCTTGGCGATGAGCAGCGCAGCGAGTTCGGCATGCGCCCCGGCAGCCGGGTTCAGCGAGAAGGCCGCCATCCCGAAGAGCGCGCAGAGCGCCTGCTCGAGCTCGTACATGACCGAGAGCGCACCTTGCGCGAGCCCGTCCGGCGCAAACGGATGCAGCTCGGCGAAGCCGCGAAGCGAGGCCATCGCGTCGTTGACTTTTGGGTTGTACTTCATCGTGCACGAGCCCAGCGGATAGAAGCCCGTATCGATCGAGAACGTTCGGTGCGAAAGCCGCGTAAAGTGCCGCACGACGTCCAATTCGGCGTTCTCGGGCAAGGGAAGGTCGGCACGGCGATAGCTCGCCGGGACGAACTCGTCGAGCGTCCATCCCCCTTCGAAATAGGTGCTGGCGCGGCCAGGCTTTCCGCTCTCGAAGATCAACGGGCTCTCTTCAAACACGGGCCGCTACCGATTTCACCGAACGTGCCGGCGGCTGAATCCCTTCAAGAGCGGTGCAGAGGCGCTCGATCTCCTCTTGCGTCGTGAGTTCGGTCGCGTTCATTACGATACAGTCGCGCAGCTCCGGATACCAGCGGCCGAGATCGACGCCGCCGAGGATACCTTGTTCCTGAAGCGCCTCGAGGACGGCACGCGCGCGCAGCCCACGCGGAACCCGAATCGTCACCTCGTTGAACACGGGAGCCGAGAACGCGCGCGAGTATCCCTCCACCAAGGTTACCCGTTCGGCGAGTTCATGGGTACGCGCCAAGTTGAGGATCGCGCACTCGCGCAGGCCGCGCGCCCCGAGCATCGCGAGATAAATCGTCGCAACCAGCGCGCAGTGCGCTTGATTCGTGCAGATGTTCGAGGTCGCTTTTTCACGCCGGATGTGCTGCTCGCGCGCTTGCAAGGTGAGTACGTACGCCGGCCTTCCGTTTTTGTCCACGCTGCGGCCAACGAGGCGCCCGGGGATGCGCCGCAGATGCTCTTTGGTCGTCGCCATGAAACCGACGTAGGGTCCCCCGTAGGCGACGGGATTGCCGAAACTCTGTCCCTCACCGACGGCGATCTGCGCACCCCAGGCCGCCGGCGGTTGCAAAGCTGCAAGCGAGAGCGCCTCGGCGACGACGCCGATCAGAAGGGCGCCGCTGCGTTCGATCGCCGCGCGCGCCTCTTCGGACGGCGCATCCAAACTTCCGAAGAAATTTGGCGATTGCACGACGACTGCGGCAAAAGGGCGTTCGGCGAGCTTTTCTTCGATGGCTCGCATGTCGGTCGTGCCCTCGGGTGCGACCGGAAGATATTCGACGTGAAGGTCGAGGCCGCGCGCGTACGTCTGTAACACCGCACGGTAGTTGGGATGCACGGCGCGCGAGACGGCAATCGAAGTACGGCCGGTTGCGTTGACGGCCATGATCACGCCTTCGGCCAATGCCGTCGCTCCGTCGTAGACCGAGGCGTTCGCGACGTCGAGGCCGGTCAGCAGCGCGACGTAGGTCTGCCACTCGTAGATCGCCTGAAGATAGCCCTGTGAGACCTCGGCCTGGTATGGCGTATACGCGGTCAAGAACTCACCGCGCATCGCAAGCGCCATCACCGCCGGCGGGACGTAGTGCCGATACGCCCCGGCTCCGAGAAATGAGGTGTATTCGACTGCCGCGTTCGCGACCGCTAGCGCGCCCATCTTGCGCGTGAGCTGCACTTCGGGGAGCGCCGCCGGGAGCGCGAGCGGCTTACGCAGGGCGATGGCGTCGGGGACGGTGAGAAGTTCGTCGAGTGAGCGGACGCCGATCGCTGCGAGCATCGCCTCGATGTCGGCAGCGGTGTGCGGGGTATAGGCCATCTGCGCGGGTTAGTGTTCCGCGGCGACGAGCGCGCTATAGTCGGCTGCGCTGAGCAAGCCGTCACGCTGGCTAGGGTCGGCAAGGCGGAGTTTGAACAACCAGCCGCCGGTAAAGGGTTCGCGATTGACGAGCGCCGGGTCGGCATCGAGCTCCGTATTCACTTCGACCACCTCTCCACCGACGGGCGAGAAGAGATCGGAGACGGCCTTGACCGATTCGATGACACCGACGGAGGCAAACTGCTTGACGAGTGCACCGAGCCGCGGCAGCTCGACGTAGACGATATCGCCCAGCGAATCTTGCGCGTAGTCGGTGATACCGATGATGCCGACGTCACCGTCGACTTTGAGCCACTCGTGCTCTTTGCTGTAGAGGTAGCTGTCGGGTTGCGTCATGTTGCGCTCTGCTTCGGCGCCCGGGCTTCCTCTCCGTTTGGCCTGGCAGAAGACCAAAGTAGCACGCCTATGCCCGGCGGTAGAACGGCAGCGGCACGACCCGCGCCTCGTGCAGCGTCCCGCGCACCTCGACGTGCAGTAGCGTCCCGGCCGTGCTCGCGGACTTGCGCACGAGTGCCGTTGCGATGTACGCACCGACGGAAGGACCGAGCGAGGCACTCCGCACCTCGCCGACGCACTCGCCTCCCGCGAAGACGCGGTAACCGGTGCGGGGCGGAACGCGGCCGTCCAGCCGCAGGGCTACGAAGCGATCGTACTCGTCCTGAGAAGCCTGCACCATCAGCGCCTCTTTACCAACGAAGTACGGTTTGTCGAACTTCACTGCCCAGCGCTGGCCGCCGGCGAGCGGTGAGATATCTTCGCCGAGCTCGAACCCGTACAGTGGCATCCCCGCCTCGAGGCGTAACATATCGCGCGCCCCCAAGCCGGCCGGCTCCAGTCCGTATGCCGCACCTACTTCCAGGAGACGACGCCAGAGAGGCGGCGCTTCGGCGCCGTCCGCCAGAAAGATCTCGAAGCCGTCTTCGCCGGTGTAGCCGGTTCGCGCGAGTAAGGCCTCGTTCGTCTCGACATCACCAAATATTGCCGGCGCGCACGTGTAATAGCGCATCGCGCGCATCGCGGCACGCTGCACCTCGTCCGTGAGCAGCGGAGCGACGATCTGCGCCGCGCGTGGCCCCTGTACCGCAATGAGCGCCGCGCGCCCTTGACGATTCGCGAGCTTCACGCCGGGCGTGAGGGACGCGTTCAGATAGTCCCACATCTTCGTAGCGTTTGCGGCGTTGACGACCAGCAGCCAGTTCTCGGGTCCAAGACGGTAGAACAAGACGTCGTCGTGCGCGCCGCCCCGTTCGTTGGTGAAGATATTGTAGCGCGCTTGTCCCGGCTTCATATTGGCGACGTGATTGATCGTCAGCGCGTCGGCCCACGCACCGACGCCCGGTCCGGAAAGCTCGAACTGCGCCATATGCGAGAGATCGAAGATACCGGCGCGTTTACGCACCGCTTCGTGTTCTTTGAGAATCCCCGCGTATTGCACCGGCATCTCGAAGCCCGCGAAGGGCACCATGCGCGCACCGAGGGCAAGGTGTTCGTCGTACAGCGCCGTGCGCCGGGTCGTGGACGCAGCCGCGTCGGTCACGGAGTGGTGTTCAGGAAATTGACGGTGGCGTGTGCCGCGAGCTTGTCGTCACTGAAGACGTGCACCTCGCCGTAGACGATCCGCCGCCCCGCTTTGAGTACCGTTGCCTCCGCGATCAGATCGCTCGGCGGAAGCGCGGGACGCAAAAAACTGCACGAGATGGAGGCGGTCGTCGTCTCCTGCTCCCGCCCATAGATCGACGCAAGGGCGATGTAGAAGCAGGTGTCGCAGAGGCTGACGATCGCGCCGCCGTGCACCGCCCCCATACCGTTGGTGATCTCAGCGCGAAAAGGCATGCGCATCCGCGCCTTCCCCCGCTCGACGTGCTCCAGCCGGAGGTCCAGGGTCTGAATGAAGAACGCCTTCTCTTTATCCCAGGCCCGGATCGCCTCGTTGACGTCGATGGGCGGCGGCTGGCTCAAAAGCGATCGCCGCTCTTGGCAAGCTCGCGCCGCAGGTAGAGCGGCAGGCTGAAGATCCGCCGGTGCGTCTGCGCATCGTAGAAATAGTTCTCGTCGCGCAGGCCCGCAACGTAGTCGTCGATGCGCTGCGGCGCCAACTCGGCGACGTCGACCGCATCGCTGCACGCGAGAAATGCCCAGTCGTTGTCGAAGGCCGGTACGTGCGAGTAGAAACTGCGCACGTAACGATAGTAGTCGCGCAGCGTGCGCGACATCTTGGCGTGCAAGCCCATGTTGTGAAAGCCGGCCGTGCTCGCCTGTAGCACGTAGACCCCGCCGTCGGCCAAGCGCGACTTGATGTCGCGAAAGACCGCATCGCAAAACAGCGGATTCGACGGCGAATCCTCCAGCGGCTCGGTGAAGTCGCTGATGATCACGTTGTACCGATCGGTATCGGAGGCCAGAAACTGGAGGGCGTCAGCGATGAAGAGGCGCGTACGCGGATCCTCGAAGGCTCCGTCGGACCACTCGGGGAGATATCTGCGCGAGAGCGCAACGACCTCGCCGTCGATGTCCACCATGGTGCAGCGGCGCACGTCGGAGCGGCGCAAGACCTCGCGCAAGGTCGCGCCTTCGCCGCCGCCCAGGATGAGCACCTCGGCACGTTCGTCGACGGCGGCGAGTGCCGGATGCACCAAGCTCTCGTGGTAGATGCGCTCGTCGGCCTGCGAACTCTGTGTATCGCCGTCGATGATCAACATCTTTCCGAAGGTTGGCGTACGGATCACCGCCACGTCTTGAAAAGCGGTCTCCCCGGCGAAATACGTTTCGTCGATGGCATGATGGTGCAGTTCGGTCGGCGAGAACTCCTCGACATACCACTGCCACCGCTCGGTCTTCGGCATCGTTCCCTTCTACAGTCGCTGTCTACAATCGCTGCGCTAGTGCACGACCATGAGGTCTTGGCCGGTACCCGGTGCGGGCAAGTTGTTCTGAACGAAGAACGTCGGCACCGGCGTCGTCGACGGAGCCGGAGTTGGTGTCGCCGTCGGAGTCGCACTCGGCACGGGGAATGGGAAGGCTTCGAGCGATCCCGTGGCTCCGGGCACCGTGCAACTCGTCTGGTCGGTGGGGCCGTAGAGCACGAGGTAGTTTCCGTACTGAGTGATTGCCACGGAGGTGACGCTGGTCAGATGGTGCGTCGCACCGTCGCAGCCTATGAACGGCGGAGGCGTCACCAGACCGCTCGGATCAGCGGGACTGATGCTGCCAATCTTCACCGTGGGTGCGGTCGAGCTGGACGTATCCAAGGTAAGTACGTAGTATCCGCCATCGGCGCCGACTACGGCGTACGTACCCGCGACGTTCCACGCGATTGCACGCGGCGTCGTCGGCAGGATCAACTGGGTCGTCGTCGTGTGGATTGCCGACGGTAATCCGTACAGCAAGGTCACGTCGTTGAGCGCCGGGGCTTGCGCGACCAGTGCGAATTGATCGGAGGCCGGATCGATCACCATGTCGCCGGGCCCTTGCAAGATATTGGCGCCCGTACCGAGCGTCGTGTTGTCGGCGGTGGCGTTGAGCGTGTAGCCGGTATCCGACGGCGTAATCGTGTAGGCAATGAGATCGCTGGGACCACGCACGAGTGCGTCGGCGTTGCCCGGCCCCAGCACGATATTGTAACGCGGACCCGCGCTCGGCGGCGGCGTCACGGTATTGGACGGATCGTTGTACACGACGTACTGCCCGTAGTTCAGCGGTGGATACACCAAGCCGTTCACGCCGAGAATTCCGTCGCCGCCCCCGACCGCAAGTGCCACCGCCGTCGTCGGCAATCCGCTGGTTTCGAGAATCGCAAGGCTGGTGACATTCGTCAGCGTCGGCGTGGCGCTCGGCATCGGCGTCGGCGTCGCGCTCGGAGACGGACTCGGCGCCGCGGTCGGTACGACGGTCGTGTTGTACGTTGTGCCGGTCGGCGTCAGCAAACTGCCGCTCAAACCGAGGATGGGCTGCAACAACGTAAAGGCACCGGCTGTTCCGTCGGCGGAGACTGCGACCGTGCCGTCGGAGGCAAAGCCAAGTGGCCCGACGTCGTTCGGAAATGCGACCAGCGGCGGGGCGGCCGTCGGGCCCGGCATCGCGAGCAAGGTATCGGACGTGTCGATGATGTGCACGACCGAGATACCAGGAGACGTCCCGTTGCCGCCGTCGGGAATGTAGGCGACACCCACTGCCGCCTCGTTCGAGACCGTTGCGCCTGGCGCCGGCGAGAGCGTCGGACTTACCGAAGGCGTTCCACCGTGGCCGCATCCGGCCAGCAAGGCAGAGACGAAGAGAGGCAGCGCGGAGCGCAGATGAGAGACGTTTAGGCGTGGCAAAGTGCGTTCTGTTACGCCGTGCAAATGCGGATTGCCCGCTAACAGGGTGCTGAGAGGCCCATGTTGCGGAATCCGTTGCTTTAGGCGGAGACTTTCGTCGGCACTTGACCCGAGTGCTCATAGACGACATGCGTGAAACGGCCGCCGGCCGTCTCGATGCCGCGTTTGACCTCGGTGGTCAGCATCGTCTTGGCGCCGAATTTTTCGGCGGCGTACTCACAGGCGAGCCAGGGGTCGGTGTGGTCGCCGCACGTGTAGAAATCGACGGCGGCGTACCCGGACTCGGGCCACGTGTGGATGGAGAGATGCGACTCCTGAATGACGACGACGCCCGACACACCTTGCGGTTGAAAGCGATGAAAGGCGTCCAAGATGACCGTCGCTTTCGCCTTCTTGGCGGCTGCGATCATGGTCGTGCGAATAGCTTCGACATCCGTGAGAACCCGAGCGTCACAGCCCGAGAGCTCGCAGATGATGTGAATTCCGCGTGCTTCCAATTTTTTTCTTTTCTCCTTGGTTTGGCTGGGAAATCCCACCTCCAGGCGCGTCGGCTGGCGCGTGCTGTGCACGAATGCGTCCCCGACCTATCGGCGCGATCTTACCGGCATACCGGGTGTCATACTCCGGTGCACGGGCGTCGCGCCGCGATGGCACGTAGGGCGTGCCGTCCCCCTTCTTAGATTGCCCCCTTGCCCGGCCGTCCGCTGGACCCCGGGTCGTAGGCAACGGTGCCTATCATACTAGGGGGGGAGGGGGGTGTAAAGACCCTTGAGGTCTTCCGGAACAAAATCTTCACGAGATTCTCAAGATACTGCTGAAGTATCTTGACTATCACCCCTGCCGGTGTGACAATTGGGGCAATGACTACCGAAGCAGCGCCTGCGCCGGTCCCCGCTGGGCCGGGGCCCTTGATCGAGGACTACCGGCATGGGTTCCACGACTCCGAGGACGCCTACGCGTTCAAGTCGGCCAAGGGCCTGACCCGGGAGATCGTGGAGCGCATCTCTTCCATGAAGGGCGAGCCGGAGTGGATGAAGGCCTTCCGGCTCAAAGCACTCGACCTCTTCTTGAGCAAGCCGCTCCCGGACTGGGGCGATACGGCGTTGCTTTCGGAGATCGACTTCGACAATATCCACTACTTCGTCCGCGCGAGTGAAAATCAGGGGAAGACGTGGGATGAAGTCCCTGAGGACATCAAGCGGACCTTCGATCGCCTCGGGATTCCCGAGGCGGAGCGAAAGTTTCTCTCCGGCGTCTCGGCACAGTACGAATCCGAGGTCGTATACCACTCGGTGCGCGAGGATCTGGCCAAAGACGGCGTGATCTTCTGCGATATGGATACGGCGTTGCGCGACTATCCGGAGATCGTCAAGAAGTACTTCGCGACGATCATTCCGCCCGGCGACAACAAGTTTGCCGCGCTCAACTCGGCTGTCTGGTCGGGTGGTTCGTTCGTCTACGTGCCGCCGGGCGTCGAAGTGAAGACGCCGCTGCAGGCCTACTTCCGGATCAACACCGAGAACATGGGCCAGTTCGAGCGCACGCTGATCATCGCCGACAAAGGCGCGAAGGTCCACTATATCGAGGGCTGCACGGCGCCGCAGTTTTCCACGGCCTCGCTGCACTCGGCGGTCGTCGAGCTCATCGCCATGGAAGGCGCCTCGATCCGCTACACCACGATCCAGAACTGGTACCGGAACATCTTCAACCTGGTGACCAAGCGCGCCGTCGCCCACCGCAACGCTACCGTCGAATGGGTCGACGGGAACATCGGCTCGCGCCTGACGATGAAATACCCGGCTATCTATCTGATGGGCGAAGGGGCGCGCGGCGAGATCCTCTCGATGGCGTTTGCCGGCGAAGGCCAGCACCAAGATGCCGGCGCCAAAGTGATCCACGCTGCGCCGCACACCACCTCGGTCGTTACGAACAAGTCGGTGAGCGCCCACGGCGGGAAGACGACCTATCGCGGGCTCGTCGAGATCTTCCCCGGTGCCACCGGTGCCAAGACGCGCGTCAAGTGCGATGCGCTGATCATGGACGAGAAGTCGGCCAGCGACACGAAGCCGACGATGAAGATCCACGAGCAACGCGCCACCGTCGAACACGAGGCGAGCGTCTCGAAGATCGGCGAGGAGCAGCTCTTCTACGCGATGTCGCGCGGCCTGAGCGAGGCGGATGCAACGGCGCTCATCGTCAACGGCTTCTTCGACTTCTTCGTCAAGGAGCTGCCGATGGAGTACGCCGTGGGGCTGAACCGTCTGGTGAAGATGGAGATGGAAGGCGCGGTCGGCTGAAACGCTGACTGAAGCTGCGCGGCAGATGGAACCGATCGACCAACTCATCGAGTTCGGCCGCTTTGCGGCTGCGCGCGGCTGGGTTCCGGCCACCGGCGGGAACTTTTCGTGCCTCCTCCCCGACCGCCGCATCGCGATCACGCGCTCCGGTACCGACAAGGGGGCACTCGCTCCGGCGGAGATCGCGATCGTCGCACCGGACGCGACGCTTCCGCCGGGTCTCTCCGCGGAGACCCCGCTCCACCTCGGGCGCTATCGCGCCGACCCGACCGTCGGTGCGGTCCTGCACGTCCACTCGGTCGCCGCAACCGTTCTCTCCCGGGCGGCTGTCTGCGCCGGGGCGGTCGTGGTGCGCGACTATGAGATGCAGAAAGCCCTCGCCGGCATCGTGACCCATGAAGGCGAACTCCGCATCCCGGTCTATCCCAACACGCAAGATATGCCGGCACTCTCGGCGGTCGTCGAGGGCGAGCTGCAACGCGGGGGGAGCCCACCGGGTTTTCTAGTGGCGGGCCATGGGCTGTACGCGTGGGGCCAGACGGTTACACAGGCACGCCGGCACGTCGAAGGGTTCGAATTCTTGTTTGCGTGTGAATTGGAAGAACGGAGGTTGACCGGGCGATGAGTCTGTTACGCGTTTTTGAGGAGCGGGATCCGAAGATCGTCTTGGCCGAGACGACCGACGGCGAGCGGATCGCCCGCGAATTGCGCGAGATCGCGGTGCGTTTCGAACGCTGGGAAGCCGAGAAGGCGCTCCCCTCGGACGCCGATCAGGACGCCGTGATCGCTGCCTACGAAGGCTCCGTCCGCAAGCTCCAAGGCGAGTGTGGCTACCAAGCAGTCGACGTCGTTCGGCTCGCCCGCGGGACGCCCAACACTGCACCCATGCGCGCGAAATTTTTGAGTGAACACGACCACAGCGAAGACGAAGTGCGCTTCTTCGTCGAGGGCAAAGGCGCGTTCTACCTGCGCGACAACGGGCATATCTACCGTGTCGTCTGCGAACGCGGCGATCTCATCAGCGTACCGGCGGGGACACGCCATTGGTTCGACATGGGGCCCGATCCGGAGTTCGCGGCGATCCGCCTCTTCACGAACCCCGCAGGTTGGGTCGCGAACTTTACCGGCGATCCAATCGCCGATCGCTTCCCGAAGTTCGAGTGATGCACGTCGCGCCGCCGCGCGCGATCGTCACCGACATCGAAGGAACGACGACGTCGCTCGCATTCGTGCACGACGTTCTCTTTCCGTACGCACGCCGGAATCTGCGCCACTTCATCGCACGGCATGGCGACGATCCACGCGTGCAAGCGCAGCTGCTGCAGGTCGACCCGGATCCACAGCGCGCCGTGCAGACCCTGGAACGCTGGATCGACGAAGACCGTAAAGCCACGCCGCTCAAGGCGTTGCAAGGCATGCTGTGGGCACGGGGATATGCCGCGGGTGAGCTGCGCGGTCACGTCTACCCCGACGCTGCGCGCGCGCTGCGCCGCTGGCACGATATGCATATCCCACTGTATGTCTACTCCAGCGGCTCGATCGAAGCACAGCGCTTGATCTTCGGCTACAGCGACCAAGGTGACCTCACGCCGCTCTTCGCCGGCTATTTCGACACGACGACGGGCCTCAAGGTGGAGACGACTTCGTACCAAATAATTGCGAACGCGATCGGCTGCAACCCGGGCGAGATCCTCTTCCTCTCCGACAACCCGCATGAACTCCACGCAGCCGCGCAGGCCGGTTGGCACGTGACGCAGGTGCTGCGCGACGGCGTCGTCGCCGACGCCCGCTTCGAACAAGCGCAGACGTTCGATCAAATCGACTTCGTACCGCGCATCACGCACTTCTAAACGGACTACGGCCGTTCGGCCCAACCAGTGGAGATAGACTATACATGGAAACGTCGAAGCAACCGGTCGCAAAACGATCGGAGATCCCACCGGGCAGCACCCGCCGCGTCGTTTGGAGCGGCGACGCCGTGCTCCTTTGCAATGTGGACGGTGAAATCTACGCGATTGAAGACGTCTGCACGCACGACGGGGGAGCACTCGACCAAGGGCAACTGGAAAACTGCCGTATCATGTGCCCGCGCCACGGCGCATATTTCGACGTCAAAACCGGGGCAGCGTTGACGCCTCCGGCAATCATGCCGGTGCGCACCTATCAAACGCGCGTTACCGGCGACGATATCTACATCGAGATGTAAGCGTAGCGTAAGTCGCGGTCGCCGGAATAGGACGTTCCGCCCATGCGGGTCGACCACTACCGCCCGCGCGACGGGAGGTTTCACGAACTTGACCTCCACCCGACTATCGGTTCGCGAACGGGCCTAACCACCTGTCCAATGTTCTTCTCAGCAGGTACGCGGTACACTAGCTCCATTATGGCGACGCGCATTCTGATCTGTCCGCCGACCTACTACGCCGTCAACTACGAGATCAATCCGTGGATGACGCGTAACGTCGGCTATCAGGCGCCCGATGCGAAACGCCAGTGGGATCGCTTCATCGAGATTTTGCGCTGCGCCGGCGACGTGCAGCTGGAGACGATCGAGCCGCGCCCCAACGTGCCGGATCTCGTCTTCACCGCCAACGCCGCGCTGATCAGTGGGAAGCTTGCTATCGTAAGTAGTTTCCGCTACCCACAGCGGCGGGTCGAACAAGGTGCGTACCGCGCCTGGCTTGCACGCAATGGGTTCGCGACCACGTTTCTGCAGCAGACGTTTTTCGAGGGCGCTGGCGACGCGCTCTTCGACCGGCGCCGTCCGATGCTGTACGTCGGCTATGGCTGGCGGACCGAACGCTCCGCCTCGATCCAACTCTCCGAGACGCTCAACGTCCGAACGCTCCCCCTTCTTCTGGTCGACGAGCGCTTCTATCACCTCGAGACGTGCTTGTGCCCGCTGGCAAGCGGACATGTCATGGCCTTCATGGACGCGTTCTCCCCCCATGCGCAGCAACTGCTGCGGCGCACCATCGAACCGGAATATCTCATCCCCGTCGGGCTCGACGATGCGCTTGCGTTGGCCTGCAACGCCGTCGAGGTCGACGACGCGATCGTCTTGCACAGCGCCTCGCCGGCGCTGCGCGACCGCCTCAACGCCGCGGGGTACCGGGTCTTCCAAACCGACCTCTCCGAATTCCATCGCGCCGGCGGCTCGGCGAAGTGCCTCACCCTCAAGCTCGACGACGGCCCGGCAGTCGCCGAAGTGGCGGCCTGACCGCCCCAAAGGCGTCGGAACGTTTGACACCCGGGGTGCCGGAGTGGTAACGTACCGTGGTTATGTACGCGATCATCGAGACGGACGGTAAGCAGTACCGCGTCAGTGAAGGCGACACGATCCGGTGCGATGCCATCGACCGTGAAGTGGGCGCTGAGATAGCTTTTGAAAAGGTCGTCCTCGCCGGCGCCGCCGGTGGTGACCCCACGATCGGCCGCCCGCTCATCGAGGGCGCTCGGGTCACGGGCACGATCGTGCGCCAGGCCAAAGACAAGAAGATCCTCGTCTTCAAGTACAAGCCGAAGAAACGGGTACGCAAGCTGGTGGGCCATCGTCAGCGCTTCGCCGAGGTGAAGATCACCAAGATCGAACTTCCCGCGTAACGCGCGGCGTGGTCGAGGTCGTACTCCGAGAAGACAGCCGCGCGCGGCTGTCTTCATTTCTTGCCCGCGGTCATGCCGGATGGGCCGACTCGGGCTCCGACGTCGTCTGCGCCGCGGTTTCGGCACTCCTCCAAGCCGCGTGGCTCGGGCTCACCGAACACGCCGGCGTCGACGTCGACGGCTCGCGCCGGAACGCGGGAGATTTGGAACTTCGCTGGCCTGCGGCGGTACGCGAACGCGACGACGTGCGCGCTATCGTTACCACGGTCGCACTCTCACTCGAGCGTATCGCCATCGACTATCCACAGCACGTTCGCGTGCGCCGTGAAACCGACCGCGAGTAAGCGCGAGTAAAAAGAATCCCCACTGGAGAAGATTGCCAGAGCATGAGCGACACTTATAAGCCCGACGTTCCCGACCATCGCCCGCCGCCGAATGAAGCGGGCCGCGTCCTCTTAGCCGGAGTTCTCGGCGGCCTCGCCTCCGCCGTGGGCTACATCGTCTACTCGCGTCTCCCCGACGATCAAAAAGATCGCTTGCACCAGCAAGTGCGCGGCGTCGTGGAGTCCCGCATCTCCGAGATTCGCTCGAACCTCAACATCTAGCACTCGAGCCCTCAAGCGAGTGGTCGTGACGGCGTGCCCATGGCACGCCAACGTTCCTGCGGATCGCTGTCGGCGTACGGCCACGGCTCGGCCTCACGCTCCCACGCGCCGGCGTCGTACACCGGCTCCAGCAACGGCGTCGGCGTCGAGACGATCGGCACCGCCTCCGGCGGCGTCTGCGCGGAATCTGCCGTCTCCTCGCTCCAGGGAGTCGGCCCAAGACGCGTCAGGTCGCTCAGGTCGGCGGCGCGCTCCATCTCGCGCAAGAACGCCTGTGAGGTGTTCTGCAGATCGCGCGTGACGCGTCCGAATTTGCGCGCGACCTGCGGCAGCTGCTCGGGGCCGAAAAAGAGCAAGGCGGCGGCGAAGACCACCATAAGGTCAAGTGGGGAAAGCAAAGGGCCTCCTGGCGTGACTGTCCAATATTGCACGCCCCCCTTTCGATACCGTTCCAAATTTCGCGAAAAGGCCGAGCAACAGCGTTTGAAGATCATTTACACGCGCGGGAATCGCACGGAGACGCTCGCCTCGATATCCACACTGCGGAAAATCCTGAGCCGCTTTGTGAGGCACCGTGTATTTTACGAGGTGTCGAGCCGGAATAAGCGCGGTCACGAGTTCTTTTCCACGAAAAATTCGTTTGTCGTCGGGTCGATCGAAGTCGCCAACCGCGACTATCTCACCATTACGATCTTCGACGCCAACAATTCGGCTCACTCGATTGAAATCCTCAATCCCGCTGCGATGCGCATCTACGATGAAACGATGGGCAAAGGATTCGCGGTTTCGTTCTTGAGTGAGGCCCCGGGCGACGTCGAGTCGCGTTGCTATCTACGCGACGAAGGCGAAGAGGGCGAGGGGCTGCAGGAGCAGAGCGCGCTCGAGCGGATCACCCTTCCGCAACTCTTCGAGTACATCGACGAGATCACGCACGTCCAAGCCCACCGCGGCTGAGAGGCCCGATCCCGAACTCGAGCCGCGCTGCGATCTTGAGGGCGCGCACCGACTTGTCGTACTCGCCCAGACGCCGGTACGCCACGCCTAGATTGGCGTAGGCCGGCGCATAGCGGTCGTCGCCGCGGATCGCCGCTTCATAGGAAGCGATCGCCTCGGCGAGGCGCCCTTCTTCGAGATGGATGTTGCCGACGTTCACCCGGGCGGGAGCAAAGCGCGGGTCCAACGCCAGGGCAGCCTGGAAGTCGGCCAGCGCCTCCGCGCGCCGGCCCGCGCAGACATGCGCGACGCCGCGCTTGTTGAGTGCCTGCAGCCGCAGGCGCTCCCCACGAAGGCCGGCCGCAGCGCCGAGTGCGACGGAGAACGCGGTGCAGGCCTCGTCATAGCGGCCCGCAGCGAGCGCTGCGAGGCCTGCGGCGCACTCGTCGCTCAGCGGCCGTTGCCGGCGCGCGAGCGCGGTGAGCCAGCGGCGGATAGCGAACATCTCCGGCAATGTTCCGCGTCGACGTCGTCACGCTCTTCCCCGAGATGTTCGCTCCCCTGATCGGCCTCTCGATCCTCGGCCGCGCCCAAGAACGGGGCGTCGTCGACGTCCGCCTGCACAACCTGTTGGACGTGCTGGGCCATGGCGAGCGCGCCGACGACCGGCCGTATGGCGGGGGCCCCGGGATGATCCTGCGGGCCGAGCCGCTGGCGCGCATGCTGGAGACGATTCTCGCCGACGCCGCGCCGCCGGAGCGGCGCGCCCTCCTGGTCACCAGCGCCGCGGGCCGTACCTTTACCCAAGCCGACGCTCAAGCGTTCGCCGCGCTGGAGCAGCTCGTCGTCGTCTGCGGCCGTTACGAGGGGGTCGACCAGCGCGTCATCGAGGCGTACGGGGCCCAGGAGCTCTCCCTGGGCGACTTTGTGCTGACCGGCGGAGAGATTCCGGCAATGGCCTTCGTCGACGCCACCGTGCGCCTCGTCGACGGCACCTTGAACGAAGCCTCGCTGGAGACCGAGTCGTACGGCCCCGAGGGCCTCGAAGGGCCGAGCTATACCCGGCCGCCGACATTTGCGGGGATCGACGTCCCTGCGGTCCTGCTCTCGGGAGACCACGCCAAGATCGCCGCCTGGCGGCGCGAGGAGTCGCGCCGGCGAACAGCTGAGCGCAGGCCTGACCTGCTTCCGGCACCCGACCCCCTGCGCTTCCCCAAACGTTGATCTCCGGGTAGCCGGCATGCTACAATCCCCAGGTTGTCCCGGCCGCTCTGCGCAACTTCGCATCGCCGGCCGTGTAGTAAGAGCAGGCGAATTCGCGTGCGCGCCCTGGAGCAGTCATGAACGTCATCGATCTTCTCGAGCAAGAAAACCTCAAGCCGGATGCCCCCGTCTTTCGTCCGGGCGACACGGTGAAGGTCTTCTCGAAAGTCATCGAGGGCGGCAAAGAGCGCGTGCAGATGTTCGAAGGCGTCGTCACGGTCCGCAAGGGCGGCGGCGCGACGGAATCCTTTACGGTGCGCCGCGTTGCGCATGGCGTCGGCGTCGAGAAGTCGTTCTTGCTGCACAGCCCGCGCGTCGAGAAGATCGAAATCTCCAAGCGTGGCATCGTGCGCCGCAGCCGCCTCTTCTATCTCTCGGAGAAAATCGGTAAAGCCGCGCGTATCAAAGAGAAGAAGGCCGGCGCGTAGCCACCGGTAGGCGCGCTGTCATGACCCCCATTGAACTCTTCGGTCTGATCTGCGTCTTAGCGGCGGTGCGCTTTGCGATGAGCTTGCGTCCGGTGACCGCGAACGCACCGTCGATCACTCAAGGCGACGGCGGAAACGCCGGTCCGGCAACGGCCCCGCTCTCGGCCGTGGTGCGCGAGTACCTCGACGCGTTCATCGTCGCAGGCCTCGTTGCGCTCTTCCTCATCACCTTCATCGTGCGCACCTTCTTCATCCCTTCGGGTTCGATGGAGCCGACCTTGCAGCTGCACGACGTGCTGCTCGCCAACGAGTTCGAATACCACTTCCACCCGCCGCGCGACGGTGACATCGTCATCTTCACGCCGCCGATTCCCAACCAAAGCCCCTTCATCAAGCGCATCATCGGCAGCCCCGGCGAGACGCTGCGCGTGCACAACGGGATCGTCTACCGCAACGGCGTCGCGCTGAACGAACCGTACATCGCCGAAAAGCCCGACTACGAGCTGGAAATCAAGGACTACAACATCTACGTCGACGGGACGCCGCTCGATCCGACGATGGCGAACGTCCCACCGCCGTCGATGTGGCAGGCACCGGACCGTATCCCCGCCGGCTGCTACTTCATGATGGGCGATAATCGCAACAACTCCGAAGATTCGCACATCTGGGGCTTTGCGCAGGTGAGCGGTACCTTCGACGCCGGTCCGGACAAAGGCCAACCGGCCTCCTTCACCGGTCACGCATTTTTCTTGTTCTGGCCGCTCAACCGCATCCGCATTCTGAGCTAGGGCGCGCGCGGGGAGCGCGGCACGACGCCACGAACCACGCCTGGTGCAATCGCCCGTTGCGATGAAATCGGCGCTGACGCTTGCTCTGCAAGTGGCCGCACTCGCTCTCATCGCCTTCGCACTCATGCTCCGCACGCCACAGGTCAGCGGCTTCTCGATGGAACCGCACATCGACTCGGGTGAATACGTCGTCATCAATACGATCGCGTATCGTTTTTCGCTCCCGCAACGCGGTCAGATCGTCGCCTTCCGCCATGAGCGCACGGCGCCGGAGATCTTCTTGAAGCGCATCATCGGCATCCCCGGAGACTCCATCCGCATCGATCGAGGTGTCGTCGTGCGCAATGGCGTGCGGCTCGATGAGCGCTACGTCCACTACGCCGATACGCGTAGCGCCCGCGAAGTGATCGTTCCACCCGGCGAGTACTATGTGCTCGGCGACAACCGTGCCAACAGCGAGGACTCGCGGACCTGGGGTTTCGTGAGCCTGCACGACATCATCGGCCGCGCCATGTTCGGGTTGTGGCCGCCCGATCGTCTTGGTTCGCTCTGAGATGCCCTCGGAGGCGCAGACGATCCAGTGGTATCCCGGACACATGGCACGCGCGATGCGCCGCCTGGCAGACGATCTCGCGCTCATCGACCTCGTGATCGAGGTCGTCGATGCGCGGTTGCCGCGGACCGGCCGCAATCCGGCACTCGCGCGCATCGCCGCCCGCAACCGGCGTTTAGTCGTGTTGAGCCGCACCGATCTCGCGGCGGCCGACGCGACCGAACGGTGGCTGGTACACTTGCGCGACGCCGGCGAAGAAGCGGTTGCACTCGATGCCAAATCACCGGCGAGCTTCACACGTCTACGTCAGGCACTGGGCGCGCTCGCCGGTGAGGCGAGGCGTGGTCGCGTCATCGTCCTCGGTATTCCCAACGCCGGAAAATCGACGGTGATCAACGGCTTGATCGGACGCGCCGTCGCGCGAACGGCCGATACGGCGGGGATTACCCGCGCAGCGCAGTGGTTTCGTGTGCGCGCGACGCCGGGGCGCGCGGCCGATCCCGCGGCCGGGTGGCTCGAAGTCATGGATACCGCCGGCATCCTCGTCCCAAAGATCGACACGCCGGAGGCGCAGTGGAAGCTGGCACTCGTCGGTGCAGTCCCGCGCTCACGCTTCGATCCTGAGGACGTCGTGGCAGAGTTTTTCACGTGGGCTGCGGCGCACGATTATGCCGCCGTTCCGAGCCTCGAAGCGTTCGCGCAGACGCGCGGCTTCGTGCGCCACGGAACCCAGACCGATACACACAACGCGGCCTGGGCATACATCAAAGACTTCAACGAGAGTCGCTTGGGACGCATGACGCTCGAGGAGCCCGCGCAATGACGCCGGAAGAGCGCGCCGCGGCGAAGCGGAACGCGCAGCGGCGCGAGCGGCGGCGCCTCTTGCGGCTGCACCGCTTCGAAGACGAGGCGCGCCGGCGCGGCTTCCTCTTGCTGGGTGGCATCGATGAAGTCGGTCGGGGGCCGCTGGCGGGGCCGGTCGTAGCGGGTTGCGTCGTTGCCGACGGCCCACTGATGATTCGCGGTCTCGACGATTCCAAACGCGTCAAGCCGGAGTTGCGCGTCGAGCTGGCGGAGATCATCAAAACGCGCGTCGTAGCCTGGGCGATCGGTGAAGCGTCGGTTGCCGAAATCGATACGCTCAACATCTACCGTGCCAGCATCCTCGCGATGGAACGCGCGATCGCGGCGCTGCGCGCGCAGCCGGAGTATCTGCTGACCGACGCGGTGCGCATTCGCTCGTTCGGCGGCGAGCAGCTCCCCATCATCAAAGGCGATGCCAAGTGCGCGACCGTCGCCGCCGCTTCGATCATCGCCAAAGTGCACCGCGACCGGCTCCTCGTCGAACTCGATGCGGCCTTTCCGCGCTACGGCTTTGCGGAGCACAAGGGATACGGGACGCCGCAGCACCTGCGGGCGTTGCGCGAACACGGGCCCTGCGAACTGCACCGGCGCAATTGGTGGCGCGTTCAGGAGTCGCTGACACTTTTCGGTCAGCTTTCGGCCGACGACCTCGGAGATGCCGTCGGTGAGTAGCGATCGCGCTCGCTTGGGCCGCGCCGGGGAGGATGCGGCCTGCGCCTATCTCGAGTCGCTCGGCCTGCGCATCATGCGCCGCAACCTGCGCGGGCCCGGCGGCGAGATCGACATCGTCGCCGCCGAAGGTGAGATCATCGTCTTTGTCGAGGTAAAGGCTCGCACGGGGCGGAGCTTCGGCTCTGCGGTCGCCGCCGTCGATGCCGCCAAACGGCGGCGCATCCGGGCCGTAGCCGCCGACTTCCTGCAGTTCGTGGCCCCGCAGGCGAAGGCAAGATTTGACGTTCTCGCAATCGACGCAGGCAGGATGACGCTGCATCGCAACGCATTCGGCTGAAGTTCCACGCGAAATGAGTACTGATGACGGCAACTCCGAGCGAAGCTAAAGTCGCAAAAGAAGAACCGACACTGCGGCGTGCGGTTACACCATGGGGCTCGTTCTCGTGGGGGTACTCCGACGTCGGCGCCGACATCTTCGTCGGCCTGGGCCTCGTTCTCGGGGCCGCCGCCGGTGCTTCGAACGTGGCATTTCTTTTCGCTGGACTCGTGTACGTCTGCATCGGTCTTGCCTACACCGAACTCGCAGCGGCCTACCCGGTAGCCGGTGGCGGACAGTACTTCGTCTTTCGCGGCCTCGGCGACATCTTCGGCTTCATCGCCGGGTGGGCGGTGCTCCTCGACTTCACTATCGACATCGTGCTCTTCGCCTGGAGTTGCATCGACTACCTGAGTAAGCTGATTCCGATTCTGAGCTCGACGGTACACCCCTGGACGCACTTCATCATCGTGCTCATCGTCATCTGCGGCCTGGCGATCCTCAACGTGATCGGCGTGCGCGAGAGCACCGCGTTCAACGAGATCATCAGCGGCCTCGACGTCCTCTCCGAGACGCTCATCCTCTTCTTCGGTTTTCTCTTCGCCTTCGATCCCGGGTTGCTGGTACACACGATGACCGTCAGTTGGCCGACGACGTTCCAATTGATGAATGGGGTTTCGCTGGCGATCATCTCGTTCGTTGGTTTGGAATCGATCTCGCAGGCGGCACAAGAGACGCAGCGGCCGGCATCGGTCATTCCGCGTACCTCGATCGCGCTGATCCTCACGATCTTGATCTTCGCGCTTGCGTATTCGAACTTGGCGCTGGGGATGATGCCGTGGCACCCGCTCCCGCTCGACGCGCACGGCCACGTGCAGCCGCTCTGGCACTATCTGGGCAACGAAGACAACAACGGGGCTGCCGTCGCGGTGCTCGCCTCACTGGTTCCGTACTATGGCATCCTCGCCGCATTCTATGTCCCGTTGCTCGGAGCGATCTTGCTGCTCATCTCGAGCAACTCGGGCGTCTTCGGGAGTTCGCGCATCGCCTACGCGATGGCGGGGACGCATCTGTTGCCCAGTGCCTTCCAACGCGTCCACCCGCGCTTTCGCACTCCAGCCGTCTCGATCTTGAGCTTTTGCGGCGTGGCGATCGTCGAACTCGTCTTCGCGGCGATGCCGAGTCTGGACAATGGAGTCAAAGAGCTCTACCGCCGGCTCTTCCACGGCGAAGACGGCATTACGTTTTTGGGCGACCTCTACGCCTTCGGCGCGGCGGCGAGCTACTCGATGGTCTTCATCGCGCTCGCTGCGTTGCGGCTCAAAGATCCTGAGAGCCCGCGCCGTTTCAAGATGCCGTTCAACGTTCCGATGACCTTTCGCGGGCGCCGCGTGGAGTTTCCGCTGCTTGCGGTGGTCGGCTTCTGCGGGATCGCTTCGATCTTGATCTTTACCATGATCACCCACGAGATCGGCCGTATCGCCGGGCCCTCGTGGCTCGTCTTCGGCGTCATCGGGTATTTGATCTATCGCAAGCATAAGGGACTTCCGGTATTCCGTTCGCAGAAACAAGATTGGCGCAAGGCGCAAATCACGATCTTGCAAGATGCCGGCGAGCTCGATCTGATGGACGAGTACATTGCCAACCTCAAGGCGCTCGACGCGCGGACTGCTAAGGCAGCGGCCTCGTGAGACGCCTCGTGCGCAGCCACGGCTACCTGCGGATGCGCGCGATCCTCGGCGCGCTGTACGTGATGCTCGGAGCGATCCTGATCGTGCGCACGTTCGGTGCCTTCGGCCTTCGGCTCACCGAGATTCCGGCGCTTGTGCTCGGCGGTGCGCTGGTCGCGTTGGGGACGATACGGGTGCGCGAGTACATCGCCGGCCGTGCGGGCCAAACGCCGTGATCGAACTGCACGTCGTCGGTCTACTGATTGGATTCGCCGTCGTCGCGCTCACCGGCGGGACGCTGCACTGGATGTTGCACCCGCCCAGCACGCGCGCCGAACGCGCGGCGCAAGTCGCCGAAGCCGAACTCGAGCAGATGATCGGCAGCGTCATCGTCGTCTTCTCGCAAGACGTCCACTCCGAACACATGATGCTCCTCGCCGCGCGCCTCGCGCGACGTGAACGTGCCGAGCTGCTGGCTGCCTACGTGATCGAGGTGCCCCATACCTTACCGCTGAGCGCCGATATGGAGCCCGAGCATCGCGCGGCGCTCGAGACGCTCGCAACCGCCGACGCGATCGGGCGCAAGAACGATGTCGAAGTGCACACCGAAGTCATTCGCGCACGCCTCGTCTCACAAGGCGTGCTCGAACTGGCAAAACGCAAGGACGCGCGCCTGATCGTGCTCGGCTCGTACCGCGAAGGCAAATACGCCGGTGCTCCCCTCGCGCGCGCCATCGAAGTGATCGCTGCTCAAGCGCAGTGTGATGTCCTCATCGGTGTGCAGAGCAATAAGCCCAAAGTACTTGCAAGCGCAGGCGCGATCGGAGCGCCCCGCTCCAGCAACGGCACGAGCACGTAATCTCCTGAGTCAGTAGTTCGCACGATTCGCTTCAACTGCGCCGCAAAAACCGAAACGGCGGTTGCCACACACGAATGGCTCGGCGCGAGCGTTGTCACCCTCAGGGAGATTTATGAATCAGGATACTAGGACGGCGACGGAGCTGGAGACGCCGATCCTGACGGACGTGGATGCGGGAACCCGGACGGTCGTGGGAACGGCGATCCTGATGGATGTGGATGCGGAGACCCCGACGGCAATGGGAACGGTAATCCTGAGGGGTGCGGGCGCGGGGACCCCGACGGCCGTGGGAACGGCGATCCGGACGGATGCGGACGGGGAGACCACGATGGCAGCGGGAGCGGCGACCCGGAGGGATGTGGATGCGGGAAACCCGACGGTAGCGGGAATGGCGATCCGGACGGATGCGGACGCGGAGACCACGAGGGGCGTGGGAGCGGCGATCCCGACGGGAACGGTAGCGGCGACCACGACGGTCGTGGGAGCGGCGATCCTGACGGGAACGGTAGCGGCGACCATGACGGTCGTGGGAGCGGCGATCCTGATGGGAACGGTAGCGGCGGCCACGACGGGTGCGGGTGGGGAGACCACGACGGAGACGGAAGCGGAGGCGACGACGGATTCGCGGGGCTACTCGGCGCGGCGCTGGGCGCCGTGCTGGCCGCCGACGCCGAGGTCGTCGGTGCGCTCGTCGGCGGTGCGCTGAACTCCGCTTTGTGCGCGCCGCCTTGCGCGGTCCCGGGCACCGAGGGACCCGAAGATGAACCCGAACAGGCAGCGGTCGCAAATAGCGTCACGCCGAGTGCAGCACACAGGAGCTGTCTTGCCATGAGAACCCCTCCACGACACGTCCAACAGTGCGGAATCGCTTTAACGCGGCCCGATTCCGACTCCTGGCGGATTTTACCGACCACTATATAGTTTTCGCGAAGCTTTTTTCCTCCAAGCCCGACCTGCCTGAGGCTGGTGCCATCGCCGAAGAGGCGCCGCCGGTAGGGCGCCCCGGCTGCGCCGCACTATGCCGAAGGGCGGCGGCGGTCGAGCGCCTCGATCCCGGCGTCGAAGAGGCCTCTACGATAGCTTCGCGCCGGTATCGATTGGGCTCCCCGCTCGATCACGACGACTGGGTGAACGCGATCCTGAAGTGCATCGCACCCTTCCACAAGAGCTGCGCTTACGCGCGCAGGTACCGCTTGCGCAACTCGTCGATCACGACGGCGATGAGGATGACCGCGCCGAGCACGATATCCTGCGTGTACGACTCGATGTTGAGCAGATCCATCGCGTTGTTCAGCAGCCCGATCAGGAGCGCGCCGAGGAAGGTAGCGATGACGCTCCCTCGTCCCCCCATGAGGCTCGTCCCGCCGACGACGACGGCGGCGATCGAGTGCAACTCGTCGCCAATGCCGGTCTGCGGCGAACCGGACGAGAAACGCGCCATGAGCAGCAAGCCGGCGACGGCAGCGCATCCGCCCGAGATCACATAGACCATCGTCTTGACGAAGTGGACGTTGATGCCGGCGAGGCGCGCGGCCTCTTCGTTCCCGCCAATAGCGAAGACGTAGCGCCCGAAACGCGTGCGCGTGAGCAAGAAGGCAAAGACGACCACGATCACCGCCATCCAGAGCACGGCGATCGGTACCTTGAAGAAAAAACCGGTGCCGATCGTATCGAAGGCGCTCGAGTTGAGCGGAACGGGCTGACCGTTGGAGAGTTTGAAGGCGAGACCACGCGCCATGAGCATCATCGCCAAGGTCGTGATGAAGGGCGGTAAGTTCAGACGCACGACCGGAACGGCGTTGACGAAGCCGGCGAAACAGCCGACGACCAGGCCGACCAGCAAGGTCGCCGCCACCAGCGGGATACCATCGAAGGGCATCGCGTTGGCGAAGGTCGCCATGACCACCCCGGTGAGTTGGATGAGCGAGCCCACCGAAAGATCGATGCCGGCCGTGATGATGACGAACGTTTGCCCGACGGCCAGGATCGCATTGTCGGAGATCTGCCGCAAGACGTTGGTGAGATTGGTCTCGGTCAGAAAGTGGCCGTGCGAGAAGACGTCGACGATCGCGACGATGGCGACGAGCGCGGCGATGACGCCGCTCGTACGCAGCAAGGCGCGCTGCCGCGCGGCCTCTTGGGCCTGCGCCGAGCTCGCTTCGAGCGCCGCTTTGACCTCGATTTGCTTGGGCTGCATCTGCGTCGTCACGCAGCGACCCCCGTTGCAACCGCAATGACCCGGTCGGGGGTGGCGTCGGCCTGCGCAAACTCCGCCCGGATGCGCCCTTCGCGCACCACGAGGATGCGATGCGACATGCCCAACACCTCGGGCAGTTCGCTGGAGACCATCACGATTGCGGCACCGCGCGCGAGGAGCGCCAGCATGAGGTTGTAGATCTCCACCTTCGCGCCGACGTCGATGCCGCGGGTCGGCTCATCGAAGAGGTATATCTTCGCGTCGCCGATCAGCCACTTCGCCAAAACGACTTTCTGCTGGTTTCCGCCGGAGAGATTGCGCACGATCTGCTCGCTGTTCGGCGTGCGGATGTTGAGCTGCGCGATCTCTTGCGCGGCGATGGCACGTTCGGCGCGGAGATCGATGACACCGCGCGGCGAGAAGCAGTCGAGATGCGCGAGCGTGGTGTTTTCGCGCACGCTCATCCCGAGCACGAGCCCCTGCGCCTTGCGGTCTTCGGTGATGAGCGCGATGCCTGCGGCGATCGCCGACTCCGGGCCGCGTACGACCACGCGCTGCCCCGCAACCTCGACCTCTCCGCCATCGGGAACGTCGGCGCCGGCAATCGCCCGGACGATCTCCGTCCGGCCGGCGCCAACAAGCCCCGCCAGCCCGACGATCTCGCCGGCACGCACCGAAAACGTGACGTCCTGGACGCGCCCGGAACACAGCGCCTTGACGGCAAGCAGCGGCGCCGCATCGCCGGCAACGGCAGGAAGCGGGGGAAAGTGCGCTTCGAGTTCGCGGCCAACCATCAGCCGGATCAGTTCCTCTTGGGTGAGCTCACCGGTGAGTTTGGTCGCGACCGCCATCCCATCGCGCAGGACGGTGATGCGATCGGCGATGCGCGGCAGTTCTTCGAGACGGTGCGAGATATAGACGAAGGCGACGTTTTGCGCGCGCAGCTTGTGGACCAAGGCGAAGAGCGCGTCGGTCTCGCGATCGGTCAGGGCTGCCGTCGGTTCGTCCATGACGATGAGACGCGCCTTGCGGATCAGGGCCTTGCAGATCTCGACCATCTGCTGCTCGGCGACCGAGAGCCGGCGCGCGGGGCGATCGAGCGGTAGGGTGATCCCAAGCTCGGTGAGGACGGCGGTTGCGTCGCGTGCTGCCGCCGCTCGGTCGAGGACGCCCCGACGCTCCGGCTCATGACCGAGCACGATGTTCTCGACGACGCCGAGATCGGGGACGAGGTTGAACTCCTGGTAGATCATGCCGATGCCCGCCGCCTCGGCGGCGCGCGGCCCGTCGATCTCCACCGGCTTGCCGTCGATCTCGATGACGCCTTCATCGGCGCGCTGCGCACCGGCGAGGATCTTCATCAACGTCGATTTTCCCGCGCCGTTCTCACCGACCAGGGCGTGCACTTCCCCCGCACGGACGTCGAAGGAGACACCCGCGAGCGCGCGCACGCCCGGGAAACTCTTGGCGATGCCGCGCATCGCCAGCAGCGGCGGGCTTATTGCGTGTTCGCCCGGGTAAACGTCCCGACGGCGACCGCGATACGCTTAGGCGGCGTCTTCCCCGAGAAGTAGTCGTGGATGGCGTCGATCGTCTTCTCTCCGATCTGATCGGGATGCTGGATGGCGTCGCCATACATCTTCCCCGCTTTGATCGCGGCGCGCGCCTCGGGGGTGGCATCGTAGCCGACAATTGCAATCTTCCCCGTGAGGCCGGCCGCTTCGACGGCCTTGCTCGCTCCGAGCGCCGAGTCGTCGTTGATCCCGAAGATGCCGGCCAGATCGGGATGTGATTGGAGCAAGTCTTCGGCGACGGCGCTGGATTTTGCGCGCTCGCCGCCTCCATCGGCGTCTTGCACGATCTTGGCGCCGGGACAGTTCGCCGCCAGTGCCGCCTTGAAGCCGCGGACGCGATCTTGCACGCTCGTCACTTCCGGCTCGTCGATGATCGCCACCGCCCCCGCGTGTCCGGGCAACGCCGCACACAGGAGCTTGGCGGCTTGCGCCCCGCCCTGCACGTTGTCCGAAGCGATGTGCGAGACGACCGTCCCCTCTTTGGACGTGCTGGCGATGTCGGCCGTGAAGACGGGGATCCCCGCCTTGTTTGCTTCGGCGATAGCGCTGCCGATCGCCGAAGAGTCGTACGGCGTAAGGACGATCGCATCGACATGCTGGGAGATGAAGTCTTCCACTTGGCTTTGTTGCTTGGCATTGTCGCGGCTCGCGTCGACGACGTTGACGGTGTAGCCGTACTTGGCCGCCTCCGACTTCATACCGGCTTCCATCTCTTGGTAGAACTGCGCTTCGCGATTTTGGATGGAGACGCCGATCACTTTGCCGGCCGACGCCGCCGCTTGCGGCGTACCGCTGGCCTGTGAGGAAGTCGACTGCGACGAGTTGGTGCAGCCGGCCAGCGCAAAGGCCGCGACGAAGAGCGCCGGGAGCAGCGGGAACCGCGTAGGCTTCAAAGGGGGAACCTCCGTCAAAAGGAGCACGAGGGCGCTGCGCACTCCGCTACGCTGCACGCGGGGCGTTACCTCTGCCCGGCAATCCCTGTACTGCGGCCGAGGGGAACGGCGCCCGTCCCTGGCGACGCCCCTACATGAGAACACCTATCAATAACGGGCTCCGGCGCAGCGGAGTTCAAAACACGAAATACGGCGCTCTTTCACCTCTTTCTGGGGGTGCGCGCGAATACACACGTCGTTCTTGCGATGGTGCAAGGAGTGCACGATTCGCCATTTGGCAACGTGCACACGTATGCTCGATTTGCAGGGGTTTGACAGCACGAAAAAGCCCGTCATTGCAAGGACTGCGCGCTTTTCGCGATAACCGCCGAGGCTTGTTCCCCGAAGTTTTGATGGTATGAAGAACTTCGAAAACGGCGTAAATCGTCGTGCACGAGCGCTTTGTAAAGAGTTGGCTCGCACGACGAGCTTGCATTTATGCAATTTTTTTTATCCACAACTCGATGCCACAGACCTGTGCAACGTGTGGAAAAGCAAAGATGCCCTGAAATGCCCATTTCATCAGCGTTTGCGCGTGCATACCTACAACTCTTGCGGATCGTATTCGACGAAACTCGCAAGCACGACAAACAACGTAACCCCAATATTGACACCTCCATTGTGGGGTCTAGTCTCGTTCGTCGTTCGGAACAAAACGTGCAACGGAGGTTCCGACACGTTGCTTGCATCAGCACATTCCGCCGCGATGCTCGGTATCGATGGCTACGTCGTGCGTGTCGAAGGCGACAGCGCGCCGGGCACGCCGAGTTTCAGCATCATCGGTCTTCCGGACCGGTCGCTCGGCGAGTCGCGCGAGCGCGTTCGCGCCGCAATCGTGAATTCCGGATTACTTTTTCCGGCCGGCCGCGTGCTGGTAAATCTTTCGCCCGCGCATATTCGCAAAGAAGGACCGGCCTTCGATCTTGCCATTGCGCTCGCACTTTTGGCGATCGACGAACAAGTCGATCGTCCGGGGCTGCAGCGTTTCGTCGCGCTCGGTGAATTGGCACTCGACGGCGGCGTGCGCGCGGTGCAGGGCATACTTCCGATGGTTGCGGGAGCGCGTCACGCCGGATTCGTCCGGTTGCTCGTCCCGAAGGAGAGCGCGCAGCAGGCACTCCTCATCGACGGTATCGAGGTGTACGCGGTGGCAACGTTACTCGACGCGATTGCCGTCGTGCGTGGTTCCGGTGACAAATTCCGTTGCTCGCGTCGTGCGCCGGTACCGCGCCCCCGCGAATCTGCAGACGGGGATTTCGCCGACGTCCGCGGGCAAGTGATGGCGAAGCGAGCGCTGGAGATCGCGGCGGCCGGCGGCCACAACGTCTTGCTCGTCGGGCCGCCGGGCTGCGGGAAGACGATGCTGGCGCAGCGTCTCGCGTCGATTCTCCCTTCGATGAATGCCGATGAAGCGCTCGAAGTCACCAAGATTTTCAGCGTCGCGGGGCTGCTCGGCGCCGAGGCCGGCATCGTGACACAACGCCCGTTCCGCGCGCCGCATCACACGATCTCGCCGGTCGCCCTTGCAGGCGGCGGCAGCAACCCCAAGCCCGGCGAGATCAGTCTGGCGCACAACGGCGTGCTCTTTCTCGACGAGCTCCCCGAGTTCAACCGCACGGCGCTCGAAGTGATGCGTCAGCCGCTGGAGTCCGGGAAGGTGACGATCGCCCGCGCCGCCGCTACGTTCACCTATCCGGCCCGCTTTACGCTGGTTGCCTCGATGAACCCATGTCCGTGCGGCTTTCGCGGCTCACGCGGCAGCGACTGCCGCTGCGACGACGCCACGGTCGCGCGCTACGTCGCCAAACTCTCGGGACCGCTGCTCGACCGTGTCGATCTGCATGTCGACGTCGCGCGTCTCCCCTTCGACGAGATGTTCGAGAACACGCCGCGTGAATCGTCGAGCACCGTTCGCGCACGGGTCGAGGGCGTGCGCTCGCTTCAACATGAACGCTTTGCGGGGACGCAGACGATGACGAACGCCGCGATCTCACCGCGCGATCTGCGCCGCTGGTGCGCGTTAGGAAGCGACGCCGCGGCCCTGCTCCGTCGCGCCGCTTCGCGCGGGACGCTCTCGGCACGCGCCATCGATCGGATCACGCGGGTCGCGCGCACGATCGCCGACCTCGCCGGCGCAAGGGGGATTGAAGGAGACCACATCGCCGAAGCCATCCTGTATCGCTCGCTCGAGCGGCGCGGCTTAGCGGCTTGACACCCTGCCGGGCGCGGCAGCAATCCTTCGCCGTCCGACGAAGTGCCCGGTCCAGAGCACTCTCTTGCGCGCCGGTGAGGCTTGCCAATTGTCGTCTGCGCCCCCGACCAAGGCACGCGCGGGATCGCTGGCCTTCTTGGGATTCATCGTGGTGATCGTCATCCTGGCGGTCGTGCCTTCGCTATCCACCCGTCCGCGCGGCGGCCATCACCGGCACGCACACCCGCACTTCACCGGCCCGCTGCACATGCCGAACCCGCCCTAGGCCGCTGCGCGCCTAGCCGGCGGCCGGTGCAAGCACCGTCTGTGCGTTGAGCTCCGGGACCGCCTCGCCGCGCAGAAACACCGGGAGTTGCGCAAGCGAGAACTGCAAGCCGGTGTAGAACGGGCCGAACTCGGCGTATTTGGCGCTGACCGGGTCGAAGCGCATCTCCGAAATCAGCTTCTTGAATGTCTGCGGCTCGTCGGCGTAGAGATCGACGCCCCACTCGTAGTCGTCGAAGCCGATCGAGCCCGAGATCACTTGGGTGACCAACCCATGAAACGACCGCCCCACCTTGCCGTGCTCGACCATGAGGCGCGCACGCTCGGCGTACGGCAACTCGTACCAATTCACGTGCTCGCCGCGCCGTTTGTTCATCGGATAGAAGCAGACGTACCGACGTGCGGGGATCTTGGCCCAGAGGCGTGCGGCATTGCGCGGGTTGCGTGCGTGCTCGGCGAGGGCGGCGTCGAAGGCCGCGTTCCACGCGTCGGAGTGCGCCGTAAGGCCGCGCACCTGCAAGTCGGCGTGAATCTTCGCCGTCGCTTCGTACAAGCCGAGTTCGAGGACAGAGACGTACGAGCTCACCGGCTGCAGGTACTCCGCAAGTTCGAGTTTGTCGAAGCGAACCTCCGCGGCGCCTAGTGCGTCGAAGGAGCGCTCGTAGTGCGTGAGCATCAGGTCGCACTTGTGCCCGAGTATCTCGGCGAGGGCCACGTCGCGCTGCTCGCCCGCGTGCGCCTCTTCGAGGAAACTGACGGCCTCAGCGGCGACGGCGGCCTGGCGCACCGGCGGAAGCCGATCGAACGCGCGCCGTTCGAAGCGAAACATGCGGTGCAGGATCGACCAGCTGTCGAGGGTTTCGGGGACGCTCGGGTCTCTCATGAGCGAAATTTCTCGATCAGGCGCACACGTCTTCCGTAGACCCGGCGAATCTCGGCCTCTACCTCCGCCTGCAGCGTGAGCGGCCGTTCGCGGTACTTCGCCCAGAGCTGCGGCATGTGTGCGATATCGCTGAGCACGCGGGCGAGGACGGCGTTGATCGGCGCTTTGACGCCATGTGCGTCGGCCGCTGCCGCGACGGCACCGTTGAGCACCTCGACTTCGGTCCGGCCTTTGGCAGCCCGCAGATCGAGCAGCAACGACGGTGGCTTATGTCCGCGCGCCCCCGCAATCCGATTGGCGAGGATTACCCGTGCAACTGCGGGCGGGAGGGTCGCGACGCGCTGCAGTGCCCGCACCGGATAGCGCGGGAGATCGATCGCGCGCACCCCCATCGCCTGCATCACCGCGCGCACTTCGCGAATGGCGCGAATCTCGAGCGCAAAGATATCGTCGAAGGCGACCAAGCGCTCGGGTAGGACGTTCAGAATTGCGCACGTCGCGTTGGCGATGATGTTGAGCGAGAGCTTCGACCACTTGAGCGAGCGATAGTCCGAGACGACGCGCGTCGGAATCCCGGTCTGCTCGAACATCGCGACCAGCCAATTCTGTGGAGCGCTCCCCATTGGCGCAAGCGCGATCCCGCCTCTGCTGGTCGCCACGCTGCGTCCGTCTTTGGTGCGGTCGACCGGCACGGTCAGGGCGCACGCCACGACTCTGTCGGCGCCGAAGGCGGCCGCCAGTTTCTCCTCGTTGCCGACGCCGTTTTGTGGACAGAGGATCGCCGCCTGCGGCTGTTCGCCGAGCGCCTTGCGCAGCGTCACGATCGCGCCGTCGGTGTCGTAGGCCTTGGTCGCGACGATGGCGAGATCGGGGTCGACCAGGCGCACATCGTGCAAGTCGCGCGCGGCATAGATGACCTCGGTCCCGTGCGCACGCAGCGCATCGCCGAGGTAGGTGCCGACGGCACCGGCTCCGACGATGTAGGCCTTCATCTTCCAGTGCTCCCGAAGCCGCCCTCGGCACGTATACTGCCGGTGAGTTCGGCTGAGACGGTGAAGTCGGCACGGCTCACCGGCGCCACCACCAACTGCGCGATGCGATCGCCGCGCCGGACGACGAACGGCTCGGTTCCCAAGTTGATCATGATGACTCCCACGGCGCCCCGGTAATCTGAGTCGATCGTTCCCGGCGTGTTCAGCATGGTCACACCGTGGCGCAGCGCGAGACCGCTGCGTGGACGCACTTGGACCTCGTACCCCGGCGGAATCTCTAGTGCGAAACCAACCGGCACGAGCGCCCGCGCACCCGGCAAAAGCGTCAGGTCGTCGAAGACGGCGGCACACGCATCGGCACCGGCGGCGCCGGCGCTCATGTACGCGGGGAGCGGAAGTCCCTCGCCTTCGGGAAGGAGACGCACGCCGATGCGTACGGGGTCACTTGGCAAGTAAGTCCGCCAGCTCCGCTTGAAACGACTCGACGTCGCGGAACGAACGATAGACGCTGGCGAAGCGGATGTAGGCCACCTTGTCGATTTGCTTGAGCGATTCCATGAGCTTCTCGCCGATGAGTGTGGCGGGGACCTCGTTTTCCCCTCGCGAGAAGAGCTCGCGCTCGAGCCCGGCGACGGCCTCCTCCATCTGCGCATCGGAGACGGGTCGCTTTTCGCAGGCGCGGCGCAGGCCGCTGAGGATCTTGTCGCGGCTGTACTGCTCGCGACGGCCGTCTTTCTTCACGACGAAGAGACGTGGAGCTTCCATGCGCTCGTACGTGGTGAAACGGTGCTTGCAGCCGAGGCATTCACGCCGGCGGCGCACGACGCTCTCGTCATCGCGCGAGTCGACGACACGCGTCTCGCTTTTCCGGCACGCTGGACAGATCAGGTTGGCTTCGAGCCCTCCGCGAAGAGACCCCAACATATGGGGTCTCTTCGAGTATAAGCCACTAGGGAGTCAACCTGCAAACGAAAGGCGCACGCTCGGCGTGCGCCCGGCTATTTGCCGGCGCCGATTTTAAAGATTTTCGTCCCACAGACCGAGCATTTCCCCTCGGTGGCGGGGCGGCCGTTCTTCATCGTGATCTGAACTGCGTCTTTCATCTCGCGCTTGCTCTTGCACTTCACGCAGTAAGCCTCGGGTGCTGCCATTCAATCCTCCGTCGTCGGCCGTTGCCCACCAAAGGTGGCGGTCGAAAGTCCCGCCGTCTATTCCCAGGGCGACCGCAGACTCCTCGCAGGAGAGCTTGCCGCCCGACCTGCTTGACGCAGGAGGAAGTCGTGCTCGACGACCCACCACGATATGAAAACCGCGACCGACTCGCCGCTTTGCGCCCGGCCACAGTAAACGCTCGCTTGAGCGGCTTATACGTCACCGGCTCGCTGGAGGGGCTAGCGGCGCCAAGCGTCGCGGTCGTCGGTTCGCGGGCGCCGTCGGAGGCGGGGCGCCGGCTCGCGCGCTCCACGGCGCGCGCCTTGGCCGAAGCGGGCGTCTGCGTCGTCTCGGGCCTTGCCCACGGGGTGGATGCGGCCGCGCACGAGGGTGCCGTCGATGCGGGCGCGCCGACGATCGGCGTGCTGGGCGGCGGCCATCGACACTTCTATCCCGTGCGCAACCGGTCGCTGGCGGAGGCGATGCTTGCCCGCGGGGGCGCGGTCGTCTCGCCGTTTGCTCCGGAGACACCGGCGCAGCCTGGGCAGTTCATCCAGCGCAATGGGGTCATCGCGGCCCTCGTCGACGCCGTGGTGGTCGTCGAGGCGGCGGCCCGCAGCGGTTCGCTCAACACGGCCGGATGGGCCGCAGACCTCGGCGTTCCGGTCTTCGCCTTCCCCGGCGACGTCGATCGCCCCAAAGTCGCCGGATGTCTGGCGCTCATCCGCGACGGCGCGACGCTCGTGCGCAACGTAGATGACATCCTCGAAGGGATGGGCTTACGCGGTCCCGGGCCGTCCCGCGCGGCCGACGCCCCGAACGGGCTCGATGTGCAGACACCGATCGAACAGGAGCTTATGACGCGCCTCGCGCAAGGCGAGGCCGCGCTCGACGAACTCATACCTCTCCTGAATGCCTCGGCACCACAACTCGCCACGGCGCTCATTCACCTGGAAATCCGCGGGTGCGTCGAGCGCCGCGACGGCAATCGCTTTGCCCTGGTGAACCGGCACCGACCGAGGATTTCGGCCAAGCGAGAGGCTCAAGATTCTAATTGGCTTCTTATTGACAATATATAGCCAATTAGGTACATTAATGGCTGGCATGGCGGACTTAAAATTTGACCTGGAAGATGACCTGAGCGTCAGTGATCTCCGCAAAGTCGACGAGTGGGAGCCACGTCTCACCGAAGCAGGGAAGCTCCGCCTCCAACGCCGCGGTGAAGTCCTTGGTGTTTTGCTTTCGCCGCGCGAGTGGCGAGCGCTGAAGGAGCAAACCGAGCGCTACGAACGGGTATTACGCCTCATCGAGGACGAGCGCGATCGTCACATCATCTCGGAACGCGAAGCCGGTCCGCTGCTGCGCGGAGAAGAGCTACGTGATGCACTCGGGCAAGAGCTGGAGAAAGCCGAACTGCTTTAGCCCGTGGGAGCACCGGCCGACGCCATTCGCGACTTCATGCGTACGTTGGCCGGTCTGCCGATAGCGGCAAACCCACGCTATGTCAAGGACGACATCACGGCGCTTCGCCGGGCATTCCCAAAGGACGAAGAGGTCTCACAGGCCTTGCGCGCCGTGACGAGCCATCTGCGACGCCTCCGTCGCAAAACTGGAACCGCACTCGACCACGACCTCAATGGATGGCGGCGAGTCAAGTTTTCTTCCGGCATAACGGACCGCACCGACTTACGCATCGTCTTTCGCCCAGCCGAAGGCGGTTTCGAACTCCGCGCGTTCGGCCCGCGCTACGACCCGGAATCAGTTTACTTCAAAGCCGCAAGCCGCGGAAGCTACACGTGAAGTATCGCCTGATCGCTGTGGGTCGTCTTCGCGAGCCGTATCTCGTCCAAGCACGCGACGATTTCCGCACGCGCTTCCGGCGTTACGAGTCACTCGAAGAAATTGAGATCGCCGCAGCGCGCGGAGACGATCCGGTGCGAGCGATGCGCGAGGAGTCGGCTCGTATCGCCGGCCATTTAATGCCGAGCGATCGTGTCTGGCTCTTGGAACGCACCGGTACGGAGCTTTCAAGCCCGGAGCTCTCGCGGCGCCTGAGTGCACTCGCTGATTCCGGCGTCTCGCGGCTGTCGCTCGTCGTCGCGGGGACGTACGGCGCCGATCCGGCCCTTATCGAACGCGCGGATTTCTCGTGGTCGCTGGGACGGCTAACGTTCCTTCACGAGTGGGCACGTGCAATCGTGCTGGAACAACTTTATCGAGCGGCGAAGATCGCTCGGAATGAGCCCTACCACCACTAGCGAGCCGCGAGCGCCCGAGCGTCGCGAGGATGCCGATCTCGCGCGCATCGCCGCGGCGCTCACGACGGCAGCCCGCTTCCTGCTCAACGGCGAGGAGCCCCCTGCCGTCGTCTTCGAAGCCCCGCGCAACGCCGATTTCGGCGACTTCGCTTCGAACGTCGCGCTCCAGCTCGCACGACGTGCGCGGCGTGCACCACAACAGCTTGCAACCGAACTCGTGGCGAACCTCTTTGCGCACGATCCGGCGCTGCACGA
>DATJTD010000229.1:0-2426 GCA_035503775.1 Candidatus Acidiferrales bacterium
GCAGCATGCGTTCGGGCAGACGCTTGGCCACCGTAACGCCGTACGGTACTGAGAATGCTCCGCCGAGCGCAAGCGCAATCCCTGGAATCCACTCCACGTCGTGTGCCGCGGCATAGGCGACGACGCTCACGATCGTACCTGGCGCGACCAGCGCAAGCCCCATGCCCTGCGCCTCGACTTGCGAGAGGCCGAAGAGCATCGACATCGCCGGCACCGCAAAGACGGCGCCCCCGACACTGAAGAACCCGGAGATCGTGCCGCCGATCGCTCCGACGATCCCCGCCGCGGGCCACGGCGCGGCCGGTCCGCTTCGCGTGCGGTGACGCCCGAACGTCCGCCAAGCCATGTGCGCGGCAATGGCGGCAATGAACACCGCAAAGGCGATGCGCAGCGGCTCGCTGGGCAACCTCGTGGCAACGTGCGCGCCGATGTAGGTAAACGGTACGGCCGCACATGCAAGCGTGATCGCGAGCCGACGGTCGAGACCAATTTTCTTGACGTAGTTCCACAATCCGAGCAAGACGTTGGGAACGATCATCACCAATGCCGTTCCCTGCGCTGCTTGTTCTGAAAAAGCAAAGAAGACGCCGAGCACCGGAATCGCAATCAGCCCGCCACCGATGCCGAAGAGGCCACCCAAAAAACCAAAGACCAAGCCAAGCGCAAGATAGATGAGCGCGTGTATCACCATCAGGGCCATTATAGAATACGTTTAGTGACTATTGATGCTGATTTGAGCGTTATTTGGTCTAAGACTGCCGCATTAGTCGCATGGCAGCAAAGTATTCGGGCGGACGCTAGAGCTACCATGAAACACACAATCGTTCTTCGCTCGCTCGGATCGTTGGCGCTCACCGGCGTGCTCGGTCTCGGTCTTCTCGGCGCGTCCGGCGGTTCGGATGCCGTGACCAGTGCCGACACACAGTTCGCTCAATCGGCGATGCACATGCTTCTGCAAGGCGTCTCGAACGCCGACGCCGCGCAAGGCGGCGACTCAAGCGTGAAAGGCCTTGCCACCGGGATTCAAACGGACGAGATCGCGATCGGCAATCAGCTGGCATCGCTCGCGTCATACTACGGTATCAACGTTTCGACCGATTCGCCGAAGGCTTCAACCGACGCCGCCGGCTATGCGGCCGATCAAGCACACGACCTTCCGGAACTCATCGCTCTGTTCGAGCAGGAAAAAGACGGTGGCGGCAGCGCCCAGTTGCGCTCGTTCGCGAGCCAAGCACTTCCGACGCTGCAGAAAGATCTCGCCGCGGTTCAGGCGGGCAAATAGTCACAGTCTCTTCGCTTCGCGCGTCGAACCCCTCAGTCGATGGGGGGCGACGCGTTGAAACGATTGGGGCTGGTCGGACTACTCGTGCTGCTTTGCGGGTTCGCTCCCGGTTCGGCACTCCTGAATCTCAACGGGGGTCTGCGCTGGATAAATAGTCCGGCCTTGCAATCGGAGCAGTTGCGTGGCAAGGTCGTGCTCGTCGACTTTTGGGAGTACACGTGTCTCAACTGTTTGCGCACGCTGCCCTACTTGCGCGAATGGTACAAACGCTATCGCGGCGACGGTTTCGTCATTATCGGCGTACACTCTCCGGAGTTCGGGTTCTCTTCGCAACCCGAGCAAGTCGAAGCGGCCACGAAGCGGCTGAATATCACGTGGCCTGTCGTCGTCGATACCGCCGGGCATACGATCTGGACCCGCTTCGGTGTGAATGTCTGGCCGACCGAACTGCTCTACGATCAAGACGGGCATCTGGTGGACGTTGCGGCCGGCGAAGGCAACTACCAGCATACCGAAGCGAAAATTCAAGAGCTCTTGCGTGCTGCCAATCCGTCGCTTGCGCTTCCATCCGTGATGGCGCTACTTCCGCAAGATAACTACGACAAGCCGGGCGCCGTGTGTTATCCGCATACACCCGAGTTGCTCGTCGGACGGACCCATATCGCCGATGCGCCCGTATTTGGTGACGGCAGCAGCGGCGACGTGGCCTATCACGATCGCGGCAACCACCGCGACGGTTCGATCTATCTGGACGGCTTTTGGCATCCGACCGGGGAAGCGATCGCCTTCGGTGGTGGAAACGGCTATTTCGATCTCCCATATCGCGCAATCGAGGTCACAGCCGTCCTGACGGCAGATCGCGGCCCCACCCGCGTCAACGTAACGCAAGACGGGAAACCCGTCGCGCGCGAGGACGCAGGAAGCGATATTCATTACGACGGCACCACCTCGTATCTCGACGTCGACGCGTCTCGCTCGTATCACGTCATCGAAAACGCCGTCTACGGGGCGCACGATTTGCGTCTCTCGCCAAAGGGATACGGGCTCGCCGTCTACGACGTCGATTTCGAGTCGTGCGAGGTCCCAGGCACGAGGTAACTCGAACCTCCGCACGTGCGCAAATTTCTGGTCGGTCTGCTCGCGG
>DATJTD010000230.1:0-2029 GCA_035503775.1 Candidatus Acidiferrales bacterium
CCTGAACGTGTCGAAGTATCACTCCACCGTCATGACGATTTTGCCGAACTGCTCGCCTTGCGCCATGCGCTCGGCCGCGGCAACGGCATCGCTCATGGCGTACACGCGATCGACCGCCGGTGTTATGCGGTGCGCGGAAACAAACTCCAGCATCGCGCGAAAATCTTCCGGGCTGCCCATCGACGTTCCACGAATATCGAGGTGATTCCAAAAGACCGGGAAGAGCCGAATCGTCGCCTCGCCGCGTGTGCCGCCGTAGATCACGAGGCGGCCACCAGGCCGCACGATTCCGATGGCCTTGTTCAACGTATCGCCGCCGGATGAATCGACGACGAGATCGACCTCGCCTCGCTTCAACGCTTTGTGCCAATCCGGCTGCTCCGCGTAATTGATCGCGACGTCGGCGCCGAGCGCGCGAGCGCGTTCGAGTTTTTGGTTGCTTCCCGACGTGACGATGACGCGCGCGCCGGCCGCCTTCGCGTATTGCAACACAAACGTTTGCACGCCGCCGCCGACACCGGGAATCAACACGGTCTCGCCGGCCTTGAGCTCGCCGCGCGTGAACGTCGCGCGAAAGGCCGTCAAACCGGCCAGCGGGAGCGCAGCGGCTTCTTCCATCGAAAGATGCGCCGGCTTGGGATGGACGTTGCTCGCGGGCACCGCGACCCATTGCGCGAATGTGCCGTCATGTGGCATACCGAGGATCGACGCCGACGCTTGCCACACGTGCGGATCGTTCCCCCAAGCAAGCGTCGGATCGATCACGACCTCGCTGCCGTCGAGTACGCCCGCGCCGTCCGAACCGAGCGTCCGCGGCAGCGAGATCCCCGGATAGAGGCCCTGCGTGATGAAAACGTCGCGACGATTGAACGCGGCAGCACGGACCCGCACGAGGACTTCGCCGTCTAAGGGGATCGGGAGTTCGATCGCGTCGAGACGCAAATGCTTCGGTCCGCCGACTTCATGCAGCCGGATCGCGCTCATTGTGCCCATTGTGGATACCTTGTGGTACAAACTTGCAAAATCTTGCCTTAAAAGATAACGCGTTCATAAGCTTTCCCAGAGAATATAGAGCGGATATGAAAACGAACGTCCGTCATCGTGCGCTCGCCGTCTTGGCGTTGCTCTGCTCCACCCTCGTCGCCTGCGGCGGCGGCGGAGGAGGGGGCGGTGGCGGAACGTTACCGCACACGTCCTCGACGCCGAGCGGTACCCCGTACGCGCTGCCTGCGATCAGCGGTGTGAGCGGCGTCTCGAGCGGTTCGGCGACCGCATACGCAACGGCGCCGGTTACGGTCAGCGCGTCCGGAAGCTCACCGACGGGCACGTCGCTGCGCCGTCGCGCAACCGACACGCAAACACCGCTGATCTATTTCGCAATCGCGGCAGCTTCGGGTAGCGCAACGGTGACCGAGTTCAGCGGGGACGTGACGTTCAGTAGTGCCCCATCGGGAACCGTTTCGCTTTCGCAATGGGAAAACGGCGCGTGGGTCGGCCTAAATACGACGGTCACGGTAAAAGGCAGCGAAGTCACGTTCGACTACGTGGTTTCGCCTGCGGCAACGGCGCCGGTCTACTTTGCGATTTACTCGTACAGTAGCAGCCCGCTGCCATCGCCGAGTCCCACGTCGTCGGCCAGCGCTTCGCCGACGGGCTCGGCAAGCGCATCGCCGACGTCGAGTTCATCACCGACGCACTCGCCGACAGCCAGTCCGACGGCCACGCCGACTGCTGCTGCAACGCCGTTCACAGACACAGCCTGCACGCAAACACCTGCTCCCTCGCAGATTTCAGGTCAGCAGGATGTGCACTCCACCTTTTTCACGACCATCGTTCCGAACGCGCACACGATCTGCATAAGCGCGTGGGACCTATCAAGCGACGTCGACACGGCGCTTGGCACTGCGGCGCAGAACGGTGCGAATATCGTAGTCATCACGCCTTGGAGCGAGAAGTCATCGAACGCCTCCGACCTGCAGACGCTGATCTCTAAAGGTGCCAAGGTCAAGTACGAATATACCGGTTCTGT
>DATJTD010000231.1:0-3406 GCA_035503775.1 Candidatus Acidiferrales bacterium
TATACCAGACGGAGGTCTTGCCGACGAAGCCCTTGTGGAGCGGGAGCACGACGACGTTGGTAACCGGATCGACGGAGATCGCACTCGGAAGGACGATGTTCGCGGTGGGGAGGGGCGCGGCTGCCACAGGCGCCGTGCCAAGATTGCAGAGAAGTGCACCGAGTACGAAGGCGCTGGCGACCGATCGGCACGCAACGGAGATGGGAAATTGCATAGAGGGAAGACTCCTGGCTTCCAGATGACGACGCGTCGTCCGAAGGGCGACGGCTCTTACTATCGCACCGCCGCCGTCATGCGCCCTGCAAGCCTCCTTACCTCGCCATCTCTGCCGATCGGATGTTACGCGGCTGCCGTGATCTCGAGCCACGCGCGTAGGACCTCGCCGACGCTCCACGCCTGTGCAATTGCGCCCTGCGGACAAAAGGGAGCCGTCGCGTCCGCGATCTCCGCCAGCGTCCCAATTCCCGGCGCGTCGAGGTGTTCGGCGAAGTCCGCAAGGTAGGTGAGGGCGGCGGCCGGGTCTTTGTAGACCCGCAGATGCGCAGACGCCCAGGGCCCGAGAAGCCATCCCCACGCCGTTCCTTGATGATACGCCGCGTCGCGCTCGGCCGGTGAGCCACGGTACGTCGACCGGAATCCCGGCTCGCCGGGAGCCAGACTGCGAAGCCCGGCCGCCGTGAGCAACTCCCGGCCGCAGACCTCGACGACCGCCCTTGCGCGCCGCTCGTCGAGCGGACTATAGCGCAGGGAGACGGCGAAGATCGCGTTGGGGCGGATCGCGTCTTCGTTGCCGTGCGGTCCGTCGACGACATCGAAGCAATAACCGCGCGCCTCGTTCCAGAAGCGGGCGAAACCGGCGCGCGTCTTCTGCGCCCCCGCCGCGTACGCTGACGGAGCGACGTTCAGGCGCTGCGCGAAATCCGCCATCGTGCGCTGCGCGTGATACCACAGCGCGTTGATCTCCACCGGTTTGCCGATGCGCGGCGTCACGACCCAGTCGCCGATCTTGACGTCCATCCAGGTGAGCTGCACGCCGTCTTGGCCGCCGCGGATCAGCCCGTCGTCTGCGTCTTCCTGAATACCGTACCGCGTACCGGAACGGTAGTGGCCGATGATCTGCTCGAGCGCCGGCCAAAGGTCGCGCAAGAGTGCATCGTCGCCCGTGGTTTCCACGTACGACGCGACGGCGACGATGTACCAGAGCGAGGCATCGATCGTGTTGTACTGCGGCACCTGCCCCGAATCGGGGAAGAAATTCGGCAGCATGCCGCCGTCGAGATAGCGCGCAAAGGTCCGTAGGATAGTCGCTGCGATTGCGGCGCGGCCGGTCGTCAAGGCCAAGCCCGGGAGTGCGATCATCGTGTCACGTCCCCAGTCGCCGAACCAGTGATATCCGGCGATGACCGATTGCGCCTGCGGGTCCTCGCGAAGCGGCCGCGCAACGATGAATTGATCGGCGGCGAGCGCGAGCTGGGTAATCCACCGCGGCGCGCTGCGCCCAGGGTGCGCGGCGGCAAACGCGCCGAGCACGCTGCGCTCGTGTTCGCGCCGTCGCTCGAGTGCAGCCTCGCCGTCGGTGGAGGGCGCCGTCTCGCTACTCGCCACGATCGTCACGCTTGCTCCCGGCGTCAGCGTCACCTCGAACGTGGCGGCGTGCAAGTGATCCTCTTGCGCATCGAGCCCACGCAAGCGCTCAACGCGCAGGGCGTAGTCGCGGTACCACTCGTGGGCCGGCTCACACTGCGCACCCCGCGCACGCAGCGCGAACGGCGTCGCGCCGTCGAAGGCGTGCACGACGACGCCGTCCGCGATGCGGAGGATCCGCATCTGCCAGTCCCCCGCGTGGGTGGTCGCGTGAAAGTCGCGATAGTTGACCATCGCTTCGAGCCGCAAGTTCACCGGAGTCCGTCCGCGCAACAGCCGGTAGCGGACGTACGTCGTGTTCGCGCCCTGCTCCATCCAAATGCGCTTCTCGAGCAGCATCTCGCCGCAGGCGAATTCCCATGTCGGAATGCTGCCGTCCAACCGGAACCGCGCAAGATACGCAAAGCCGTCGCCGGTTACGACGCCGCTCGCCCAGCGGTCAGCGGAGAGCGCATACGCCCGGCCATCGAAGGTCGCGCGCTCGTTGAACTTGCTCACGAGGTAGGTGCGGCCCACCGGCGGCTCGAGCGCTGCAATCAGCAAGGCGTGGTAGCGCCGCGTCAGAGTTCCGGCGACGGTACCCGAAGCGAAGCCGCCAAGGCCGTTGGTCACCAGCCACTCGCGGGATTCGGCAGCCGCAAGATCGCAGCACAGACTCCGGCCGAACGTCACAAAGCTCATCTCGGTAAGCTCCCTTGCCGGAAGATCCGGCGCAGATGCGCTATCGTTATCTGGTCAAGTGATGGAGAACAACGTGAGCAAGCGATGGTGGATACTCTGGATCCTGTGCCTGCTGCCCCTCTACGGCGCGGCCAAGCCGGTGACGACCGAGCACGTCGTCTTCGCGGGCGGCTGCTTTTGGGGGATGGAGGGCGTCTTCGAAGACCTGCGCGGCGTGCGCAGCGCGGTCGCGGGATATGCCGGCGGTGCGCAGGCAACCGCACACTATGAGATGGTCAGCACCGGGCTGACGGGCCACGCTGAATCGGTCGACATCACCTACGATCCTGCCCAGATCTCGTTCCACGATCTGCTCGAGGTCTTCTTTCTGGTAGCCCACGATCCGACCGAACTCAACCGTCAAGGCCCCGACGTCGGCTCGCAGTACCGTTCGTCCATCTTCTACACTACGCCCGAGCAGCAGGCGCAGGCGCAAGCCTACATCGCCGAACTCGAGCAGTCCAAGACGTTCTCTGCCCCGATCGTAACCAAGCTCGTTCCGCTGCAGGCCTTCTATCCGGCCGAGGCCTACCACCAGCACTTCATGCAGCGCAACCCCGACGATCCGTATATCGTCCAAGAGGATCTGCCGAAGATCGAACACCTGCGCGAGCGCTTCCCGCAACTGGTCAAGACGAACTCGTAACTTTCTCGTCCTCGTCGAACGGGTGCTTCTCTTGGCCGCCGTACTCGGCACACTGCTGGATGAGTTTGGCGACGCAGGCCGTCCATCCGGTCTGATGGTTGGCGCCGAGGCCGGCGCCATTGTCGCCGTGGAAATACTCGAAGAAGAGGACGTAGTCGCGCCACTGCGGGTCGGTCTGGAACTTCTCGGTCCCGCCGTAGACCGGACGCCGGCCGTGCGCATCGCGCTCGAAGATGTCGATCAGACGGTGCGAGATGTCGGTGGCAATCTCCCACAGCGTCTTGTACTGACCCGAGCCCGTTGGGCACTCGACTTTGAATTCGTCCCCGTAATAGTAATGGAATCGCTGCAGCGCCTCTACCAGGAGATAGTTCATGGGAAACCAGATCGGGCCGC
>DATJTD010000232.1:0-5677 GCA_035503775.1 Candidatus Acidiferrales bacterium
TAGCGGCTTGCCTGCGAGAGAAGAGCCTGGCGCGCGCAGCCAGCTATTCGTGGGAGAAGACCGCTGCGGCGACGTGGAGGGTGTTGACCGGAGGACGGATCTGACCTGACTCATCGCGCGCGTGCTGCAATCCGTGCGACACGCCCGGTCACGGCGACTCTTCATGCACGCCGCTGATGTGCAAGGAGGATCGAGGGCCGTCGAGGACCAGTCGGTAGCGGCTGAGCAGATCGCGGCCGAGTATACGCTCGTCGGTGAGCGCCAGGACGATCAAGCGGATTGTGCCGAGACCGATGTCTACGTCCGCGAAATGCGTCGTGCACGAGATGCGAAGGCCGCCCGAGAGTTCGACGACGTTTGTTCCCGCGACCGGTAGGTCCAGTTCCCGGGCGAGTTGCGTGCTGATGCAACAAACGGAGGAACCTGTGTCAACGAGTGCGCGGACGGTTTGCTCGGCGGGACCACGTGGATTTCGAATGCGAGCGCTGAGCATGGGCGCCGGGGGCGCCTCTGTCTGGTCGTAGGTTGCATCGATCATCGTACGTGCTTCGGTGAGTGCAGGCGCGCAAGCGCCGGTTCACCCACGCGAGGAGTGAAGATCGACCGGTAGCCGATTTTGTCCCAAACGCGTTCGGTAAGCCGCTGCAGATCGACATCGTGATCGAGGAGCCCCGCCGCGGTAATCGCGAGATACTCGCCGGCCAGGTGAGCGAACTCCTCGCCATGTGCGGCGTACCACTGCTGCGCCTGCGCGATCTCCGCCGGTACGTCGACCGCGGTTCCCGCGAGCGGCTTCTCTTTCAAAGCCGCCTCGATGGCGCCTCGCACGAAGCGCGCTAACGAAACGCCGCGAAGGGCGGCCTCCCCCTTGGCACGACGCACCAGATCGGCGGGAAGGTCTCGCAGAAAGAGGTGGCGGAGCGCGCCTGATTTCTTAGAAATCATGATGTCTAAGATAGCAACGCGCCCGCCACCACGTCAAGGCGTGCTCCGCTCGCCGGTTTCATGCATGCAAAATACCGATTGGAAGAGCTCGCTCAGGTACCCGAACATGGCCGGATCGACGAGCGCGAGCCGCTCGCGTGTGGCCTTTGGCCACAGAGAGTGCGAGTCGTTCACGCCGGCGTACGCCCGCATGGACTCAGCGAAATACTCATCGAGGCCGGAGGCGGCATAGGGTGTAACAAACGAGCGTGCTGCGTTGAATGCCGCGCGAATACGCAGGTCATAGCCCGACCGGTAGACACCTCCGCCGAGCGCGCAGTCGAGCGCGTGTCCAAACTCGTGCGCGACGGTCATGGGGCTAGCGGACCGTAGATAGACGGTTCGCTCCTCCACCACGAAGAGACCGGCGGGTGGCACAGGCCACGCGTCGACGTCGATCCCTAGGCGGCGCAGCGCCCCAGAAGCGCAGGCATAGCGCTGGGCGATGGAGAGCGGTACGATGCGAATGGAATGCTCGGACGCAAACCGCAACGCCCCCGTCCCGAAGCGGGCTAGCACGTCGGTTATGGCACGCACCGTGCGTTCATCGTCCCGGTGAGGCAATAAGGAAGCCGCTGCGCTTACGGCGGAATCGCACATCCGCTCATCGTGACGGGTTCAGATTGCCGCTATGTTACCCGTTCGTGATCGCAGAGGTACGAGAGGCACTCGGTCCATAAGAGGCTGACTCACGGAGCACCAGCATGCGCAAAGTCAATACGAACGATATCGAGGAGCTCTCTTGGTTCTCGCCGCGGGGCAAATTCGGCGGATTCGGAAAGCAAGTCTCCGAGGCGCTTGGCCGTACGCGGGATTCGCTGAATCTCAAAGAGCGCCACCCTTTCGATATAGAGATCAGCCGGATACCGCCGGGCTCGAGCGTCTGTCCCTACCATTCGCACAGTGCGCAATGGGAATTCTATCACGTGATCTCGGGCACTGGTCTTGTTCGCCACGAAGGCGGCGTAACGGCAATCGAAGCCGGGGATGCGTTCTTCTTCAGGCCGGGTGAAGCACATCAGATACGCAACGACGCATCGGAGGATCTGGTCTTCTACGTCGTTGCAGACAACCCGATCGGCGAGACGTGCTACTACCCGGACAGCGGCAAGTGGAGTGTCGGGTCGCCGCATCGTGCCGTCCTCCGCTCGCACTCGTTGGATTATTACGACGGAGAAGAGTAGTTCCGAGGCTGCGGTTGGGGGGCGCGACGAGTATCGGCGAAGCTCTCACCCAGGGATGCCGCTGCTCCGCTGCTCGACGTGCGCGATCGATTCCACGCTCGCCGCATAGCGTCGCTCGCCTTGGCGCTTCTTAGCCACTAAGGTGGAGGCGAGATGCAGGCTTTCGAATTGCCCTGCGTCCGTCCACCAGCCGGGCAGGACGTCGAAGCGGAGGTCGCCTTCGTCGATGTATGCGTTGTTGACGTCGGTGATTTCCAGTTCACCACGTGCGGAGGGCTTGAGGGCGCGGCAAAAATCAAAGACGCGGTCGTCGTACATGTACACTCCGATCACCGCAAAGCTACTCTTGGGCACAAGCGGCTTCTCCTCGATTCTGATTATCCTTTCGCCGACGATTTCGGGAACTCCGAAACGCCGCGGATCGCTCGTTTCTTTGAGCAGCAGACGCGCTCCCGATGGCTGTTGTTCGAAGGCGCGCACATAAGGCGTGATGTCGTCTTCAATGATGTTGTCGCCGAGGATCACGCATATGCGGTGGCCGTCGGCGAAGTGCTCGCAGAGCCGGAGGGCGTCGGCAATACCCCCTTCGCCGTCTTGATAGGTGTAGGCGATATCCTCGAGACCGAATTCGCGTCCATTTCCCAAGACGCGAAGAAAGTCACCGGCCGAATTCCCGCCGGTCACTACCATGATATCGCGGATTCCCGCGCGGCAGAGCGTCTCGAGCGGATAGTAGATCATCGGCTTATCGTAGACGGGAAGGAGATGCTTGTTGGTCACCTTGGTGAGAGGGCGCAGGCGCGATCCGAGACCTCCCGCTAAAACGATTCCTTTCACAACGTATATGCCCCCCGTTGCGCGTATTGCTTTTCGTAGTACGCGAGGAATTCGCCGGACTTCAGGGGTTTCCACCAGTTCTCGTGTTCCCGGTACCACTGAACGGTATCGCGTAGGCCACCCTCGAACTCGATCCGCGGGCGCCACCCCAGAGCCTGCGCCTTTGCACAATCGAGCGAATAACGCCGGTCGTGTCCCGGCCGCTCCTCGACGTGGCGCACGTGTGTATCGAAGGCGCGTCCGGTGTACGCGAGAAGGCGCTCGGTGATCTCGCGATTCGAACGCGGATTGCCGCCGCCGAGATTGTATATCTCGCCCGGCGAACCGTGACGCAGCACATGGAAGATGCCGGCAGTGTGATCCTCGACGTGCAGCCAATCACGAATTTGTAGGCCATCACCGTACAGCGGAACTGGCTGGTCGCTGATGAGGTTCGTCACGAAGAGTGGGATGAGTTTTTCCGGGTATTGATACGGCCCATAGGTATTGCTTCCGCGAGTGATCAGCGTCGACAGGCCGTAGGTCGCGTGATAGGCGAGCACCTGCAGATCGCCGCCTGCTTTGGAGGCGGCATACGGAGACCGTGGTGCGAGAGTTGCATCTTCACGAGACGCCCCATGCCTTACGTCTCCGTAGACTTCATCGGTCGAAACCTGTAGAAAGCGTGAGACGCCGTGGCGGCGCGCCGCCTCGAGGAGAACATGCGTACCGATGATGTCGGTACGAAGAAAGGCGTCGGATTCGAGTATCGAACGATCGACATGTGACTCCGCCGCGAAGTTGACGATGACGTCGACACCGTCGCCGATCGCTTCATCGACGGCCCCACGGTCTGCGATATCGCCCTGTACAAAACGGTAGCGCGGATCGGGTGCTACGTCACTCACGTTCGCCGGATTCCCCGCATAGGTGAGAAGGTCGAGGTTCGAAAGCTCGACGTCGGAAAATTGACGCAGCAGCAGGCGGACGAAGTGCGAGCCGATGAACCCGCAGCCGCCGGTAACCAAGACCTTCACCGTCAAGAATACCTCAATACCATCTCTGGTTAAGTGCTTCGGCGGCAAAGGCCCTCTCTTGCCGGAGCGCGAGGTCAGCGGTTCGGGATGCAGCGCGATCGCCGGCGAAGTGTTCGTCGGTTAGTGAAACGGTCGCCGGTAACTCAGCGTGTAGGTGAGATCTCGCGTTCGTGATCCCACTGGTCTAGCCGGTACGCCGGCCACGATCGTGTACTCCGGGACGTCTTTTGTCACAATGGCGCCGGCGGCCACTGCACTTCCGGTGCCAAGGTCGACCCCGGGTAAAATGGTCGTCCCCGTGCCGATGAATACGTAGTCGGCGATCCGCACCGGGCGCGCACGGAAGGCGAATTCGGGACTCTGGAGATCATGGTCCGCCGTGAGGATACAGACGTCGGCGGAGATGGAGACGTTGTCTCCGATCTCTAAATCTCCGCGGCTGTCGAGCCTGCAGCGCTGATTGATCACCGAGTGGCGTCCCATCGAAAAGCCCCTGCGGGTGTCGATCCTTGCCCCCATGAGAATGGCGCTGCCTTCACCGATTCGCATTCCCATCCAGGTGCGGTAAAAGCCCAAGCGCAGACGGTGCGAGGGGAGATGCGCGACGACGTGGTTGGCGACAAAGAGCAGCGCATCGATGGAGTGCAGCTTAATCGAGCGAAGAAGGGGCGCTCCGCGTAAGGCTATTGCCACCAATTACCAGGCGCTTCTCTAAGCCGAGGCGTCCACGGCCCTGCCGGATGAGGTGCGCTCCCAGCGTACATGCCAATCGAGGACGAGAGCGACCATCGCTGCGCGATTCCGCGAACGCGTCTTGGCGAGGAGCCGCTTGAAGTAGCCTTGCACCGTGCTTTCCGCAATGTGCAAAGCCGCCGCGATTTCATTGGCCTGTGCCCCCTCTAAGATGAAACGCAGCACCTGCTGTTCCCGGGGCGTGAGATCGAAGCGTTGACGCGCTCGCGCTAGCGCCTGCCGTTCACGACGGTGTTCGATGGTGAGTGCAAGGAAGGTGCCGTCGGAGCCGGCGAGCGCCTGCGCCCGAACGACGTGTGAGGGAGGGATGGAGAAGGTGCTCTTTCCATGCGGTGTATCCCCGAGGATCCAGTCTCTGGCCGCCTCGCGCACGGCGCGCTCGAACTCGGGCGTCAGGCGGCCGCCGACGACCGGGGCGTTTTCAAAGGCCTCGTAAGCGAGAGCGGGATGGCTCGGCTCCAGTACGACGTTCAACGCGCGGTCCACGACGATGATAACGGCGGAATGTTCTTCGTGAGCAACGTCCTCCGTGCGCTCCCTGCCGATCTCTACGCAAGAATTTTTCGTGATCACGTTCATGGAGCAACTCATTCTTTCTAACTCTTAGAAATTAGAAAACACGCGCCGGATGAGCGCGTCCCTTTTCATATCGTACAATCTGCAGCGGCGCCGGGCCACGGCCCGCTGTGGAAATTTATGGCACATCTTTTAGCAAAGCCTCGCATTATGAGTACCCAGTTCGGGGTATCAGGCGGTCGGCTCTGCGTCGTCTGCCTCGCGCGCCCCGGACGTCGGCCGCGTCCGTGCGATGACGCCTCTATACCCGGGCGCCCGAGATTTACACGTGGCGGGTGCGTCGACGCGGGAAGTAACGCATCAGTTGGGCGCCGCTCATTTTTGCTG
>DATJTD010000233.1:0-22114 GCA_035503775.1 Candidatus Acidiferrales bacterium
CCACTTTCGCCTTGAATGCCGGTGAGTGGTTCCGGCGGGAACGTCGTGCCACGATCTGCTCCTATTCTGAAGGTTCTTTCGCCTTCGGTGGAGCGGAGTCACCACTTAAGCCCTCGTCCGACTACCCGGGGCCACCTCTCTCATCGCAGTTTCTCCCGGGATGCCCTGCTGCGCGCCGTACGGCTTTGCCCATTAAACCCGGCTTGCCCAAAAACTAGCCGAGTTGCCCAAAAAGGCGTCCCGGGGGTCTTCTGTATACCTAATAGGTACAGCCATTGCCGCCCTGGTATGGCAAGGGCATGGACACAAAGATGCTCACGTGGGCCAGACTTCTTTCCGCAAAGTGGCGCATGTTGAGGAATCCTCTCGTCGTCGGCATACTCGCTACTTTGAGCGCGTTCTTCGTTGTCGCTGGTTATTGGTTCCATTGGAACCAGTCGGTTGGGGTCGTGGCCGCCGCTCTTACATGTCTATGGTTTCTCTTGACGCTGCCATGGGCTGCTTTTGAGGTTTGGCGTGACGAGCGTCTCGCGTGCATTGCACTTGAAGAAAAGCTCGCTCCCCCTCCGCCGACGGGCCGAGTTCTGTGGTTTGATTCGTTGGACTATCGTGATTTAACTAAGGAGCATTACCAGGACGCTGAACGCGAGTTTCATCGTAGAGTTAAGGCCAACGTCGTGACCTTCACGTACCTCGCACGTATAGAAATTCAAAACACCGGCACGCCGACACGCGCAACCCATTGGAGAGTCTCCCTTCGTCGGCGCGACGAAAGCGCAGCAAAGTGCGAAGCGGTCGCTAAAAGCCTTATTGTGCCAAAGACGTGGCCTCAGCGACAGTATATGTCGCTAGACGAAATTACTGCGGTGTTTTTGCGACCGTTTGAGGTCTATAACGTATCGTTGCAAATCCAAGCGGACGCCTCGATCTCTCATTTGGACATGGCCTCGTTCGAGGCACGCTTCGTGACCGACAACGGTTTAGAAGTGGTATGCAAAATGTAACCTCCTCAAGACGCCACACCCCAAAACGTCGCTTCGATGCCAAGTTCATAGAACGCGCTGACGAGGCAGCATAGATTATGACAAAGCACTTTGCACAGAACCTCGTTCGTTTGCGCGACCGGCGTCTTCGAGCGGACGCGGCTTCCGAACTTGCTCTTAATCATGTGGAAGGTCGTCTCGACGTTCGACCGCTTGTGGTAGTGCTGCAAGAACTCTTCGCGGTTATGGGTGAAGAAGTCGTGCATCCGACGCCAGAGCGCGCGGCTCTCTTTGGAGTGGGAGTTCATCCCGTAGCGAGTGCTGTTCGACTTGAAGGGGATGAGCGGGAACGCTCCGGCACCCACGATGGCATCGAGATTGTCGTGCCCGAGGTACGCCTTGTCCGCAGAGACGGCCGCGACGTTGAAGCTCTTCGTCGTCCTGGCAAGGAGGGGTTGTAGGTGCGCGTAGTCATGTTGATAGGCCGCCGTGACCTCGGCACTCGTCACGACGTTGGTTTTGACGCCGATCATGATGTGCGCCTTGACCCATTCGTTGGCGACCTTCTCGCGTCCGTACTTGTGGTCGAACCAGCGTGCGTACACCGTCGTCGAGAAGCCCGAGGAATCGACCGCAAAGTCCGATTCCACCAAACGCAGCGGCCGGGCGCTTTCCTCGATCATCGTTTTGAGGATCGGCGTCAACGCCGGGCTTTCCAGGATGTTGAAAATGCTGTTGTAGTGGGGAGCCTTGTCGATGTAGCCCTTCGTGGCGTAGTCGCGCATATCGACGGACGCACGACGCCCGGAGGTCCCGCCGTAGACCTTCATAACGGCACAGAAGACGGCATCGGAGAGCGGCAGACGCGGGCGACCGCGGCCTTGTTGCGGCGGATTGTCGATTGCGGCGCAAAGCCCGTGCAGAAAGGCGGCGACGTGCTCCTTCTCGTGCGTTTGGGCTGCGTTGTACGCAGGCCATTCCTGGCGATACGTAAAGCGAAATGCCTCGGTCACCGACGAGCCGTCCGCTCCGACCGTCTCGCGTTGGATGGTGAATTCAACCGCGAAGACGTGCTTGCACTTTTCCCGGCGCGTCTCGAAGTCGGGGCAAGAGCAGGTCGCTCCGTGCTGTTCAGTTGGATCGACGACATAGGTCCCGCCGCTGCCCTGCGACGGGACGATCCACAAATCGCCTTTCCGACGCAGTTTCTTGGTGGTGGCGATAACCTGCCCGCGCTGCTCCCGTTCGTCCATAAGCAACCTCCCGCGTGTGTACCTGATAGTAATATACCACGGTGGAGGCTTCTGGTCAACCTTTTGGGAAGATATTGACGGTATATGCGTCGTAGGTATAGACTCGGGCTATGGCAAAAGTCAAACTGTCCGGCTACCGCTGCGAACGGTGCGAGCACGAATGGCTCCCACGCGAAAAGGACCAGGACCCAAAGGTCTGTCCGAAGTGCAAGAGCCCCTATTGGAACACGCCACGACGAGCGAAGTGAGACGAGCACGTCCCTTTGCGTTATGGACGCCCCCGTGTGCCCTCCTTGCACAGGGGGTGGGGGTAGCGCACAAGGCGCGCATAAACTATGGAAAATCTATGGGGGGATTTTATGGCCAGACGGCTTCTTTTATGGGCAGTCAGCCTTTAATAAGCAAAGCCGCGCCGTACGGTAAAAGTAGGAGCGGAAAACTTAAAGGTTAGGTAAACCTAACAACGAACTGCGGTCACCCTTACAGCTTGTCCGTCAGTCTGAGAGGGAGCCGCCGTTTCGTGAGTCTGCGCCTTTTGAACACCGTGCGCCCGTGCCGTGTAAGCGCCCTGAGGCCGCTTGTTGGGTGGGCATATCCGGGTGCACGTCTGCTCCTTTTCGTCGCGCTGCTGCTCGGAACGGCGCAGGCTGCGCAGGCGCAGCAGACGGGCTCAGCCGCGGTGAGCGGCACGGTCCGGTCGGTCGACGGAAAGCCGATCGTCGGGGCGTTGATTTCCTTGCGCGGGAACGGGCCGATCAGCGTGACGCGCAGTGACGGCGCGGGGCGCTTCTCCTTTGCTGCCCTCGCTCCGGGGGTCTACATCATACACGTCAGCGCGATTGGCTATGCGACCTTGAGCGGTCGTACGGTGGAAGTGACCGGTACGGAGCCGGCTTCCTTGGCGTTGATCCTTCCCAATGCGCAAGTCTCCTCGCTGACGACGATTGGTTCGGCGATGGTAAACGGACACACGACCTTGTCGACGGCCCCCGCGCCAATGCTCGACATCAGCGCGCAACCGTACGCAGAACACGGCGTGACACGAACGAGTGACATCCTGCAAGACCAGCTGTCTACCACCGTCTATCCGATCCTGGGCGGCGGCTGTAATGCGCCGGCGGTCGTCGCGCTGCGAGGTCCCGATCCGTCCGAGACGCTCGTCGACGTCGACGGGCATCAGGCAAACAACGGCAGCACCGGGGATTTCGATCTCTCGTTGCTCGACCCGGCGGATCTGCAATCGTTACAAGTCGTCTATGGGATCGCGCCGTCGACGCTGTATGGACCCAACACCTTGGGCGGAGCCGTCAACGTGGTGACGCTCGAGCCGACGGCACAGACGCACACGCTGGTGCGCCTCACCGACGGTTCTTGTGGGACGTTCGGTGAGACGGCGTCGGCAACCGGAAGCGCGGACCGCTTCGGCTATGCCGTCTCCTATCATCGGCTCGACTCGAGCGGCCAATTTCCCAACGGATATGAAATTCCCAACGATATGGGGACCGGTACTTCCCCCGTTGGGGACGGAATGAGCGCGACCTCGACCATCGAGAAGTTGCGCTACACTTTCGGCCGCGGCGGCGGATTCGTCGGCGTGACGTTCCGTGACCAAGCGGTCTACCGCGATCTTTCGGCGACGCTCTCGTCGGTAACGCCGGCGACGTCATCTGCGCCGTCCGCCACGAGCAACTTTTCGGGAACGTCGATTCAATCCACGAACGTCGCGTACGATCTCGATGCACAAGTGCCGCTCGGGCCGCTCAACGCGGGTGGGAGTGCCGCGACGACCGCGACCTTCCGGCATCAGACGTCGCTGGTGAATCAGTCTGTCGTCGGTCCGGGGGCGCAGACGTCGCCCTACCTGTACAACGATCGCGATCTCATCGGCGACGATACGCTGGAGATCGATCATCCGCTCCCACACGGTCTGCTCGCGATCAAAGGCGCGCTGACCGAAGAGAGCCTCGGAACCGACTTCGTCCCCGGTGTGATCTTTGCCGACGCGGTCGTGCGTCAGCTGCCAGCGACGGATCGCACGACCGAGGAGGACGCGATCGCCGACGCTCCTGATCCGGCTGCGACCCCCGCATACGCTCGTCAGCAACTCGGCCAGACGCAGCGCTGGGTGGGCCTGCTGTACCAAGACGATCCGACGCCGAAACTGCACTATTCGTTTGCCGGCTACTACAGCAATTACAGCACGTTTGGGACGAGTCGCGATCCACGCTTTGGATTCGTTTGGACGCCGAACGCAGACTCCGCGCTGCGCCTCTCGATGGGATCGACGTTCCAGTCGCCCCAGCTCCCCACGTTCATCGTTCCGCCGAGCCTTCCGGCGCCGGTAGATGGGTACTCCAGTATCGGCAACCCTCACGCGACGGCCGAACGGGCGACATCCTACGATGTCGGGTACGAACATCTCTTCCATCTGCCACGGCAGCTGCACGTCGCGCTCGATCTTTATCGTACGGACTTGCATAACGGGGTTGCCACCTATTTCTCGTCGACACCGTGTACGACGCCGCCGCAACAACCGCCCTACAACCCCGCGACGTGTCTGAGCTATCCGGTAAATGTCACGCAGGAAGTCTATCAAGGGCTCGAGCTGCACGGCGACGTGGTGCTTTGGGCGCGCACGACGCTCAGCGCGAGCTACGATATCGATAGCGTCTATACGCAGTCGTATCCATCGAGTGCGTCGGACGACGTTCCGCTCTACGAACAGTCACTCGGGGTGCCGTTGCATAAGATTGGTCTCACCCTCGAACACACTACCGACCGCGGCCTCGCCTATTACGTCGGGATGCTCTACGAAGGAACGTACAACGAGCAGAACTTACCACCGTTCGCGACCTTGCGAGCGGGGGTCACCTGGCGTCTGCACGACTTCGACCTCGGCCTTTATGGAAGCAATCTCACCGACGTTTACGACTTCCCGCTCACGCAAGCCGGCGCGGGCGTGCCGTACGGCGGTCTTCCCGCGCCGGTCCAGACCGATGCCATTCCGTTAGCGCCCCGCCAAATCACCGTGAGCCTCTCGCATCAAACGTAGACGGCGCGGCTCTTCGGCGTTCCGCTGCTCCCAGCCGGCCCGACGTCAACGAGCAGCCGTCTGCACAGCGTCCTCGTAGTCCGTCGGCGCCGTCTGATCGGCGCCGCGCGGAAGATGCATCTGGTCGAAGAGCGGTGTCAGTACCGCTGCCACGATCAGGTTCAAAACGAAGGCCTCGAGCCCGATGTATGCCGTGATGCCGAGGATCGGAAACGTCGGCTTGATGCCTGCTCCGAACGACATCGCGGTACCGGCTACCATTCCAACGAGCCATCCGGCGAGCAGCGCACGGTCGTGGAACCAGCGGTTGTAGAGTCCGAAGACGATCGCCGGAAAAGTCTGAATGATCCAGATGCCGCCCAAGAGCTGCAGATTGATCGCATATTGGGTCGGAATACCGAGGACGAAGACGAGCGCGCCGAGTTTGACGACCAGCGAGACGAGCTTCGCCGTTCGCGCTTCATCGGCCGGCGTGATGTGCGGGCGCAGATACGCCTTATCGATGTTGCGCGTCCAAATGTTCGCCGCAGCAATCGACATGATCGCCGCGGGAACCAGCGCGCCGACTGCAATTGCGGCAAAGACGAAGCCGGCGAACCAGGCCGGAAAGAGGGCGTTGAAGAGCGCCGGTACCGCGAAATTCGGCGAAGCGGGGTGCAGTCCGGCGGCGATTGCCATGTATCCCAGCAGCGCGATCAAGCCGAGCAAGAACGTGTATGCGGGCAGCATCGCCGCGTTGCGCCGCACGACCACGCTACTGGAGGCGCCGAGCACGCCCGTAACGGTATGGGGATACATGAAGGCTGCCATCGCTGACCCCAGGGCCAACGTCGCGTACGGCCAGTATCCCGCCGGTGCCAGCAGAATGCCGCCCTTACCCACCAGCGCGAAGTGCGCCTGTGCGACGGTGAAGATGTGCGCGTACCCTCCGAGTTTCATCGGGACGACGACGACCGCCACGATCACAAAGATGTAGATCATCACGTCTTTGACCAGCGCGATCATCGCGGGAGCGCGTAAGCCGCTGGTGTACGTGTAGGCGGCGAGAATGGCGAAGGCGACGACGAGCGGAAGATCCGCGAAGATGCCGCTGCCGGAGAGCCCCATCGCGGCGATGACGACTTGCATACCAACCAGTTGCAAAGCGATATACGGAAGCACCGCCAGAATGCCGGTGATTGCAACCGCAAGGGCAAGCAGGTTGCTGCCGTAGCGTCCACCGACGAAGTCGGCCGGCGTGACATAGTTGTGCCGGTTGGCAACATTCCACAGCCGCGGCATTACGAGAAAGACGATCGGATAGACGATGATCGTGTACGGCAGAGCGAAGAAGCCGGCTGCGCCGCTGCCGAAGACGACGGCCGGTACGGCGATCACCGTGTACGCCGTATAAAAATCCCCGCCGATCAAAAACCAGGTGATGACGCTGCCGAACCGGCGGCCACCCAGCCCCCACTCGTGCAGCAAGGTGAGATCGCCGGCGCGCCAGCGTGCTGCTGCGAACCCGAGCACCGTGACCAGCGCAAAGACGAGGATGAAGACGCTGAGCGCAACGCCGTTGACCGCCATATCAGCGCGTCTTCACGAAGACGATGGCCGTCAGCCCCGCCGTGAGTACCACCCAGACAAATTGATACCAGTAAAAAAACGGAAACCCGAAGAGCGAGGGATCCGCATGCGCGTACAGCGCGGGTACGAGTAAGGCGGGAAACGGTGGGGCAAGGAGCCAGTACCAACGGGATCGTGAACGGGCAGCCGTGCCCTCTTTACGTTCGATCATCAGGCTCGCTCAGCTCCTCTGCGTCACCTTCGAGAGGCCGTACCTCCATGATCTACTCTTCGGATACGCCAAATCATCCTCGAGGCGATAGAGGAAAAACGTCTCTACATGCGGGGCCGTCGCATCTCGGGCGACGGCCCCATAGACGTCCGTACGCGCCTCAGGTGCCGCCGTAGGTGCCGGTGCTTCCGGAACCTGCCATCTCTTCATTTGACGAGTCGCGTTGACTCGAATACACCTGGCCACCGCTCTCGGGTTTGCCCATCGTCGAGACCGCCGCTTCGACGACGGCGTCGCGGCTGCGTTCGATGAAAGCTTGCCCCTTGTCGAGCATGTCGTCCTTGACGCGATCCGCCAGCGGCGCGAGATGCTCTCGCTCGAAGTCCGTGGCGGGGAGGACGAGGCCAACGGCGACGCCCACCGCAAACCCGCCCAGCGCAAGGCCGAGGGGGTTTTCCCGGATCGTTTGGGCGAGCGTACCCGCGTTGCGCTTGAGCCCATCAGTGGTCGTCGCTACTCGCTCGCGAACGCCACCGGCGACCTGGCTGACGGTAGTGCCCATCTTGTTTGCGGCATCGCTGACGTTGTCGGTCATGTCGGAAGCAGCCCCACTGAGATTCGGAGTTGCACGGCCGACGTTCGCGGCGACGGCACCCACGTTTTCAGCCACTGACTGTGCCGTGCGTGTTATGGTATCGCGCGCATCTTCGAGCCGGCCGCCGATCGATTCGCGCAAACGCGAAGGGACATCGGCCTTGTAGCTGAGCGCGTCGGCGGTGGCGCTCATGCGTTCACGTGTCTCCTCTATGTCCCGACGGATTTCTTGTGCGTCTTTGCCCACGAAATATTCTCCTTCATCGTCTCTACGGTTTGCGGCGCAAGCGGCACCGCGTCTTCGATTTTCTTCTTGCCGGTTTGCGACATCACGTACGCTGCCAGGCCGTAGACGAGCGCCACGATGAGCGCAGCGCCCCATATCGGCATCACGAGGCCGAGCAGCGTGATGAGAAACGCCGTCAACGCGCCGAAGGCGCCGAGGGCGAGCAGGGTCGCCGCGCCGAACATGCCGACGGCGGGAGCCGCCTCCTTGCCACGCTCGGTGATTTCCGTCTTTGCGAGTTCGAGCTCTTGGCGCATCAAGGTCGTCATCTCGGTCGTGAGCCGCTTAAGGAGCTCGCCGACGGGGAGTTCCTGCAGTTGGTCGACCGGTGGCGAGACGTTAGTACGCTGCTGCATCGTGGTAACTCTCATACTTGCCGTAGCGCCGGCGATAGCGTGCCGCGCTCGACGCCTTGATGCTGCGCGAAATCGCGAGCCCGGCGGCAAGCCCGGCAGCTGCGAGTGCCCACGGCTGGCGCCGCGCAAAGTCGTCGAGGTCGTCGAGCAGTTGATCGCCGCTGCTCTCGCTAAGATACGAGCCGAACTGATCGACCCGCATGCTCAACTGGTCGGCAAGCGACGCGGCCGAAAGAATGTTGAGCTCGCGTAACTGGTCGCGTATCGCGCGCAAGTCGTTCGCTCGCTCGCGAATCGTGTTGCCGAGCGTCGTCGATTGCTGGTCTACCTGCGCAGCTACGAAACTCTTCGCCTGCTCGGTCAATTCCTCGGTTTTCTCTTGAAGGGTGGATGCCGTCTCGCTCGTGTCGCTCATATCACTCAAAGTTCTCCTTGAAAGGCTCTCTTTCGTATACCCACATTGCGTGGTTTGCGATGGAGGCAAACGATCGCGCATTGCACGCGTGCATCGTTCACGAAACGAAATCAGATGAAGCGGCTGCCAAACGGCATCGTACCTGGTTAGAAAGCCTGTCCACTCGGGAATGGTAGCGTTGACCGGGTTCTTTGGGGGACAAGCAAGATGCACAATCAAGGTCAGATGCCGGCTGCCGGTAGCCAAGCGTGGATGCCATGGCCGGTCAATTGGAGCGCGGTGTGGGTGGGAGCCCTTGCGTCACTGGCGGCGGCGCTCATCCTCGGTCTCATCGGAACGGCACTTGGGGCGCAATCGATCAAGACGCTGTCGTCTTGGCAGGACGTCTCGCGCGTCGATGTCGCCATTACGGTCTGCGCCGCGTTTTTCGCGTTTGCGATCGGGGGTTGGGTGAGCGGAAAGATCAGTGGCGCACGCCATGCGGAGCCTTCGATCTTACACGCGGCTGTCGCTTGGCTCGTCGCGCTCCCGTTACTGCTCCTCACGCTCGCAGCAGGTGGGGGCGCTGCGCTCGGTGGCTGGTATGGAGGCCTCTTGAGCGCACCGGCGGCGGCTGCGGCAAGCGCTGCTGCCTCACCGGACGTCGCTCGTAACGATGCGCTCGCCGCGGTAACGGCAATTCTCATTGCGCTCATCGGAGCCGTGATCGGCGGCTGGATCGCCAGTGGCGAGCCGATGAGCTTCACGCACCATCGCACACGCGCGACCGTCTGGCACGCGGAAAGGAAGACGCTATGATTCTGATTCTCTTTTGGCTCCTCGGTATGCCGCTGGGCCTGATCATCCTGTTGTATCTCTTGGGCGTCGGACACTAGCTCGACGGCTCCGACGGCGCGGACGAAGAGACCGGCTCTCTCTGCAGCGGCGTTCCTTCCCGAGGAACGTTCGCTCGCGTCGTTGCGTGAGGCGGCGGCGTCCTGCCGCGGCTGCGATCTCTACCGAGATGCGACGCAGACCGTCTTTGGCGAGGGGGCGAGCTACGCTCGGCTGATGCTGGTCGGGGAACAGCCGGGAGAGGCCGAGGACCGAGCCGGGCATCCGTTCGTGGGACCCGCCGGAGCGCTGCTCGACAAGGCGCTGCGCGAGGCCGGGGTCGATCGCAAGTCGATCTACGTCACCAATGCGGTCAAGCATTTCAAGTACATCGTGCGTGGGACGCGCCGGATCCATGCGACCCCGCGCGTCATCGAAATACGCGCGTGCACGCCGTGGCTCGAGTCGGAGATCCAGGCGATACGGCCCGCCTTGGTCCTAGCGCTCGGTGCGACGGCTGCACATGCGTTGCTGGGTGCGGCCTTCCGTCTGCGCGAGCAGCGGTCGCAGGTCTTCGAGTCAGCGTTCGGCTGCAAAGTCATGGCCACCGCGCACCCATCGGCCATCTTGCGCGAGCGTGACCACCAGGCGCGACAGGCTGCCTACGCGGCACTCGTGACCGATCTTCATCACGCGGCGGGGGCAGCTCACGTATCGTGAGCGGCGATTTTCGCATTCCGAGAAGTAAGCGGGCGGTAATTCGACTGTAATTCTTCACTGGTAGTCTGCGCCGGTATGCACTGCCCAGCCGGGCGGTGCCGCCGCCTTGGCGCTTTACGTCAGTGGAGATTTTTCATGTTTTTCCGTAGATTGTTCCGGCGTCCCTCAGCCGCGCGTCTTGCTGCACTTCTTCTGAGCCTCTGTCTGTGCGCACAGCTTCCGCCTGCCGCTGCACAGACGGCGGCGATTCAATTTACCGTCCCGGTGCCGGCTGCACCGCCGGAGATGCAGACCTACCGGCTCGCCGCCACCCAACCGCCGGTAGCGTTTCTCAATGAGAAGCTCGCGGCGATTCGTTTGCCGGCGTTGCAATTGGAGACCAAGACCTATATTGCGCGCGCTGCGGGGCCGCTCACGGCGGATCACGTGCGCGCCTTCGCGGATCCCGTGACCGGGGACGCGCACTTCATTCCGAGCATCGCCGACTTGGTGCGCCCCTCAATTTTGGCACTGCATCTGCCGGTCGAGCGCGCGCAGAGTCTCGCGCGCACGGCCCTCACCGATGTCCGTTTCATTCCCAAAGACGTCACCGAACTGCGCGTCGCGCCGGCGATCACGGTGATGGGCGGAGCGACCGCGCACACTTCGGGCGCGGCGCTTGCCGTGACGCCGGCACGCACCGCGCCAAGCGTCGTGCTGACCATCGTTCCGGCCGTACGGTACGCCTCCGGACTACCCGTGTATGGCCTCGGCTCGCACGCGGTGATCTCGCTTGCCAACGACGGCTCGATCGTCGGTGCGTTGCGCCGTTGGCGCACCGCCTCGCTCGGAGCCCGTCTGGCGACGAGCATCACGGCCGACCAGGTTCGCGCTGCGATCTCGCGTCAATTGCGTTCTCAGCTCGCGACGCCGGGAACACAAGCCGTCGTCGATAGCATCACGCTGGCCTATTACGATGGAAACGCCAACTATCTACAGCCGGTCTACCGTTTTGAAGCGACGGTCCGGCCTGCAGACGAGAAGGTTTCGAGCATTCGAGTCGCCGGTTACGTTCCGCTCGGAAAAGAACTCGAACCGATTCCGGATCTCGCCGCTCCGCCCAGCGGGGTGTTGCCGAAATCGCCGCAACGGGTCGCTCAAAACCTGCTGCCTCCCGCCGTGCAGAATATGCACGCCGTCCCCGATGCCGGCGGACCGCCGGCGATCACCCTTGGCGAGTATGCGAACCAGGACTGGCCGAACAACGGGGCTTATGTCGACATGGCCAACGCGTTCTTGTCCGGTTTGACGTGGAGCCTCTTTCGGCCGACGCCGCCGATCACGCGGACGCAATGGTTTGTGGCCTACCCGTGGGAAGTCGTCGGCCCGGCTTCGCGCGATTACCTCAACGCCGTCAACGTGGCGTACACCGAACCGCACGGCAATTGGTTGTACAACACGACGCTTTCGAACAATGCACAGCCGTGGTATGTTCCGAACATTGGAACGGGCGGCAATCCGGGATTCGGAGCCGCAGCCGGCGGCGTCTTGGCGACCTGGGTCATCATGTCGTGCGAAGTCATTCCGTCGATGTACGATCGGCAGAACGAAGCCGGGGCGTCGGACAATCCGTATACCGCCTTCAATGCTTGGTGGCCGGTCTTCCAAGGGCTGCACAACGTGATCGGCTTCCGGACCGAGATGTTGTATCCCGACGACAACCTGCAATTCGGTTTCGGCTATGACGTCTCTCTTGGCGGCGACGTCAACGCCGCCTGGTTCCAAGAAGTCGCTGCCAACGACGGCAACGACGGGACGTACAACGACGGCCACCTCATCGGCAATCCCTCCGTCCACTACGATCGCGCTTCGACGATGATCGACGCCCGCGACCTCGGGCAATCGATCTACAGTGTCGGCGCACAGAGCCCTTCGACGACCTTGTGGAACTTCTGGATGAACAACTAACCTAAAGGCGGCTTCAAGAACGTCCCCTGCGCAAGCTCGGTGAATGCTTCTTGAAGTTGCGCCTGCGTGTTCATGACGATAGGACCGTACCATGCGACCGGTTCGCCGAGCGGCTTGCCGGAGATCAAGAGAAAACGGATCCCGTCATCACCCGCCTGCACCACGACGTCGTCACCGCGGTCGAAGAGGACCAGCGAGCGATTGTCGGCGGCTGCAGGCGGGGTCGTATCCAGCCAGCGGACGGATTCGGTCGGCACCGCGAGAGGCTCAGACGCATTGCAGAAGCTGCCGGAACCGGCGAAGACGTAGGCAAACGCATGTCGCGTGGTCTCGACCGGGAGCGATTTGCGCCGGCCCGGGGCGACGGAGACGTCGAGATAGACCGGCTCGGCGGCAACCTCGGCGACGGGACCCGTGGTTCCCCAGAAAGTTCCGCAGACGATCCGCACGCGCGTCTCGTCGTCATCGGTGACGACCGGAATCTCGTGCGATTTCACTTCTTGATACCGCGGGCGCGTCATCTTCAACGACGCGGGGAGGTTTGCCCACAATTGAAAGCCGTGCATGCGGCCCGCGTCGTCCCCTTTGGGCATCTCTTGGTGGATGATGCCGCTCCCCGCGGTCATCCACTGCACGTCGCCGCCGGCGATGACGCCGCGATTGCCTATACTGTCGCCGTGTTCGACGGTTCCCGCCAGAACATACGTGATCGTCTCGATGCCGCGGTGCGGATGCCATGGGAAGCCGGCCAGATAATCGTCAGGGACGTCGTTGCGGAAATCGTCGAGCAACAGAAACGGATCGAAATCGGTGGTGCTGCCGAAGCCGAAGGCGCGGCGCAGATGGACCCCGGCACCTTCGATCGTCGGCTTGGAGATCGCTAGGCGCTTCACCGGTCGGATAGCCATAACGATCCCTCAGATGCACGGGACGAGGTCGGGGTTGCAGGATGTGCGCGCGCCGGTCTGCCTATCCCGAGGACCCAGAAGGTGGATCCGGCGGTTCGTCAGGGTCTTTGATTGCGATGAAGGTGACGACGTCCCACGAATTGCGTATACCGATGATGATCAACGCCATGACGCCGGTTGCAAGGGCGAACAGCGCATCGACCGCCAGGAGCGGCAGGAGAACGGCGCCCATCACGATCACGGCGTACGCACCGAGCGGCAAAATCGTATACCAAGCCCAATCCTCGAGATCGGGACGGTATGCGCTCAAGCGCCTCGTAATCGCCATCACGCGTAGAACGTACGCGAGACCGTACAGACCGGCGACTCCAAGAAGAACGGCGGGTCCGACGAGCGAGCGCCACGGCGCACAGAGAATCGCCGAAACGAAGAGTACAGCGCAGAAGTGCACGACCGTCGGTGTACTGAATGCCGATATCCCGTCCGGCGCCCGGCGTACGCGCTCGGCCCCGGTTACAAGCGTGATGACGACGAACATCAAACCCGTCAAAGCAGCGGCAGACGAGGCGGTCATCACATAAAAACTCAGCCACGGCCCCAGAGCCGCCGAAGCCGACTCTGCGACGATCATGCCGTAACGCGTAGTGCCGCCGCCACCTCGTGGGCGGCGCGTTCACCGGTCGCGAGCGCCCCGTTCACCGTCCCCCCTTGGCCGTCGCTCGATGTCGCTTCCCCCGCGAAGAAGAGCGTCTGATCGACCGGCGCCGCGAGTCGCAGACGCGCCTCGCGGCCACCGACGGCGAGGTAACTGTACGCGCCGCGAGCGAACGGGTCGCGGCTCCAATCGTGGACGGCTCCGCCTGCAAATTGCGCGCGGGCGAGCGCCGGCTCATCGAGCATCGCGCCGAAGCCGTCACGTGCACGATCGATGAGCTCGTCCGGCGAGGCGTCGCGCAGCGCGATGGCCTTTGGCCCCCCCGCCCAACCGACGATCAGTTCGCTTCGCACCGGCAACTGGGTCCAATAAACGGCGAACGGGCGCCCGGCACATCGAAAGAACGCGGCGTCGCGATAGCGCCCGTCATGCAACTGCTCCCAAAACGCCGTTTGGAACCAGAGCACCACTTTGACCGCATGCCCCATCTCGATGAGCGCGAGTGCCTCTCGTTTGGCCACGGGAAGGCGCGGATCGAAGATGACTTCGTCCGCATCGCCGCCGTGCCGCAAGACGCCGACCGGGAGCGTAATCACCGCAGCTCGTGCATGAAGTCTCTGCGTTTGGCCGTTGGCGCCCTGCGTCTCGACGGCGACGGCGCCCCGCGACCACGTGATGCGGCGGACGACCGTGGAGAGACGTAGCTGAACGTTTGCGTTCTCGCAGGCACGCTGCAACTGCTCGAACATTGCGCGGTAGCCGCCGAGCGGCCGCGCACTAGCGAAATCGACGCCCGAACGCCACTCGTCGCCGATCCCCTGCGCGCTCGCAATCGCCGGCTCCGCGGCATCGAATCCCTCGACGAAGGTGCGTGCGATCTCCACACTTGCTCTCATCTGTGCGTCGCCGGCGAAGCGCTGCAGATAGCGATCGACGCTCTCGTCGGCGGCGAGCGCAGCGGTCCCGTCGAAGAGGTCCGCGCCCCATTTGGAATCGTCGTCGCGCCGGAGTTCGCCGTTCTCGTTCCACTTCCACGACTCGTCCGCGGTGTCGATCGCCGCGCTCCCCGTCTCGCGCAGGAGTGTTTTCGTCTCCTTGGCGTCTCCATGGATGAATTCGCCGCCGAGTTCGGCCGGGATCGCAGCCCGTAACGCGGGCTGCGACCAGACACGACCGCCGATGCGATCGCGCGCCTCGAGAAGCATCACGCGCAACGATCGGTTTGCGAGGCTGCGCGCGGCAGCCAACCCGGAGGCCCCTGCGCCGATGACGAGGACGTCTGCGTCCACGCTACCTTTTACCGGACAACGTCTTACCGAAGACCGGCGGCGTGCGGTGCCCCTGGCTCACACGCCAGGCGGCGGCATCGCGCGCCCGAGTTCACGCACGTCGTCTGCGAGACGATCGAGCTGTTCGTAGCGGCCGGCATTTGCCGCCTGCAGCCCTTCGTCGATCCAGCGGGCGATCAGGCGCATTTCGGCTGCGCCGAGGCCGCGCGTCGTCACCGCAGCGACGCCAAGTCGCAGTCCCGAGGGATTGAACGGTTTGCGCGGGTCGAAGGGGATGGTGTTGTAGTTCGTCACGAGCCCGGCACGATCGAGCGCTTGCGCGGCGGCTTTGCCTAAGATGCCTTTGCTCGTGAGGTCGATGAGGATGAGATGGTTGTCGGTCCCGCCGCTGATGAGATCGAAGCCCCGCTCCATCAGGGCTGCGGCGAGCGTCCGGGCGTTGGCGACGATCTGTTGTGCGTAGTCGCGAAATGCCGCGGTCGAGGCCTCGCGCAGACAGACGGCGATTGCCGCGGTCGTGTGATTGTGCGGACCACCCTGCAAGCCTGGGAATATCGCGCGATCGATCGCCGTCGCATGGTCGGCGCGGCTCATGAGCATCGCACCGCGCGGGCCGCGCAACGTCTTGTGCGTCGTCGTGGAGATGACGTCCACGTGGCCAACCGGCGACGGGTGCGCCCCACCGGCCACGAGACCGGCGATGTGCGCGATGTCGGCAACCAGAATTGCGCCGACCTCGTTCGCGATCTGCTCAAATCCCGCGAAGTCGACCGTCCGTGGAATTGCCGTACCGCCGCAGAAGATCAGCTTCGGACGCTCGCGCAAGGCGATCTCGCGCACGTCGTCGAGATCGACTTGCCCGGTGTCGCGTCGAACGCCGTACTGTACGCTCCGGAACCACGTGCCGGTTGCCGAGACCGGCCAGCCGTGCGTGAGATGACCACCCATCGGAACGGCCATCCCCATGACGGCGTCACCGGGTTTCAAGAACGCGAGATAGAGCGCAAGATTCGCGGGCGATCCCGAGTACGGTTGCACGTTGACGTGCTCGACGCCGAAGAGTTCTTTTGCCCGCGCGATCGCCAGCGACTCGACTTGGTCGACGATCTGTTGCCCCTCGTAGTAACGCTTACCGGGGTAACCTTCCGAGTATTTGTTGGTGAGCACCGAGGCCGACGCTTCGAGAACCGCCCGTGAGACGTGATTTTCTGAAGCGATGAGCGTCAGTTTATCGGTCTGCCGGCGAATCTCGCTCTGCAGAAGCTCCGCTAGGTCGGGATCGGTTTCGCTGATATTCGGATCGCGCACGGCTTCGGTACGCATAGGCTACCTATCTTTCTCGGAACCGGCAGTTGCCAAACGTTCTCTGCGCCGGACCGGCGACCAAGACCGATGAAGAAGACTGCACGCTCGATATCGGGCGTCGCCAGGACCGAGGCCATTCGGCCGCGCGGCGGCTTTCGGGACGGTTCGGAAGTCTTGCCGAGGTTGCCTCTCGGGGGTCTCTCTATGCAGCGTGGAGCGCACGATGATCGTGCAGCGTTGCAAGCGCAAACGTCCGAAGGGAGGACGATAGCCGGCGCAGCACGCAGCTGGAACGTATGCGCGGTGCGGCCAACTTTTTCGAGCGGGCGCCGGCGGAGGCCCAATCCCGTCTCATCCTCGACCCGGGCGCGACGGTGCTCGCGGGCTTTGCGCAGCCGGTCGACGTCGCGCTCCTCGACGCGCTCGCGGAGATCGCCCGTGTCGCACCCTTTCGGCAGATGGTCACGCCTGGGGGCTGGCAGATGTCGGTCGCGATGACGAACTGCGGAGACGTTGGTTGGGTTACCGACCGCACCGGCTATCGTTACGACGCAAACGATCCGTTGACCAATCGGCCATGGCCGCCGATGCCTGCAGTGATCGGCGATCTGGCACAACGCGCCGCGCAAGCGGCCGGCTTTGCGGGATTTACACCCGACGCGTGTTTGATCAACCGGTATGCGCCGCGCAGCCGCCTCTCTTTACATCAAGACAAGAACGAACGCGATGTCAGCATGCCGATCGTCTCGGTCTCACTCGGCGTGAAGTGCATGTTTCTTTGGGGCGGCCAATCGCGTAGCGATCGCGTCCGGCGGATCGAACTCTTCCACGGTGACGTCGTCGTTTGGGGCGGCCCGGCGAGGATGACGTATCACGGGATAAACCCGCTGCCGGTCAATCATCACGTGCAGACCGGAGCGTTTCGCTACAACTTAACGCTCAGAAAGGCACGCTGAGAACACCCCAGTCGATTCGTCCTTCCCCCGTTGTTCGTGAGCGCGCGCAACCTCTAACCGGCGGTGCACTGCGCTGCGTGCGAGACGAGCTCTTCCTCGCATTCGGAGAGGGCTGACAGCTCGCGGCGTTACGCCCCTTCGCCGGCAACCTCGCTGCAGGCGGCGTCGATGGCGTTGAGGTGGCGGCGCTGTTGTGCGGGCGTTAAAAAAGATGCGGTGATGCTGTTGCGGGCGAGCGTGACGCACGTATCACGTTCCATGCGCAGCACGTCTTGCAGCGCGCGAAAATTGTCATCGAGGTAGCCGCCGAAGTAGGCGGGATCGTCGGAATTGACGGTGACGTGGAGGCCTCGTTCGAGCATCGTTGTGAGCGGGTGGTCCTCGATTCGATTGACGACGCCGAGCTTCACGTTGGAGAGTGGGCAGATCGTCAGCGGTGTACCCGACTGTCGCAGCCGCTCGACCAGCAGAGAATCTTCCAGCGAACGGACTCCATGGTCGATGCGCTCGGCGTGCAGAAGGTCGAGCGCATCGACTACGTACGCGGGCGGCCCCTCTTCACCGGCATGCGCTACCGTGTGCCAACCCTCGGCCCGCGCCCGCGCAAAAACCTCAGCGAACTTCGAGGGCGGATGACCCCGTTCAGCGCTGTCGAGCCCAACTCCGACGATGCGCTCACCGAACGGGAGCGCGGCTTCCAAGGTCGCCATCGCTTCTGCGGCCGGTCGGTCACGCAGGAAGCACATAATCATCGCGCTGGATATCCCGTACCGTTGCTCGCTTAGGCGTGACGCTTCCCATAAGCCGTCGAGCACGACTTCCAGCGGCACTCCGCGGAGTGTGTGGGCCTGCGGATCGAAGAAGAACTCGACGTGCACGATGCCGCACGCTTGCGCGCGCCGAAAGTACGCCTCCGCTAAGTCGAAGAAGTCGGTTTCATACTGGAGTACCGACATGCCGGCATAATAGATATCCAAAAACGATTGCAAGTCGGTGAACCGGTATGCTGCCTGCACGTCCTCGACGGTCGCATAAGGGAGGCGCACGCCGTTACGTTGCGCAGCCTCGAGCAGAGACGCCGGTTCCAAGGTGCCCTCGATGTGCACGTGCAGTTCCGCTTTGGGAAGTGCGACGAGAAAATCGCTCGACATCGAACCACGGTTGGGTGGACGGCTGCCGCTCTCCTGGACGACGTCGGCAGGCCTACGCTGGGCTAGTCCGCGGACGCCGCAAAGAGGACGACGGCGCGATCGATGACGGCTGGATCCCATTGCGAGCCGCGTCCCGCCATCAAGGTGCTGACGGCTTGGCCTGGAGCCATGCGCCGCCGGTAGGGGCGTTCGCTGACCATCGCTTGGAAGGCGTCGGCAACGGCGACGATGCGCGCGGCGATGGGGATGGCGCTGCCGGCGATGCCGTCGGGATAACCGAAGCCGTCGAAGCGCTCGTGATGCGCCCGCACCGCTGGAGCCAGGTCGCACAGCGACGGAATCTGATCGAGTATCTCCGCTCCTCGCGCGGCGTGCCCACGCACGATCTCCCACTCATCGTTGGAGAGGTGGCCCGGTTTATTGAGGATATCCCGCGGCGTCGCGATCGTACCGACGTCGTGCAAGGTCCCCACGAGCATCGTCGTGGTGATCTCCTCGTCGCTCATATCCATCGCGATAGCGATGCGCTCACACCATTTGCCGGCGCGCCGCGATGCTTCACGCGCGCCCGGAGAACAGGCCTCCAAGGTAGCGAGCAACGACTCGATGAGATCGCGTTTTGCGACCGTGCCGTCGATGTGGAGATCCAAAGGTTCGGCAGCCTGTGTAGGTTTGAAGATTTCAGGAGCAATCACCGTTGCGACCTCCAAAGGCATCCGCAAATGAACCACTGCCGGTGGTGTAAACGCCGTAGCCGAACTCTTCGCCGCGTCGTTCCGCGCACAATTCACGTTTCGTAATGTATCGGACAAATTTGACCGGGAATGTACCCGCCACCACGTCTATCGTACTGCTGCCATCCTTCTCGGGCAGAGCAGCCGAGGTCATGGACGTGGTAGTCTCGTCCTCAATCCTGGCTCGAAGCAGCGGCTTCTTTACGATTCGCCACGATTCGCCGACGATTTGGCGAGCGTCTCGTTTCCAGAATTCTTTGCGATCGCACGGCATGCGGTCAACACGGCGTCGCGTGGCGCCGAGACGGGAGATCGCGCGGGTAAGCGATGTCAATGGCCCGCTGAGTGCAGTTTTCTCTTCCATAAGGAATGAGCCGGACCGCGGGATCCTGATGGTCGCCATGGCGCGCGGGCACGATTGCGGCGCACCCTGCAGCGTACGTTGAGATGAGGTCGAAATCGCGGCAAGCCGCGTCCTCGACTACGGGCTGGGTGTGCTAAGGATGGCCGCTCAGCCTCCCGCCATGGCGCCCACGATGAGCAATGGCTCTTTGCCCCTGGCGACCGCATCGGGCAATGGCGTCTCCGGTGCGTCGTGCGAAAGATCGCGCTCGCACGCGAAGAGACGCACGAAGGGCCGCCGCTTGTGAGTCACGTGGTCGCGAATGGTGCCGCGGAGCACGGGGTAACGACGTTCCAGCGCATCGAGGATCGAGCGCTGCGTCACCTCACCGCGGACGTCTATCGTGATCTCACCCGAGACCCGGGCGAGCGTGCGCAGGTGCGCCGGCAGGAGCACGCGCACCGGTTGCACGGTCACGGGAGCGTCTGCACCTCGACCGAGAGGACGGCCGGAAGATCGTGCACGATCGGCGCCCACGTCTCCCCGGCGTCCGGCGACGCGTAGACTTGGCCGCCGGTCGTCCCGAAGTAGATGCCGCATGACTCGAGTCGATCCACCGCCATCGCGTCGCGAAGCACATTGACGTAGCAGTTGCGTTGCGGAAGGCCGTTGGTCAATGCTTCCCACTCGTCGCCACCGCTGCGACTGCGGTAGACGCGCAAGCTCCCGTCGAGCGGGAAGTGTTCCGAATCGCTTTTGATTGGTATCACGTACACCGTATCGGGCTCGTGCGCGTGGACATCGATCGGAAAGCCGAAGTCGGTCGGTAGATTCCCGCTGACCTCTCGCCACGATTCGCCGGCGTCGTCGCTGCGCATCACGTCCCAGTGCTTTTGCATGAACAGCACGTCGGGGCGCGCGGGATGCATCGCGATCCGGTGCACGCAGTGACCGACCGCGGCGTCGGGATCCGGGATGCCATTGGACTTGAGGCCGCGATTGATCGGCCGCCATGTCGTGCCGCCGTCGTCGCTGCGGAATGCACCGGCCGCCGAGATCGCGACGAAGATGCGCCCGGGATGCAGCGGGTCGAGGAGGATCGTGTGCAAGCACATCCCGCCCGCTCCGGGCTGCCAAGAAGACCCCGTGGTGTGCGTTCGCAAGCCGGAGAGCTCGTGCCAGCTCTTTCCGCCGTCGGTTGAGCGAAAGAGCGCTGCGTCCTCGACGCCGGCGTAGACTGTTTGCGGATCGGTCGACGATGGTTCGAGATGCCAGACCCGCGCGAATTCCCATGGATGCGGCGTGCCGTCATACCACTGGTGCGTCCCCGGCACGCCGTCATACGTGAACTGATTGCCGACGGGTTCCCACGTCTTCCCACCGTCGTCGGAACGCTGGATCAGTTGGCCGAACCAGCCGCTGCTCTGCGATGCGAAGATGCGATTGGGATCGACGGGAGAGCCTTTGAGGTGGTACATCTCCCAGCCGGCAAAGTGCGGACCGTCGATCTCCCACTGCTTCCGGCTCTCGTCGGCCGTTAAGATGAACGCACCCTTACGCGTACCTACCAAAACACGAACGCTGCTCATCGTCGCGTCTTCTGAGCACCCCGATGTGAAAACCTGCGATTTCGCAAGAGGATTGCCGGCGAGACGGTACTCGTCCGACTCCTCGCGCGCGAAGGAAAGACATTCCGTGGAGGTCACGACGTCGAGCGCGGCAGTCAGGTTTTCACGGAGGCAGCTCCATCCCTTCGCGCGGCTGCGGTGCCATGAAGAATCTGCGAGGTCGTCCCGAGGATGCCCGCGATCGCTTGACCTTTCGCGCTGCCGAGGCCCGTACAGGCATCCCATCCGGCGGATGCAGAGAAGCCGCCGTTGTTTCCTTGCACGATATCGTTGAAAGACGATGGCGCAGCATATAGCTTCGGATTGATATATCCCGCTGACGTCCCGTTGATGCCGTTTATCCGCGCGATGAGTCCCGCCCATAGGGGAGCGACGGCGCTCGTCCCGCCAACGACCTCGCTGCTTCCATCGACCAAAACGTCGTACCCGGTATCCGGATCGGCGTCGCCGGCTACGTCGGGTACGCCGCGCATCGTCAGTGGTGCCGACGTTGTTCCGTTGTTCACCGTTAGGTTCGCTTGCCACGTTGGGAGCGGGAACTGCACGCTGACACCGCCGCCCGTTGCGCCTCCTTTTGCGCCGTCGTTCCACACGACTTCTGAGGAGATCGCTCCATCGGCCACCGAGATGCTGGTACCGCCGCACGCCAAAGCATACGGACTGGAAGCAGGGAAGTCGACGTGGTTTTGCCCATCGCTGACGCCGTCGGTCGAACCACCGTCGCCGGCGGCGACGCAGACCGTGATTCCAAGGGTTGCGGCCGACTGCAACGCTTGGTCGAACGCCGTCATCGCCTGTGCGGTCCACGTGCTTTCGGGGCCGCCCCAACTGATGGAGATGACCGACGGCTTGTTGGCCGTGTCGTGAATCGCTGTCGTTACGGCGTCGAGGAAGCCGGCGTCGGTATTCGGTGCAAAATAAACGACGATGCGCGACTCGGGTGCGA
>DATJTD010000234.1:0-2683 GCA_035503775.1 Candidatus Acidiferrales bacterium
GAGATTGGATTAACGGAGCCGCTGGTCTATCAGTCGATGTACATCTTCAAGCAGCCGCACATCGGCGGCGAAGTGCGCTGGCATCAGGACGCCACCTATTTTGCGACCGAGCCGGAGACGGTCACCACGCTCTGGTTCGCACTCGAGCGCGCCGATCGCGAAAACGGCTGCCTCTGGGTCGAACCCGGCGGCCACCGCGGCCCGCTTCGCGAGCGCTTGGTCGTCGACGCCGCCGGGTCACATCTAGAGCACCTCGATCCAACACCGTGGCCCACATCCGGCGCCGTGCCCCTTGAAGTGGAGGCGGGAACGCTCGTCCTCTTCCATGGGTTGTTGCCGCACTACAGCGCACCAAACCGGTCAGCGGTCTCCCGCCACGCCTACACACTGCACGTCGTCGATGGAGCCGCTCGTTACGCTGCGACGAACTGGATCCAGCGGTCACACGCCTTTCCTGCACGCGGCTTCGTCTGAGGTGCTATTTCGTCAGCCGTGCACAATCGTCGAATGCTCCGCCCAGGGGAAGGTACAAACCCACCGTTGTAACCGGACTTTCAGGTCCACGCGATTGCTAGTCATCACGGCCAGCCGAACTCGTCCCGTTTCGAGGGCTACAAAGTAGGCACAAGGCAAATGAAACGCGTCATTCGCCGATGCAGACACCGGCGCGAGAAACAGCGCTACGACCGCGGCTGCTAGGCCGACGTTCCGAGGCTTATTCGACGGCGGCGGGATCGTCGGAGGCGTCTTCGATGGTGACGAAGGTCTGCGGTCCATGGAACATCTCGCGAACTTTCTCGCCGCCGGGAAGAACCGGATCGCTGGCGATTAGGTAGTGGGCGTGTCCATGGCCGTGGCCGTGGTCGAGGTGCAGCGTCCCCGCAATGACGCGGCCGTCGGCGAGCGTGACGCGCACCGGTTTGCCGACGTACGGTTCAACTTCTTGATCGGTCATCGTAGAACTCCTGAACATGGTCGCTGAGGTAGGCTGCGCCTGGGGTGGGAGGGTGCGCCTCAGGACTGCGTTGCTCCTGGCGCGTGAACAAAGAGAGAGATGAGAATCGCCGCGTTTTTTGAAGAGCACGGCGATTCTCATTCGCAACCGGTATACGTGCTCGTAAGCGACCGCGCCCTAGAATGCTCCGATGCCGTCGGGTGTTCCGTTGCCCGTCGGGCCGTCGTAGCCGGGCTCGGCCGTGCAGAGGTACGTCGGCGCGGGCGAACATTTGCCGTCGGAGCCGCCGGTAATATCGAACAAGTCGCCGGCATTTGCGTAGAGCGACGAGGCATTGCCTAACCCGTTGCTCGCGAGCGCATAGATCGCTGCGATTGCCGGCGCGCCGACGCTGGTTCCGCCGAAGACGAGCCAGCCGACGTAGCCCTCGTCGATCGTGCTGTCGTAGACCCAAACACCCGTGTAGGGATCCGCGTCGAAAGCCACATCGTTGTCGGTGCGTTTCGAACACCCGGTGTCATGCTGCCACGCAGGCTTGGGAACGTAGGTGCTACAGCCGGATCCCGTGCCGGTCCACACGCGTTCCGACCAACCACGCGTCGTGGAAGCGTCACGCCGCAGCGTCGTACCCCCGACCGAGACGACGTTGGCAAACACCGCCGGATCGGAGGTGCCGTAACCGCTATCGCCTGCGCTTGCAGTGATGAAGATACCGGGATGATCGTCGTAGGCCGGTCCGTCGTCTTTGAGTTCCTGTTTGTATTCCGGGCCGCCGTAGCTGTTGCTGATGGCCACGGCTCCAAGCGTAGCCGCGGTATTGACGGCATCATCGAGGTCGTTGGAGTTGCCGCCTTTGGCCGCCTCTATGACCAGAATGTCACACTTCGGGCAGAGCGCGGAGACCATGTCGACGTCGAGCGAGGTCTCTTCCGCCCAGTCGGGGTCGACCTTGGGCAAGGGAGCAGCTTCGCCTTTTTGATTCAATTTGCGGAAGCAGCCGTTGGCGGTCGTGCACGGCGGCAAGCCGTACGCCGCGCGGTAGACGGCGAGGTCCGCTTCGAGCGTCGGCGCGTCGCCGCTCTCGATAACCGCAACGACCTCTCCCGCACCACCCGTGGGATCGATGTTGTAGGCCGACTGCAAGTCGGCCGGCCCATAGCCACCACGCGACGGAGGAGTCGGAAGCGCGGGGCTCGTCGGCGCGGCCGTTGCAGCATCGTCCGCCGCGTAACCGAGTGCCGAGAGGCCCGCATGCGTCACGACGAGTGCATGACAGCTCATCGCCCCCGACGACGAGCAGGCATGACGGACGTATCCCGCAGCGATCTCCGCATCCAAGTCCGTCAGCGCAGAGGGCGCCTCATCCATTGCGCCGCTTCCGCCGGCAACACCATTCGAACTCGATGAAGGCAAACTGGAGAGGGCGCCACCACCGCACGACGCCAAAAGCAATATGCTCACCAGAAGCATGCCTCGCCCAAGAAGTTGCTTCGTCACGTTCGTAGCCCCATCGAGAAAAAGAGAAAGCACCACGGTCACGCACGTTGCACGCGGGCAGGACGCGCAGATTTCACATACCAAAATCTTGGCGCGTGCGCTACATCTCTTCCGGAAATGGCTCAAATTTCCACAACAAGTCGTGTGTGGTACATATTTTCTTAATCGTGGCCGGCGCGATTTCACGACGAGCGATCGTCATCAAACGAGAATCGCCGCGCGTGCCGCGCG
>DATJTD010000235.1:0-7770 GCA_035503775.1 Candidatus Acidiferrales bacterium
TTGGGGACGATCCGTGGGCTGGCACTCACCATCACCGCGGTGATGTCGTACAAACCGGCGCCGTCCGGTTCGTCGGCGAGCCGGTTCTTTGCAAGCCAAGCGTAGTCGAATCGATGACGATCGAGCAGCCGCTCGAACTGCACATGAAGCGCGTCGTTGATGGCATACTGCAACTGCTGCGCGTAAATACCCGTCTGGGGCAACTCGTCTGCATACCAAACTATCCTCCCATCTTCCGTGGAGCGAAGACGCAGGTAGATCATGGCTGCCGCGTTCGAGGCAAGCGGCCCGTAGCGAAAATCGACGTACGGTCGCAAGCGCAGTGGTATCGACACGCCGGAGAGCAATGTAACGGTCTTCGTCACCGGCAAGCTCATCGGCCGCTGAGAAGCGAGCATTGCCTCGAAAGTGGTTCCTCTCAAGATGGCTGCCTGCGCTTTGGAGAGAGCGAAGTGCAGAACGATGCGATTCACGCCAGGTCTCCACAGAACGGCGCGAAGCGTGCAGTCACTTGGGCAGGTCGCCACCTTGCCCTCGAAAGTCGCAGTAAACGGAATGGGGATCTTGAGTTGGCTCAAGTTGACATCGGCGATTAGCGCGACTCCGATGCCATTCTGTACTTCTACGATACCGTCCCGGCGGTTTCGCCCGACATATGTAACGGTTGCCTGCTCGCGGGTCGCGGGTTCGTACAGAATGTCGGCGCCGGCGTAGGAGAGCTCCGAAACCGAGCGCTCAAACGATCGCGTTTCGAACATCGTCTGGTTCAATGTCGATATGTCGCTGAGATTTATGCTAAATGTCGCCGATCCGCTTCCCGGCGTTGCGGAATGCGTGTCGAAGAGAGTTGGCCCATCCCCGGAGTAGAGATTCGGAATACCCGATGCGGTACTCACACCCGCCGCGGTAAACACGAAGCGCCCCGATTTTGCGGCTCGCGCAAGTCTCTCGCCCGCATATACATCGAGCCGTGCCTTGCCGATTTTCGCCAGGTTCGTGTCGATCGGCCATGCTCCACCGACATAGTTTGGTATGCGCCGCCAGATGTTGGGGAGCGGCTGATCCGGAAGCAGGAACGCCATTCGGTCGTTGACGAGCGGGGTTCCAACAAGTGCCGCAAGCGTCGCCCCGCCGCCGTTCATCACAAACGGATCTGGCGCGATGAAAGCCTTTGCGCGCATCGGGTCGCGCATCCGAAAGACGTATTGCCTACCGATTCGACGATCGAATTCGAGCCATGGGCGCGATTGCATGAATTGAAGCGCATCGTAGAAAGTCCAGTTCGAAATGGCGCCCTGGTAGATCACTTTATCGTAGTCATACGGCACTACTACATAGTCGACGTTCATCTCGCGCAACATATCCGGGGCGAACGGAGATGAAAAGAAACCGTAGAGGCTGTCCCACTCTAGATTGAGATGACGTAAGCCGTCCGGGCTCGCGCTATTTTCGATTTGCAGCCCTTCGACGTACGGGTGCGAAGAGATGGCTCGCATGGGTTCGATGTCGCGCGGAAAGATGAGGCTCCGGGGATGCCCGGGGCGGCTTTGCAGATAGCGCTCGAGTGCCACTACGTCGCTATGCATGTTATACGTGTAGAAGACGCGATACCGAATCGGGCTGTAAGCGTCATTCATCATCAAGGCATAGCAGACGGCGAGTGCACCAGTTAGCAATGGCGCTGTCATCATCACGCGCCCGGCTCCCAGCTTCAGCCGAGTATAGGCAATGAACCGCGCGATGCCCATTGAAATGACCGTGGAGTACGATATGATCAGTAGCGACATCCATTTGGTAACGTCGCGAAAGAGCATCATTCCAGGCACGTGAGCGAAGATCCAGATGTTTATCTTGTCGACGGGCCAGCTCGGACCGCACAGGAGCAGCATCGATACCGCGTAACCAATGCTTAGCGACCATACCCAGCGCCGCTTCCAGACGAGCGAATAGACAACGAACGTGAATACGGGTATCAGGAAGAAATACCAGTCAGGATTCGTGGGCGTAAAGGGGTCGTTCGAGGCGACCCAATGATAGAAGACCGCGAAGCCTGCAAGCGCGTGTTGCGGCGTCATGAAGTGCGAATTTAGGATGTAATCGAGAACGGTTCCATACCCTGCGCCGGGATTCGTTGCTTCGAAGAATTGCTGAATGATCCAGTAGAGATTCAGGATCAGTGTCGTGATGCAAGCGACGAGCAACGCCGGTATCGCCGTGATGGCTCGCTTCCACGATCGATCCTTGAGCAATTGCTCGCTTGCCAGGACGAGTGCAAAGAAGATCGCGATATAAACGTAGCGGAGATCGTAGAGCGATATTGCCGTTAGTAACGCCGCTAGGCCAATTCCTCGGACCATGCGCGGTCGCTCGATGAAACGCAGCGCGAAGAGGAAGAACAGCGGTAACAGCGATGCGGCCACCAGCGATGGAATCGCTCCGCGCTCGGCGGCCATGATGATCCATGTGTTGATGCACCACATGCACGTCCCGATCGCCGATGCGTACGGAGAGCGGGTCACGCGGACGAGAAACACGTACGGGCAAAACACGGAGACCGCAACGTACGGCCAAAGGAAGAAGATGCGCTCGATGACGTTCCACGAACCCTGAAGCCGTGAGCACAGCCCGATCAGCGAGAAGAGCGGCAGATAGTTGAAGTAATAGGAGTCGTTTTCACCGAGTTGCTGCGCGTGATTCCAGACATGGGGCCAAGGGAAGTAGCCATTGAGCTCGTCGGGGACGCGGCGTACCCAGTCGGCGCCAAGGATCAGTCCCGGCGCGAACCAGGCATGGAACACGCTTACTGTGAAGAGCGCGGGAATCAGTAAGGGCCAGTGACGGCGCAGGAGCTTATACGTGGCGGCGCGGCGCGACAAAAAGACCTCCGGACCTATGCCTTGAAACGGATATCGAGCACTAAGAACGCGCAGATCGCGGCTGCGAGAACGACGGCCCACCAGAGCAGGCGCATTGGGGGCCCGCTCTGAACGAGCGCAAGCTGCCATCGGCCGGCGCGTAAGAGCCATCCGGTCGCGAATCCATCAGCCTGGACAGGTTGCGCTAAACCTTCTCCGCGTGCAGACAGGCTCCATCCTGCCACAGTGCCGTAGTGCGCCACGACCAAATGCGGACCTCGTAAGACAAATGTCCCATTTCGGAACGTCCTGGGCTGCGACGTGCTCATTGTGTGGGTGCCTACGCGTAACCGCGAGCCGCACTGTGCGACCTCCCAGACAGCTACCGGCTGTCGAAGGCGTAGAGCATTGAGCTTGTCCGGGGTCATCCACCGGTACGGCGCGCCGCTGGTCGCGGCAAGTGCAACTTGCGTTATCTTGTTGGCGGCGTTTCCTGTTATTAGCACGTCGGCAAATGCGTTATCGAAGGCCAGGAAGTAACGGTCGGCGCTTGTGAGCGGCACCCAATTTTGATCGATGTCGACCGACCGATATTCGGCGGCATCGAAGGGTTGCGGCCGGCACCCGGTGGGCGCGGGTGGCGGTTGCGTGCGCTCGTCGGTGCTTCCGTGCGTTCTCGCGACGGCTACTACCGTCGTCCAATCACCCGCGATTGCCGCGTCGCGCGCGATCGTGAAGCGACCGCGATAACACGGCACGACGTAAACCTGATACACACCGTGCCGGCTTATTTCGCGCAAGCCGTCCCGGATCAGGTTGCGTTCGCTAGGCGCACGCATTGGAGCGAAAGCCGATCCGGCGTCTATCCGGACATCGTCGCGCATCACCACGGCCTGAATGCCGAGGTCTCCAAGTAGCCCGCACGCGGCACGATCGCCAGCGTTCAGCGCCATGACCGCTTGCGCCAGCGCGGCGGTGGGCCGATACTCGAGGTACGGGGCGTGGTTCCCGGTCGCAAAGGCGTCGCTGTCGACGCCGCCGCGCGTCGGTTCATCGGTGAGCCCAACCGAATCGAGGCCCGGCCACCATAAGATTTGGCCCGAGCCCGGGAGCCCGGCAATGTCACGCGCAGTAGCGTCGCGCTCGGCGGAGTACGGCACGGGGCCGCTCAGATGGGTGATTTCGCCGGAGTATGCAGCCGCCGTCAGGGGAAGAAGCGATGCGAAGGTAATGATTGCGCCTGTCGTCGCGGCGCCACGCAAACGGCGCCCGACCGCGTGCGCTCCATGCGCCGCGAGGATGAGCAGTGCGCAGGCCGTGACTGCCTGCGCGTGCGCGAACTCGCGGAGCGCCAGCGCGCCCGGGACGTGCGTGAAGAACCACGAGATCGCACCGGCTAGCGGACCGTCGAGCCCGCTGCTCCATACCGCCGAGAGCACCCACACAAAAGCCAGAATCCTGGTCACGGTATTGCGCCCGGCGCCGATGCCCGCAAGACCGATGACCAGGAGCGAACAGAGGAACGCAGCAGTCTTTTGCCAGTGAAGGAAATAGTGTGCCGGGTCGGCGCCGGAAATAAGCGCTAGCGACAGAGGATCGCTCTGTGCGGTTTGCCACGAGAGGTTCGTTCGTTGGGAAGCGAACGCGTTGACGTTTTGCGCGTAAGCTATCGCGATGATCGCGGGTAATTGCAGCGCCGTCATCAGCGCAAATGCCGCGCACCCGGCTAGGAACAATCCGCGCCGAATCAAAAACGGCAACGCGACCAGGGGGAAAAACAGTAAAAACTGCGCCTGCCCCGCAGCAATACCGAGCATTGCGCCGAGACCCCCGATCATCTTCGTTACGCGTATCCGCGCGAGCGTCAGCGCGAGTACACCGGGAAGCAGCGCGTATCCCAAGAGCCACTGCAAGTGTCCGGCATTCATGCGGTTAAACCACGCCGGCATCGCCGCGATACTAACGGCCAAAACGACTTGATACGGTTTTTGCAGGCCTGAACCGGCTGCGAGCGCCGCAATGCCGACGCCAGCACATCCACCAATGACCGCGATGAGCGCGAGCAGGGCGAGATTATCAGGCAATGCATAGCCGAGAATCCAATTCGCAAGCGTGATCGGATAGATGCCGAGCGCCTCAACAGCGGGGCCGCCACTTCCCCAAAGAAGCCAAAGCGATGAGAGTGACTGGAGCTGGTCGTGCGACTGCAGTGCACACAGCGGCCACTTCCAGTCGTGTTCGAATCCGGGCGCGCCGACGAGCCAGCCACTTGTTCCCGTAAACGCCGCTGCGGCTCCAAGTGCGAACGGCACCGCCGCGCGGAAGTGAGATTCCGACGCCGGCATCTCGCGCACCGGGGCAGTGAAGAGCACGACCAAGAAAACTATCGTCGCGACGGCTTCGAGCAGCGGTGCCAAGAAGCCGGCGGAAGCCGCGCTTCCCGCAAGCGCGATAAGCAGCGCCGACGCTGCTAGCACCGCCGCTCTATTGCGGAGTAACGTCTTCAAATGATCCGCCGCGCACCTGCAACGTACGTATGCCGTACGGATCGAGTGCGGTCGTGCCGCTCGCCGATCCGATCCGTAACGTGCTCGTAGTATGGTTGCCGGCGAGCTCGTGTACTCGCGCCTCACTGACGTCGGCTACGCGGCGGAGGCTTGCCACGGTCAGATTCTCGGGGACGTCTGCGAAAGTCGCAGACAACGCGGCGTCTCCGTCGTGCGTCCCATTCCAAAGCACGGGAAACCACCGTTCGAATGCATCGGCGGTGCGCGTCAGCTCGGCCAGGTCGTCGCAAAGACAAAGCATGAACGAGATGCGGCGCCTGCCGGTATCTTGGAGGTCGGAAATGCCGTAATCTGCATGATCGAGCGCCGAAAAGGCCGTCGAACGAACCAGCGAAACGCCCAGCGTGGTATCGGAGGCCCAAAAACCGTGATTGCCGCAAGTGACCAAGCCGACGACACCGGCAGTCGCGCGGTTTCTTGCCACGAACGAGATGCCGGGCTGCGTCAACGGCGCTGATCGCCGCTCGATCACCCCGAACGGAATGTCATACGATGCGCTCGCACCCGGAAGATCGAACGAAAATGCCGCACGCATAAATCGCTCCTTCCAGTCTATGTCGGCCGTGAACCGTACGGCGCGTTCGCCGTTGCGCACCTCGATGCGCGTGTCGATTCGCGAAGAGCGAAATACGTGAGTTGCCTTGGCGACGACGCGAACAGGTCCCCATTCGTCGAGAACGAGGTCATGCAGGTCGAAGAATCCGAACGGGGGGTACGTCGGAAGTCCGTCGGATGCCCATGTGTCGCCCCGATCGGTGAAGACCGCGAAACCTGCTCGCCCAAACGTTTGCACATCATTCGAGCCGCGCAGCGTTAACGGCAACCCGGTTGTTCGATCGAGGGTTACGGTGTAGCCTCCTATCGACAGATGCGTCGGCAAGACGTTGGCCGGCGGCGGCACGTGCGGGCGCGTTCCCGTCGCGCGGTAGGACGCGTACCCGAACGCCGGAAGCTCGACTGCAAAGATTGTCGGCGGGCTGTGGTCAGGGTAAAGCGGATCGGCGGAGGCGGACTGCGCCGCCACTTCGGCTCCGGCGTAATCGAGCAGCACCGGAACGCGTCCGGGCGGCGCGGAGAGCGGATACGTAGCCGCGGCACGAACCGGATGTGGCAGCGGATTGAAAACGACAAGCGCAGCCTCGTCCTCCGGCGAATGGGGAATTCGATCGACGATGCTTTCGAGATAGGGCCGCGCGATCTCGGCGGCTCGCGTGGCGACGGCCCGATTTTGCGATATCGCCGCAGAGACGTTCTGTTCCAATCCGGTAGCCGAAATCGTGTCGTGGTGCTGGTTGAGCAGCAACGATTCCCACAGCTCGTCGAGCGACGGGGTGGGAAGGTCGACGCCACATAAGGACGCCAAAACGTCGTAGCGTTCACAATCGAGGAGTGCTCGTTCGGCGTCAATCATCGAACGCTTCATGTCGTAGCAATTCGTATACGCGCCGGGGAAAACGCCCTCGATCTCACCCGTGCAAGTGAGTGGCGGTCTTCCGGCCGATCGAAGGTATGGTTCGACGGCCGTGAATTCGACGTCGGGCGCCTCCGGCGTCTGCAAATAGGATTCGAGTTTTCGGAGCGACTCGATCGTCGGGCCACCTCCGTGGTCGCCCAACCCAAACCAAACGAGGAGATCGTTTTGCAGGTCGGCGGCCTTTTCGACGGTCTCGACGGCGTCGTTCGTTCCGCCGCTCACGGGGTTGTTGTAGACGAGGACCGAGCTGTCTCCGAGGGATTTCCACGTGAATGCAGCGCGCGGCAGGGGTTCAGCGGAAAACGTACCGCGCCCCATGACGTAGTATTGGAGCCCCGAGGCGCGCAAAATCGCCGGCAGGTTTGCCGACGATCCGAAACTGTCGGGTAGGAACGCAACCGCTGTGGCAACTCCGAGGTGCTCGCGGAATTCGCGCAACCCGAAGTACGCCTGGCGCATGAGCGATTCGCCGCTGATGATGTTGACGTCGGCCTCGGTCCACCATCCGCCTATCGGTTCCCACCGCCCCTGCTTCACCATGTCGGCGATGCGTGCAAACGTCGGCGGATCGGTAGTGCGAATCCACGCGTAATAGGATGCGCTGGTTTCGGAAAACTTTAGTTGTGGAAACGTATCGAGCACACGCAGGACGGATCGGAAAGTCGAGTCGCTTTGTTGCAGCCCCTCCTGAAGCGGCCATCGCCAGGCAACGTCGATGTGCGAGTAGGTCGCCAGCGCTACGCGAGCTCGCTGCGCCCGCCCCGCCAATGGATAGGCCGCAAGCGCAAGGCCGGATACAAGGAACGCGCGTCGGTTCGGCACGTTTCTAATCCCGGTTCCTAATTTTAAGGTCTTTACCGTTCCCTAAGGTGGT
>DATJTD010000236.1:0-2479 GCA_035503775.1 Candidatus Acidiferrales bacterium
GCCCCCTCTCTTTGCTCGTGTGCGCGAGCTATGATCGTCTCTCGTCTATGGAGTGGCGGCCACCGGTTGAACCGGAGCAATCCCATTGAGCGGCGCGACGCCGAACGGCGTCGCCGCTGTCGACGGCTGCGAAGCCGCGACCGCCTGCGGATGTGTGGCGCGATACGCAATACGGCGGCGCTCGTCTTTGGCATACCAGGTGTGCGGATACTTCCCGAGCAGCCAGGCCTGCGTCGCGCGCGCTCGCACCTGCGCCTCGACCAAAGCGAATTTCTGGTAGAGATGACTGAGCAGATAGACGTGACGCGCGAGATCGGGATCGAGCGGATACTTGCGTTCCCAGTCGCGCAGCGAGGCCTCCGTCATCACCGCCTTGCCGAAGGCAGCGTTGGCGATGTTCGGGTTCGCATCATAGGCAAGGCCGATGTCGTGAATTTGATTTCGTATTCCGAGAATGCTGAGCTTGAGCGGCCCGAAGTATTCGTCGGCGGGAGCGAAACGGTTGAGCGCGAGCCCCCGGTGGACGGCGTGAACCGAGCTGTGCGCCGCGCCGACCTGCGCTGCGCTCACGGGAGCACAGGAGAGTGCCGCAAGGGCAAAAACCAAGGTAGTAGCTCGTATCATGAAAGATGACACCATCCTCTCTTCTTTCGAACCGGGAAGAACGCGCAGATTGACCGTCGCTTGTGTGCAGGCCCGTGCGCATGAGCGCGATGCGTTCTCATCACGCCTTCCTGAACTCCTTGCGCTCATCGAGCGCGCGGCCCAAGGGGCGCAACTCGTCGTCGTGCCGGAAGGCACGGTCCCTGCGTACGTTATCGGCAAGCTCCCCGTCCGGTCCCAGCAGATCGACCAGGCGCGTGACGCGATCGCACAGATCGCGGCCCGCTATCACACGACGATCGTCTACGGCACGGCGCGGCTCGAACGCGGCGAGACCTTCAACAGCGCCGTCGTCATCGGCCCCGATGGGGCGGTGCTCGGCTACGCCGACAAGCAATTCTTGTGGCACTTCGACCGGCACTGGTTCGCACGCGGCGAGCGCCTGGAGCCGATCACGACGCCCGTGGGACGCCTCGGCGTGCTCGTCTGCGCCGACGGCCGCATACCGACGATCGCAGCGACGCTCGTCGACCGTGGCGCTGAGATCCTGGTCATGCCGACGGCCTGGGTAACGAGTGGGCGTGATCCGGCGGTGCTCGAGAACGTGCAAGCCGACCTGATGGTCCCCGTGCGCGCGCGAGAGAACGGGGTACCGTTCGTCGCCGCCAACAAGTGCGGCGTCGAGGCCGACAGTGTTCTCTACTGCGGTAAGAGCCTGATCGCCGACAGTCGCGGCATGGTCATCTCCCGAGCAAGCGATCGCGAGGAGAACGTGATCGTCGGCGAGATCGAACTCGGCGAGCCGAATCCCACGCGCGCTGCGCACGCGCCGGCGCGCGTCGGCAGCCAACGTGCACCTGCAACGCACGCGCGCATCGCGCTCACACCTGCAGACGATCCGCGCGAGATCCGGTGGCTTGCAGAACAGGCGGCAGCGGCGGACGCGGATGTGCTGATCGCGCGCGGATCCCTCGATGCACCGAGCTCGATTCCCGTCATCGACGTCACCGGAAAGCCGGATGCGGCGGCGGGAAGCGGCATCGATGTCGAGATCGTCGACGCCGGGATCGTGCACAATCCGCATGGTCTGGTCGAAGCGCGGCTCTCCGGCGCGGCGCTCTTTGCATATGCCGACACCACCGGGCCTGCGACCGTCGACTTCGCGCGCACCCGTGCGCTCGAACTGCGCGTCTTCGTCATCGTGGTCACACCCGAACGTGCCTTTGCCTGTGATCCGGACGGCGCGATCGTCTGCGGAACGGTCGGGGAATTCCGGGTCGCTGCCTTTGCATACGCACGCACGCGCACGGAGCAAACACTGGTCGCCCCGGGCACCGACGTGCTCGACGGTCTGCGCCAAGCACAAGCACGCGCCGCCTGCGTGCGCTGACCGTGCACGCAGAGAGGCAGCTGCGAAGCCTTATGTCATGGGCGTTTGCGGTCTTTGCGCTAGCGCTGGGGCTCGCGCTCTGGAGTTCTCCTCTTCCGGTCTACGCCGACGGCCTGCCTGACCAGCTCGCGCCGGCAGCCCCCTTTCCGCTCGTGCTCGACGAGTCGTTCGAACAAGACTTCGTTGCACCGGGGGTCTCGCTCGGGCGATACTACATGATCACGGCGAATGGACCGCTGGTCATTCATGCACTCTCGGTCGATCTTGCGCGACCGGCCTTGCGGATCGATACCGTCCTCAGTGACGACCACTTGATCTCCAAAGGCGAGACCGTCTCCTCGATGGCGCAGCGGACGCAGGCGGTCGCGGGCATGAACGGCGACTTCTTCGATATCGGGAGCACCTATCAGCCGATCGGCATGCTCATGCACGCCGGCGCCCTCTGGCGCTCGCCGACCGGACGCGCGGCACTCGCCATCACCGCGG
>DATJTD010000237.1:0-15023 GCA_035503775.1 Candidatus Acidiferrales bacterium
CTGCGGCGTAGACCAAAATGGGTATGCCAAAGTGGTTACAAAACGCCTCTGGGAAGACAAACCGCAGTAGTCTGCAGCAATTGCATAGAACCCACGCATCTTCGCATTCGCTTCGCTGATGACGCCGGCCCCGGTTCCCCCAAGGACCTCCCCTACGCCTTTGCAAGAAGAGAAAGGTTAAAGCGACTAAATGACGACTTCCGCGAAGCGGCGACGCGTGCTTACGATCGGCCATTCGTATGCGTGGACCGGTAATCGCCGTCTGCCGCATGAGATTTCCAAGGCGTCCGGCGGCCGTTGGGAAGTCGCCGTCGCCGGTCCTTCTTACTATCGCGGAAACCCGCGTTTTGGTGATTTCCGTTCGCAGAGACTGAGTCGCAATCAAAACGAGACGGTGGAGGTACACGGTGTCCCGATGTACTTTACGAATCGCATCCACGTTGCGCTTTACGGTGACCCGCTGCGCCGGCTCATGCAACAGCATTGGGACGTCATCCATTGCTGGGAGGAGCCCTACATTCTCTCGGGCGCACAATTAGCACTTTGGACTCCGCGTTCGAGCGTACTCACGTACGTTACCTATCAAAATATCAATAAGCAATATCCGCCGCCGTTCAACGCGACCGAACGCTACGCCATGCGCCGTGCGGATGGCTGGATGGCCGGCTCGCATACGGTCGAAGCGGCCCTCCTGCAACGGCCCATGTACCGATCGCGGCCGCACTGCCTCGCCGGCCTGGGCGTTGACGTGGAGGCCTTCACGCCCGATGCCGCATCTCGTCACGAGACACGTGCGATGCTAGGATGGGCTGACTCCGATGTCCCCGTCATCGGTTATCTCGGGCGCTTTACGGAGGCGAAGGGCATCTCGCTAATCATGCGCGCGCTCGATCGCCTTACCGAGCCTTGGCGTGCACTCATTATCGGCGGCGGCGAGTGCGAGCCTGCACTTCGCGCTTGGGCCCAGAAGTACGGCGATCGCGTTCGCATTCGCACCGATGTTACCCAGGGACACGTGCCACGCTTTCTCAACGCAATGGATATGCTTCTGGGCCCGAGTCAGACGACGCCGATCTGGCGCGAACAATTCGGCCGGATGCTGGTCGAAGCGTTCGCGTGCGGCGTTCCGGTGATCGCCAGCGACAGCGGGGAGATCCCGTATGTGGTCGGCGATGCGGGAATGGTCATTGGCGAGCGCGACGAAGACGCCTGGGTGGCCGCGATCACGGAACTCCTTTGTAGCCCGCAGCGGCGGCACGAGTTGAGCGCACGGGGGCTCGCGCGCGTGCGAAGCACCTACGCCTGGTCGGTCGTTGGACCGAAATATCTCGATTTTTTCGAGACGCTCGTAGCGCAAAAGCAGCACGCTGCCAAAGCCGCCTGAGCGAGGCGCAAGTGTCGAGAAAATTATCCATCTTTATCTCTCACGGCTCACATTATCTCACCGATCACGCGCAGCACGGTGATGGCCTGGTAGCATATGGTTTTATTCGGGAGCTCGCACGGCGCGGGCATGAGTTGTATGTCGCCGCTCCAGTTATCGATCTTCAAACACCCTTACCGGACAACGTTCATCTCTACGACCTCACCGCACGCACCGGTCCGGGTTTCCGGCAGCTCGAATACATGGTGCGCTCTCGCGCGCTCCTGGACTCCATCCGCCGCAACCATCATATCGATCTCATCCATCAGTTGAACCCGGTCGTGCGCGGTCTCAGTATCTCCATGGTCGGGAGCGGCTTGCCTGTCGTCTTAGGCACCTTCGTCGGCGACTGGCCAACCGGCGCTCCATCGCTGCGGTCGTTCGAGGGCATTCGTCTCGGGATCGGATCGGCATTTAAGGCAGCGTTGGATATCGTTCAGCAGCAAAGCGCGCAAGCCTTACTCATTACGACGCCCGCGGCACGCAACCGTATGCCCTGGCCGGATGCCGTTGCAAAAAAGACGTTCATCGTATCGCACGGGATCGACGCAACGCAATTCGCTCCCAGCGCTGAGGCCGACTCAAACGGCAAGCGGATACTTTTTCTCAACGGCATTTGGAGACATAAAGGCATCTACACGTTGCTGGATGCTTTTGACGTCGTCGCTCGTCGCGTGCCCGATGCCCGGCTGGTGATTGCAGGTCACGGGCCGGAAAGCGACGGCGTCCGCGAACGCGCAGCTCGATCGGAAGCTGCCGACCGCATCGAGATCGTCGGACGGGTCGATCGCACGCGCGTCCCCGAATTCATGAACGCATGCGCCGTCCACTGTCTTCCCTCGTTCGGAGAGCCGTATGGCCAAAGCGTGCTCGAAGCTATGGCTTGCGGGAAGCCGGTAGTCGTTACGAACACGGGGGGCATTCGCTACCTCGTTCCCGAGGGCGGGGGGTACAAGGTTCCACCCGGCGACGCCCCCGCGCTCGCAGAGGCACTGGTGACCATTCTTTCTTCGGCGAGCCTTCGAGCGGAGATGGGTGCGATCAATCGTCGTGTCGTCGAGGAACAGCATCGCTGGGAGCGCGTCGGCGATAGGCTCGAAGAAGTGTATAGCAGCGTCTTGCGGCCCGACATCGATGCGGTGCGCAAGGGGGCACCGGCACAATCGAGCGTGTAACCGTCATACGCGCCGTCGGCGAATCAGGTAGCGGCGAGTACGTCTAGTAACCGTTGGGCGGTCGGCTTGGGCGCATACTGTTCGAGCGCCCAAGCACGGCCCTGCGCACCGACGCGCTCGAGCAACCCAGGCGTATCGCGGATTCGTTCGACGGCGGAATCGACATCGTCCAAGTCAATGCCGATGTAGTGGACCCAGTTTTGGGGCATGTTCGGCAACACGCATCCGTACAGAGCCAGGTCGACGTGAAACGCTGCGCAGCCCGCGGCTAGCGACTCCCACAGGCGCCAGCTATCCCACTGCGAGACCAATTTCGTGCGCAGACTCATCCGCGTCACGATCTGTTTGATCGTGCGACTCAGCCTCCCCGATTTCGACGCCGGCCAACGTGTAACGAACCAGCCGCCGAAGCATGCGCAGGCTTCCGATTCCGCAAGACGTTCGTAATAGCTGAGCCAGTGCCGCTTCCCGGTCTCATACCAGAGGACTCGTTCGTACGGATCGATCGGCGCATCCTCATTCGCCTCACGCGCCTCATCGACCGGAAGTACGTCGGCGATCTTCGGAAAAGCGTGCCGCTCTACCGCCCGCCGAAGTGAATGCGGATACCGGGTATGCCGCCAATTTGCTAAAAGGAGGTGCCGCCGCGCAACACCGTCTTCGCCTGCTCTGCCTGTAGCGCGTATGATTCGTTCAGAGAGTCCAAACGCCCAAGGACGATAGCTCGCCGGATAGCGCGTGTACTGGTTGTAGTGCGTGCGAAGGACGAGATCGAAACCACCGAACTCCGGCTGAAGCAGGACGAGGCGGCTACCGTCTTGGCGATCCAGAGCGATCGTGCGATACCGCCGAGAAGCGTGAAAGAGCCGGGGCGGCAGGCGGCGTTCGAACGGAAGCCATTCGTCGCTGAGAATCACAAGGTCGCAATCGTCGGGCGATATCTCCGGGTTACAGGTCAACAGATGGGTGCGGCGCTCGGCGTCGAGCGGCCAATACGGTATATTGGCGTAGCACTCGATTCCTAATGCCGTAAGCCCTTCGGCGAGGCAGACCACGAGATGCTGATACGGTACCTCCTTATACTCACCGTCGGAGGGCACACAAAAAAAGAAAGCCCGGCTAACGTTTGCCAAGACACTCAAATACGCCAACGAGCATTAGGCGGTGACGTTCTTCAACCTGACACTCACTCGTCGCGCGCGGGAGGCTTGCGTAGCCAGAGTCGATACCAACGCTACCGTCGTCCAGAAGAAAACGCCGCTTAGCCCTTGATACGTATCGCCCGATGCTTCCATGCCGAGCAAAGCGATCTGTACCGCCGTCGCAGCGGCCAGCAATTCGCCCGGCCCGGACTTCTTTTGAGCTGTGGCCCTACGCCATGCGCTAAACGAAAACAATAGGCTACCGAGTGTCACTACGAGGAAGCCGGCCAAGCCTGGATAGCCCATCTCGACCAAACGTGAGGCGAACCCATTATCGATTGCGGCGCCCCCGCTGATATCGCCGCTATTGGTCATTAGGCGCGCACCAACCCCTGTCGTCCCGACGCCGGCACCGAATGGGTTGGCCATTCCGTCTTCCACCGCAACCTCGGTCGATTGCCGCCGGTCCGCCGCTGAGCCGTCGTCCTGTAGATCGAATAAGGTCGAGAAACGATCGGAGAGCGTCTCACGTGCATCGTCGTTCGGCATCAGCGCAAAGGCCAACATGCCGGCGCACACCACGAGTATCGAGAAACCGGCGAGAGTCGCTAGTAAGCGTACCCGCAAGGGGGTGAGCAGCGCGTACACGACGATCCCAAGGACGAGGGCAAGCCAAGCGGAGCGGACGAGCGACAGCGCCAGCGCAGCCACGCAGAGGACAAGCGATATGGTGACCCATGTTTTTCGAGCCCGCAGAAGGGGCAGCACCATGATCATCACGAGCGCGAGAAACGAGCCGAACGTCCCGGGCGAGTTCAGCGTGCTGTAAACGCGAATCTGGAAAGGCAGCGGCTCGCCAAAGCTCGATGCATCCGTATTGAGCTGCCACTGCACATCCCACGGCGGTGGCGAGATGTACTGAATAATGCCATAGGCGCTGGAGACGGCGGCACAAGCCAGCATGAAATAAGCGACGCGTTCGTAGGCCCGCTCGACCCCTTCGGGGCGCGTCGCAAACCACATCGCCATGGCGACCGGCAAACAAAACTCTGCAACACCAAAAAGGCCTGCCGCTTTCGCTCCGTGGGCCACGGCAATGAAAAGCCCGTACAAGAACGAGGCGAACCAAATTCCGGCGAATGCTTGCACTCTCTTGTCGGACGCCCTCCAACCTTCGCGCAGAAGCCACCAGCCGAACGGCAGCAACATCAGCAGCGGCAAGATCGATAAAATGCTGAGCGCTGTGAAATGCGATCGGTAGTCTACCAGCCGGCGAAGCTCAGGAGCGAATACCCACGAGCCTAGCGCCGTCAGCGCATATCGCCAGCTCAAGTGCTTAAGCACTTCGTAAGACCTCTTCATAGACCGCGTGCAACTGACGAACATGCTCCGCCATCCCCGCCGGTCTCTGCCAAAACCGCTGGCGTGCCGCCCTTCCCAAGGCGGCCGCCAGCAGCGGATCACGAAATGCCTGCATCTTGGCGACGAGATCCTCGAGGCTCCCGCCGCGAAACGTTAAGCCGGTAACCCCTTCAATGATGCGTTCGCGCGCGGCGCTGGTGTCGGGAACAATCGCCGGGACACCCAACGCAGCAGCCTCCGCGACCACCAAAGCGTACGTCTCATACCAGAGCGACGGCACGACCAGAACTCGGGCCTTTCGAAGACGGCGCAACATTTCTGAATGATCGAGCCACCCCGTAACGACGGCACGCGGATATATCTCACGAATCGCTTCGGCGCAATCGCCTGCACCAATGAATGTCGCCGGCACGTCGAGCTGCGCTGCCGCACGGGCAAAAAGCTCCGGGCCTTTCTCCTTCGAGAAACGCCCAACATAAACGAACTCATTGTTACGGGTGACGTCAACCGGCTCGGTCACTTCGACTTGAACCGGATTGTCAACGGTGTGCAGCTTCGCTTGACGCGGCAAGAAAGTCCGCAACACGTCGCGGCTCAGCTCGGAAATAGTGATGAAATGTTTAATACTTCTGGGAATACCGCCTGCGGATTCCTGAAGTGCCTGGCGCCCCAATCTCCACACTTTTTGAGAGTAGCTCCGGGAATCGCAGTTCGAGACGGCACATTTTAGGCTCAGTGGGCGTAATGTGCAGATGCGCCGTGTTTTATGGTTAAAAAAACTTCCGTTTGGGCACGCAACGAAATAGTCGTGCAGGGTGAGCACCGTCGGAAACTTATTGGCGACTGCCGCACGCAAAACACTTGCAGAGAGCGCCTTTGACCAACCGTGAACGTGCACGATCGTCTTACTCGCATCCAGGTGCGAGAGCTCGCGCGATAGCAAATTCGCCGCTTGTTGGTTCCAGAGGCCCTGCACGATGGCGCGCATACGATTGGGGTCGTGCAATATGTCATGTTGATCGAGGCAAAGCACCCGCACGTTTTCATGCGAGACCAGCTCCGGGGCGACCGGCCCTACCGCCGAGATTACGGTAACCTGCAACCCATCTTGCGCGAGCGCGAGCGCACTGGACAAGCCTACCTGCGCTGCACCGCCGTTGACGTGCGCTGAATCATTGAGGACGACGACATGATCCGGACGCATCGCCCTATCCGACCGCGAAAAATGCGCGTACGAGCGGCAACCGGAATACGCGACTTACCCGCGATGGCACCGACCGTTGGATGAGGGCCAAATCATCGGCGCCGAAGAAACGCGTAAGACCGACGCCAAGTGCGAACACGAGCATGTAGCTCGCGGAGCCGAGTACGAGTGCCACCAAGATACCCATTCGTGAGCCCAACAAGGAGACCGGAATCAGCCGCTGGGTAAGCCAAAAGGCGCCTGCAGCCAACACGGTCGATGCCAGTAAGCGCAGTATCGGCGACAGCAACGCATTCCATATCTGGATATGATGGGCGCGAGTGAATACGTTGAAGAACGCCGCGCTTCCCAGCAGCGTTCCCAGCGCCGTTCCAAACACCACGCCGGCAACCCCAAATCTGTGCACGAGCAACAAGCCGCAGAGAATCGTCGTAACGGCGGCGGTTGCCGTGTAGACGACCTCGAGTCTGGTTGCCCCGAGACCGCGGCGAATCGTGATACCCACACCTGTCAGATTGTCGAGAGCGTACGTCATGCCCAAAACAGTCACGACGAGCAAGATCGTCGGTGAGGTTCCGTAGCGCTTACCCAGCCAAAGCGCCAGCACGAGGGGAGCCCCCGCGATGAGTAAGCCCATGATGGAAAAAGAGATGAGGCCGACATAGCGGACGCTTACCATGAACGTGGACTCCGCCCGCGCCCGGCCGCTCTCGGCTTCGAGCGTCGACACCAGCGGAAGCGTCGCCGTATTGAAGTAGTAGGAGAGCGCGCGCACACCCCGTGCCAACTTACTTCCGACATCGTAGAGCCCGGCAGCTGAAACGCCGACAAAAAGACCGATCATCATCGACTGCGATTCGAAAAGCAGTAACACCATTGCACTGCTCAATTGAATCCAACCACCGACCTTAAAAAGCGGCTTGATCGCCGAGAGCCGGATGGCGAATGGATTCGCGAAGACGCGACCCAGCTTGCCCCGGGCGTACACGTAGCACAGAACGCCCGACAAAACCATCTGCACGGTCACCGAAACGACAAGCGCCATGAGTTTGAAGTGGGCGATGAGCATGACGCCGGCTACGATGATGAACGTAATTTGAGAGGCTGCCCCGATACCTGCAGAGACGTCGAAAAGCCCAAGGCCGATCAGTAGTTGCGACAAGATCGCCGAGGAGAGGCCACACGCCGAAAAAATGGCGAAGTAGACGAAGAGCGCGGGAGCGATGGCAGCCAGGCCCGGCGAGAGATGCAGCGCCACGACCAGTCGCGGTGAGAGCGCGATGACAATGGGCACGGTCAGAAGACCTATGCCCAAATAGAACAGCATGCCGAAGGTGGTCATCTGGCGTGTCTTCTCCGGTTCGCCGCGCGCGACATATTCGGCGGCATACTTGGTGAGCGCCGGACCAATTCCGAAATTAGCGATCGCACAATATTTCGAAAACGATGTCAGCAGCACCCAAAGCCCGTAGGATTCCAAGCCGACGCCCCGCAGCAAAAACGGCGTCACGAACAGCAAAAGCAACTGCGAGGAGCTGTGCCACGCCGCCGCTGAAAGCATCGTCTCCAGCATGCGGCGGCTCCGTGGCTTGACCGCCACAGCGGAGGTCACGATCCGCGTTCCGCCCAGCGCACCAGAGCCGTTGTCGTGAAAACCATCGGGCCGAAGGTCAAACGAGCGCGGCGCAGAGGCATCTCACTGCTCGGCGCCCCGAATATGGGATCGCTTTCATGTGGCTCCAGCTCGGTCAGCGTACCGGCAGAGTCGCCTTCATCGTCGAGCAGAACGAGTCCGCTCAACCGGCTCTCCTGCGCCCACGAAAAGGATGGCTTCGCCTTGGCTGGATCCACGGCGTAGAAATTGAGCGTCTCTCCGTCGCTGCACCACGCGGACATCTCGAACGCACGTCGATAGGCCTTCGGGTAGCGATCCATCGCGGTGGCCTGCACCTGCATGAGCGTCGGAAACGGAAGCACCGTGAGCGACGAGAAATTCAGGAAGGCGTAGCGGGGGGCGAGCAACGACCAACCCCGCGCTGTCAGATGGGCCGCCAACAGTGCTGCGGAGGCCGGCGCACCGACGAGCGCAAGGGTAACGTCGCCTTGCGAGACGACGGCACCCTGCAAAACGCTCGTGTCGAGCTGCGCCGCAACGTATTGCGCAACCTCGGCGATCAACGCATCGGCCGCAGCGAGCGCCGACTGATGGTGATGACCGGCATCGACGACGAACTGCGTAGCCGAGGGCGACTTGCCACCCGGCTCGACACGCTCGAGCATCCGTGAGAGGCAGTGCATGACCGGTTTCGGCGCCTCGACGTGAATATCCACGCCGGCAACCGTGAGACGATGACGTTCGTTACGCAAAGGTAAGTCGCTCCATACTGAACCATTCGTAGGTGTGCCGGAGGCCGTCTTCGAGCGATGTGCGCGGTGCCCAGCCTAAGCTACGCGCAAAGGTAAGATCGGGACGCCGCCGCTGCGGATCGTCCGGCCGTGCCGGTTCATATGCGGCGGTAAATGCTATGCCCACGACCCCGCAGAGCGCCCGCGCAATCTCTTCAACGGACCGCTCGTCGTCGTTGCCGATGTTCACCGGCCGAAAATCTAGCGTGGGATCGGCGGCAACCTGGAGCAGCAACGCAATTGCATCATCGACATACGTCATCGAACGCGTCTGCTTACCGGTACCATGAATCGGCATCGGGCGCGCCGCCATGGCGGCCTCGACAAGTGCGGGAACGAGTCGGCCGTCAGCCTCGCTCATCCGCGGGCCATAACAGTTAAAGAAGCGAACGAGACGTCCGTCCAGACCCCGCGCTCGCACGCTCGCGGCGACGGCGGCCTCGCCAAAACGTTTCCCCTCGTCGTAGCACGAGCGCGGCCCGATCGGGTCGACGTTGCCGAAATAGCTCTCCGGCTGCGGATGCACCTGCGGGTCGCCATAGATCTCAGAGGTCGACGCGTAGACGAAACGTGCGTGCTGTTCGATCGCGAGATCGATGAGCGCCATCGTGCCGGAGCCGTTCACTGCGAGCGTCTCCCACGGGTGCGCACCGTATGCTTGCGGGCTTGCAGGCGATGCAAGGTGATAGATACACCCAATGCGATTGCTCGCCGCCGAGGCGACTGCGCGACGCAGCACGTCGGGATCCTTGGAGACGTCGGCATAGATGAACGTTGCCCGGCTCGAGAGCAATGCCTGTTCGATGTTCGCCATCTGCCCCGTCGAGAGGTTGTCGACGATGAGCACCGATTCGCCACGCGCCAGCAGCGCGTCGACCAGGTGGCTACCGAGAAAGCCCGCTCCGCCGGTGACCAGATTGATCATGTCGTTGCACTTTTGACGACCCGATGCGGCAGCGGCCCCTCGGAGGTATTCCCGACCGACGACTCGCGAATGACGCGCTTTGGCTCGGGCGCCAGACGAATCCGAGTCGAGAACTGCTTGATGCTCGCCGCCGTTGCCGTCACCACTCCGAGTATACGTGTGTGTGCATTGTCGAGCGCGCGGACCATGTATTGATCGTCGTCGGTCGGCATACGGCCGGCGCGGCAGACAAGGATAACACCGTCGGAGAGACCGGCCAATTGCAGTGCCGTCCGGCTCGCCGGGATACGCTCGGTGTCCACGACGATAAAATCGTAGCGATTGCGTAAAGTAGCCAACAGGACGCGCAACTGTTTGGTCGAGGGCATACTCTCCCGGCCGCCGGTTGCACCTGCGCTCGCAAACGAGATCACGTCGACGCCGGTGACCGGATCACTGAAGACGCGCTCCCCGATCATCTCGTACCGTAGGCCGGTCTCACGCACCGCCGTGAGCGCGGGATGGGCAAGGTTCGCATCGAGGAGGAGCGCACGGTGACCCGCTTGCATGAGCGTCGCGGTAAGACCGAAGGCCGTCAGGCTCTTCCCGTCTGCAGCCGCAGCCGAGCAGACCGCGATGATCGCTGGGGGCGAGGAGGACTGCTCGACGGAGCTGCGCAGGATCTCGAAGTCGATGTCTCCGGGCGTCCAGTTCGTCACGCAGTCTCTTCCCTTCCACCACCGAGCGTTGCAATGACGGGTTGGCCGTAGAGCAGCTCCACGCGTTCGCGGCTGTGCAGGCGCGGGTCGAGCATCTCCACGAGATACCCCGCACCGAAGGCCGCGAGCAAGACGGCGATTGCCGCGAGAACGATCAGCGTCCGCGGGCCGGCGAGGCCGGTCTCCGCCGAGACGGCGTAATTCACCACGATCGCCGCACCGAGCGCGGTCGCTTCGGCGCGATTCGCCAGCGCGTTTCCGAGGTGAAGCGCCAGCGCCTGATAGATGGCGTTGGCCGCGTCGCGTTCACTACGAAGTGCACCGACGCTCTGCGCCGGGCTTCCTGGTGCATTGCTAAGCTCTTGGCGGGCCGTAGCGATCTCCGAATCAATCGAATTCACGCGTGCCCGGTCGCCGGCAACGAGCGCGCCGATCTTGCGCATCTCGCTCAAGCGCTGCAGGGCGCTGGAGCTGTACGCATGCGGTGCGCTCGTCAACGCCTGAGCCTGCGCCGACAACTCACTCTGTTCATGCTGGACCTTATCCTCTAAACCAGCAAGACCCGGATAGCTGTCGGTGTACTCGGCGCGCATCGAGGCGAGCATCGCCGCGTTTTTTGCGACATCGGCTTCGAGGTTCCGAAATGTGGGATCGCTCTCGAGCAGCACGTGGCGATCCGCCGGCGCGAAGTCCGCCGCATCCGCTTGCAAACCAGCCAGCTCCCCGTAATCGCTCACGAGGCTCGCGTTTGCCACGCCGCGCTGCTCCTGGAGATCGTTGAGCTGGTTCGTAATATCGTCGAGCGACGAATCGGTTCCGTCGAAGCTCCGCCGTGCCGCCGAAGACTCCAACTGCGCCTGCAATTGATCGAGATGCTGCTTGGCATTCGCAAGCTCGGCCGAGAGCTGCGAAGTGACTTGATCGTACCGGCGCCCGGAGAGCGACGCGTAATAGGCGACGAAGGCGTCGGCAATTCCGTTGCTCAGCATCATTGCGGTCTGTGGATCGGGATTCTTAAATGAGATCTGCATGATGTTCGAGTGCGGCGAGACGCGCGCAACGACGCCTTTTTTCAAGGCCTTCAAATCCATGTCGAGGTGAAGCTTCTGGCGCACCCGGTCGAGAACGACACTACTGGTTGCAATGGTTGGCATGTCACTGCTTACAGACGAGCTGTCTTGCGAACCGCCATCGCTCACGAGCAGAACGTTCGAAGTCGCCGTATAGTCGGGCTTGAGCAACCGCAGCACGACGACAGAGAGGAAGACCCCCAGCACGAGCGTCACGGCGATCACCACGCGCCGCGCCCACAAGACGCTCCACAGCGGTTTCTCCGGGGACATATTGATATCTGCGTTTGTCATACGGCTCGTGCGAGCTCCATTTCTTCTTCCGAGGGAAGCGCTACGCGGCCCACGCCGCGGTAGATGAGCCCGGCAGCGGCGGCCCGCTGTGCGTCGAGCACGTTCTTCCCGTCGATCACGACGCGCGTCTCGAGATTGGACGCGATGAGGAAGGGATCGATCGCAGCGAACTCGGGCCACTCCGTCAGTACCATGAGTGCCTCGGCCGAAGCCGCCACCAAGGCGTCGGGTACGAGGCGGCTCCCGCTGGGTAGCGGCGCGATATGAACGGCCGGATCGTAGATCGTCGTCTGTGCCCCGCGAGCCGCGAGTTCGTGGATGATGCGTAACGCCAGCGAATCACGCACGTCGTCGGTACCAGCCTTGAACGCTAAGCCCCAAATGCCGATGTGCCGCCCGGAGAGATCACCGATCTCAGCTTCGAGCAGCGCGATGATGCGCTTGGGCTGCGCTTCGTTGGTACGCAAAGTAGCGGCGAAAAGCTGCGCCCCCGTTTGGTGCGTCGAAGCCACGAAATCGATGCTCTTGACGTCCTTTTCGAAGCATGGACCGCCGAAACCGATACCGGGCTGTAAGAACTCAGAGCCGATCCGGCGGTCGTAGCCAACCGCGCGCAAGACGTCGTCGGCGTCGGCGCCGAGCGGGCTGCACAGGTTCGCTACTTCATTTGCGAAGCTGATCTTCATCGCCAAGAAGGCGTTGGACGCGCACTTGATGAGTTCGGCGTTGGTGCGAGAGGTGAAGACGACGGGGCGCTCGAGCGCCTCGAGCAGGCGGACATACGGGACGGCGTCGTCAGGCGCCGTGCAGCCGACGACGATGCGGTCGGGATTCATAAAGTCGTATACAGCCGACCCTTCGCGCAGAAATTCGGGCGCATACAGGAGGTCGGCCCAACTTCCGGCGATCTCGTCGAGCAAGTTGCTCGTCCCCGGCGGCACCGTGGATCGCACGACGATAGTCGGCCGCCGGTCGCCGAAATCGACGTCCGCCAGCGCATGCATCGCGGCGTACAGTGCGGAGACATCAGCCGAGCCGTCCTCGCGCGCCGGCGTTCCAACGGCGACGATGATGATCTGCGACTGGTGCACGGCATCGCGCAGGGAGGGGAAGAAATGCACGCGGCCGGCGGCGAGGTGCTTTGCAAGCAACGACTCGATCCCGTGCTCGCGATAGGGGCAGATGCCGCGGGCGAGCCGCTCGATGCGGTCGGGCGCTATATCGTAGCCATTGACGCTCCAGCCGAGTTCAGCGAACCCGATCGTGCAGGCCATGCCTACGTAGCCGGTACCGATGACACAGATCGGTGCTTCCACCTAATAAGCTCCCTTCGCGCTGATGACGCAACGAATCGTACGGACAATGAGTGCTAGGTCGAACGCGACCGAGATGCGCCGGATATACTCGAGATCGAGAACGGTCGCCTGGGGCGCGTCCAATACGATGGACTTGCGGCAGGTCGTCTGCCAGACGCAGGTGATACCCGGCACCACAAGATGCCGCAGGTGCTGCCAATCGATATACTTCTTGACCTTGATGAGCTGCTCGGGCCGCGGTCCGACGAGCGACATGTCTCCACGTAAGACATTGAAGAGCTGGGGCAACTCGTCGATCGAGGTCTTGCGCAGGATGCTTCCGACCCGCGTGATCCGGCTGTCGCTTGCACTGGTGGGCGCACTAGCGTCGAAGCACTGCGACTGGCGCATCGTGCGGAGCTTCCAGATCGTGAAGACGCGCTCGAAGCGACCGGAACGCTTCTGCCGGAAGAAGAACGGGCGCCCGTCCTCCATGAAGATCGCTATACAGGCGAGAGCTACCAAGATCGCCGCCGGCACGCAGACGACCAACACGAGGCTTACGTCGATCGCACGTTTTACGCGGCGGCGCCAGATGTTCTCACGATAGACCAGTACCGGGGGCTGGGTGCCCAAAAGCTCTGCGTTCATAATGGAAATAACCACCTCGCGCTGACGAGCCCGTTGAATAGCATAGAGTAGTCCACGCGGTGGCCCTCGGGAACCATCACCAGATCACCGTCGCTCAGGGTAGGGTTCTGGGTGACGTCGCCGTGCGTGAGGGCCGTCACGTCATAATGAGTCGTCGCCCCGTTGTGGACGACTTGGACGTTTTTGAGGTTTGCCCACTTCGTCGGGCCGCCGGCGACGTAGAGGGCGTTGAGCAACGTAAAGTTCGACTTGAGCACTTCCTGACCGGGAGCCGAGACCTGTCCGACGACGCTGACCCGAGGCGCCTCGGGAATCGTGACCACGTCGCCGCTCTGGGCCGGCTGTAAGAAGACCGGATCCGCAAGAGCGAGCGTGCGCGTGACGCCGTCGCGCTCGAGGACGATGCCGCCCGAGGCCGCCTCCGGCGTCAAGCCGCCGCTCTGCGTGATCGCTTCGGTGAGCGGTTGGCTCGGAGAGAGATACGTCAGACCGGGTTCGTCGACGGCTCCAACGACATCAACGCTGATGGGCTTGTCCGGGAGCTGGATCGTGTCGCCCGGGACAAGCGATGGGCCTGGCGCGCCTTCAGCCCACAGACGTGTGACGTTGAAGGTTCCCAGCGACTGGCCGTCACGCAAGACACCAACATGGGTGAGGTCGATTCGCGAGTGCTCGAGGTCGGCGAGCTCGCTGGGCTTCCCCGTTGACGACCGCATCAGAGACTGAAAATCCGCAACCGCAGAAGCCAGCGTCTCGCCGCTGGCATACTTTAGGACACCTTCGCCGCCACCGGTAACGAAGAGGCTGGTGTTCTCTCCGGCGACGCGGACCGTTACGCCGGGCTTGCGTATATACCGAGTAAGTGCGTCGTATACGAGCCCCGCGACCTCATCGGGTGTGCGCTGAGTGACGTCGATATCGCCGACCAACGGGAGGGAGATATGTCCGCGCGAGTCGACCGTGACCGTCCCCGAAAGTTCCGGATGGTTGAAAACATCGACGGTCAACTGATCGCCCGAGTGTACGACCGCTTCGGCCGCGAGGCTCGGAGTGGAAGCGAAACTTGCTACCAGCATCGCCGCCCCCAAAATCCGAGCGAACGTGTGACGGAGCAAATGCGTTACCTCATGCAGACTGTTCTTCGGCCGCATCGTACCCCGCGTCGGTCGAAAGGATCAATCACCGAAAGTGGGTATATTGGCCACTTGTATCACAAGAAACCTCGCATTGGATAAAACCGCGCCGAGGCATGCGTGGCCGCCATTTTCTCAGCATCTAACCGGTGACGAAAATGAACGTTGCCGTTTGGCAGCGAGTCGACACTCACTGAGTAAATGCTCAGAAGCATGGACGTTTTGGATGGTGGGTACGACCTTTG
>DATJTD010000238.1:0-3047 GCA_035503775.1 Candidatus Acidiferrales bacterium
CGCAGACGGCGGTCATCGCCTCCATCTCGACGCCGGTCTGGCCAGCCGTGCCAACGCGCGCGTCGATCTGCAGATGCGTATCGTCCACCCACGCAAAGCTCACTTCCACGTGGGTCAGCGCGAGGGGATGCGTCAACGGAATGAGATTCGACGTCTGTTTGGCTGCCATCATACCGGCGAGCTGAGCGGCGACGAGTGCGTCGCCTTTTGGTAGCGTCGCCTCACGTAACGCTCGTGCCGTACCTGCTTGCATGCGAACGATCGCCCGAGCGCGCGCGGCGCGTTCGGTTACCGCCTTGCCGGAGACGTCCACCATGGTGAGGCTTCCGTCCGGCGTGATGTGCGTCGGACGCGGCGCTATCTCGTCCGCGATGGCGTACTCGCTCCGGGCGCAAAGCGCATCCACACCAGCGACAAAATCCCCAACACGAAGAAGAGGATCGCATGCGAGTGGTGCGGACCGGCATGTGACGACCCAAACTGAATCGTCCCGGTCCAATAGAGAATCCCAAGTACGAAAAAGACGAGTGCAAGGAGCGCAGCGAGGATCTTCATGCGCACCAATACCATTCATGGCATCCCAAATCATGCGGGCGCACGGGGCCGCGCTATTGCGCGGTGAAGTCGGCGCGAAAGAGGTAGGTGCCGCCGACCGGCTGGCAATCGTCGATCTCCGGAGAGAACGTGCTCGCCCGGGCCGCGGCAAGCGCGGCCTCATCGAGCGCCTTGTTGCCCGAGCTCTGCGCAACCGCGACCGCAACGACGCCGCCTCGCTCGTCGAGCGTTACTTGGACTTCCGTCGTACCCACGGCCCCTTGTTCACGCGCGATCTCCGGATATTCGGGCTGCACCGTATTCTTCGTCGAGGCACCAACGTGTGGTTCCGAGCAACTCGGCCCCGTCGGTGCGGGTGTGGGCATCGCTGTGGCGGGGAAAACGACCGGAGCGTCTCCCAGCGATGCGTGAGCGACACCTTGATCGTCGCTCAGAGGCACCGGTCGCGAGACAGAGGCGGCGCGCACGAGACGATGTGGAGAGGCGGTCGTCTTGAGGGGGTGCACGCTGACGGGACGCGTGCGTGGCCACAACGCCGGTTGCCGCGGAGGCAGCGTCCTCTTCGGCGCCGGCGTTGGTGTCGGCGGCGGTACGAGGCGCATCGGCAGCGGCGCTCGCGTACTGAGCGAGAGGGGATAGGATTGCTCCTGTTCGGGTTCGTTGGAACGCCACGTGCTCACCAAAGGCGCCGCGCCGAGATGGAGCAGCAACGAGAGCAGAAAACGCCACGCGAGATAATTTCTCGCCCGTTTGACGGGTTCCATGAAGCGCTCCTCCGTGTGCTCGACTCGTCTGGAAGCTGATGCCCCTCAGAACTTCGTCCCTTATTCATCAGCGATAGACGCGATGATCTGTGACGGCGCGCGCGCACCGTGGACTACGCGATGACGTGCGTCAGTGTAAGGATCAGCGTGAGCGCGCCGATGCCCAAACAGTACCAACCGAACGGGCGAAGATCGTGCGTCTGAAAGTAGCGGGTGAGGAACGCAACCGAGAGATAGGCCGTCACACCGGCGACGACGCCACCCATGAGCGATTCCACGAGCGCACCGTGCGCCTCGGGGGCGAAGAGGCGCGGCAATTCCAAGAGCGAGGCGGCGCCGATCGCCGGCGTCGCGAGCAAGAACGAGTAACGCGCACTCTCTTCATGCGAGAGATCGAGTAAGAGCCCCGCGACCATCGCCGAGCCCGAGCGGGAGATACCGGGCAGGAGCGCCAGCGACTGCGCGAGGCCGACTTTCACGCCGTCGACCCATGAAAGCGAAGCGAGCGCGCGCGCGGGAACTCCCCCCTGCGGCCGATCGATCCGCTTGAGACGCTCCCCGAAAAACATCAGCAGCGCGTTGAGCATCAAGAAAACCGCGACGATCGCCGTCGAACCAAAGAGCGTGCGCACCGGCTCCTCCAAAAAGACGCCGAGCAGCCCCACCGGAAGGGTTCCGGCGATCAACAGCCACGCCGTCTTCTCCTGTGGGTCGTCGGAGAGCCGCCCGCGCACCAGCGCCGCGAGGAAGGCGCGTACGATCCGCACCCAATCACGCCAATAAAAGGCCAAGAGCGCCAGCGCCGTCCCCAGATGTAAGACGACGACGAAAGCCAAAAAGGTCGGCGCCCTGCGATCGATATTCCAATGCAGGAGCGCAGGCACGATCACGATGTGCCCGAGGCTGCTCACCGGGAAGAGTTCACTTGCTCCTTGCAAGACGGCGAGCAGCATCGCCTGGATGAAGGTCATGCCCGAAAGCGGGCGCTACTGCGAATCGAACTGCTCGCTGACGACGTACGTACCGCCGACGGCCTCGCAATTATCGATCTCCGGGTAGAACGTGCTCGCCTTAGCAGCATCGATTGCCGCCTTATCGAGCACGGGGCTTCCGCTGGATTGGTTGATCGTCGCGTTGAGCACGTTGCCCTGTGCGTCCAGCGTGACTTGCACTCTGGCCGTTCCGCTGGCTCCTTGCTCACGCGCGATCTCCGGATAATCCGGCTGGACCAACGACTTGGGCGTCGGCTCGACGTGCGGCTGCGCACACGCCGGCTTCGGTGTCGGCGTCGGAGCGGGGGGTGCCGTCACCACGGGGGCAGCTGAGGCCGCAGTACCGACAGCATCCGGGACGCCCTCGGGGCTTCCGTTCTTCGGCGCCACGTAGGCCTTCTCGGCCGGCGCATCGGCAATCGCATGTGTCTTCGGAATATTGAGCTTGAGCCGGCGCGGTTGCGGCGGCGGGGGCGTGCTCTTCTGCGGCGGCGGCGTCTGTGGGGGCGGCGTCGGCGGAGGTGGGGTTGGCGGCGGCGTGGGGACGACGACCTTGATCTTCTTCGAGATCGAGACTCTGGTCACGTCGGGTTGCTGCTGCTCGTGATAGCGCAAATTGCTCACGAGCGGCGCTGCGATCATATGGATCAGGATCGAGAGCGCAAAGCCCCAGACGAGGTAATTGCGTGCCCGGGCGACCGGCTTGATGATCGGTGCCGGCGGGGGGGGGAGGTTC
>DATJTD010000239.1:0-17188 GCA_035503775.1 Candidatus Acidiferrales bacterium
GCGGCCGGGGCGCAGGTGCGTGTGGCCGATGTTCACGATGCCGACCTCGACGAGAAGCTCTGCCTGGTCTCCACGGGCGCGTGGCTGGGGAGCGCAAACGCAACCGAAGGCTTTCCGGAGACGGTGGACTGGGGGATGCGCACGCGCGTACCACCGGTTGTCGATGCGCTTCGTACGCGCTTCGAGCAGAATTGGAATCACGCATCCGCATACACCGCGCCGAGCGCCACCGCCTGACGGACCGACGGAATCCTATCCGGAATGCCGCGGGAAGAGGCGCTCGGCGTTGCGCGTCGTCTGCGCAATGAGGTCGTCGAGGGGGACGTCGAGGAGATCGGCGAGCGCCTTGGCGGTGGCTGCTATGAAGGCCGGCTCGTTGCGCTTTCCGCGGTGCGGCACGGGCGCAAGATAGGGACAATCGGTTTCGAGGATCACGTGCTCGAGCCCGATGCTGCGCACGGCGTCCCGTAGGAGTTGCGCCGTCTTGAAGGTGACGACGCCGCCGATGCCCAGCAAGAGTTCGAACTCCTCGACGAACAGACGCGCCTGCTGCGCGTCGCCGGTGAAGCAGTGTACGACCCCCCGCAGCTCCGGCGTACGCTCGGCACGGAGGATCGCAACGAAATCGTCGAAGGCGTCGCGCTGGTGGAAGATGAGGGGCAAGCGGCGGCTCCGCGCATAGCGCAGTTGCTCGACCAGGACGCGCTGCTGCGCTTGCCGCGGGCTATGGTCGTAGTAATAGTCGAGCCCCGTCTCGCCGATGGCGATCGGCTCGCGCCGCGCCACCGCGACGAGCTCGTCGAAGGCGGCGGCGATATCGGCCGGAGCCTCCTTCGACTCGTGGGGATGGATCCCGACCGAGGCGTCGAGCCCGAACTCCCCGGCCGCCTGCAGGGCCCGCTTGCTGTCGGAGAGGTCGCAACCGACCGTCAGGATGCGGGAAACCCCGGCTTCCCAGGCTCTTCCAAGTACGGCCTCCCGATCGGCGTCGTAGGCTGCATCGTGAAGATGGGCATGGGTGTCAAACATGGCAAGGTGAGGATATCATGATCACGGGGTACCGGTGGCGGACCGACCGCGCCCTCCTCGTGGCGCTCATTCTCTCGTTGGTGCTGCACTTCTCGGGGGCGGCGCTCTACGGGCTATTGGCGCGCCAGCTCGTGCGCTTGCACCTCGCCTCCCCGCATCCGTCGCCGACCGAAGAGGTCGTCTCGATCTCGAGTGCCATCACGATCGACAAGCGTACGCACCCGGTCGTCGTGCAGCACGTCACGCCACGCCGTCCTGTCGTCCGCGTGGCGCAGGTGCCGGTACAGCCCACGCTCCCGAAGGTGCAGATCGTCGTCCCGCGATACAAGCCGCCGGCGGTGCTCAAGCCGGAACTCGCGCGACCCGTCCCGCACAGCATCCCGCAGGGGAAGCCGGCTCCGAAATCCGTGCAGGTGGCGCTGGCACCGCACGAACCGCAACAGACGACGCGCACAACCACCGGTTCGGCGATGCTTACGCCGCAACAGTTGGCTCAACTCAATCAAGATTTTTCGCAGACCATCTCGCAAGCAAAGAGCGTGAACGATCCGCTCAAGGTCCCCGATCAGCCGCAGGAGACCGAGAAGCGCTACCGCCTGCAGTTCGCCGGAGCGACCGGCGGGCTGGGCCTGTGCGAAGGCCGCTGGTGGCCGATCAAGAGTTGGCAAGAGGGCGGCTACGACTACTACTACGCCTCGTACGATTGCGTCTGGCCGGACGGCACATACGAAGATGGCGGCGTGCCGTGGCCGTTCCGCTATCCCGCCTCCCGCGATCCGTTAGTCTATCCGCTCGAAAGCGAGATTCCGCTGCCGGGTCCGCCGATTGGCTGGACGCCGCCGGCGGGAATTCGTCTCGGCAAGGCGATGCGCGATATCTTGCATATGGCGCAATCAACCAACGACTGAAGGTGACGGCTCGGGCGTAGGCCGCACGAGTTCACGAATGGCGAGGCCGAGCAACGCCAACGGGATCGCGACCCAGAGGAGCGGCATCTGAAAGGGCGTCTCGGTCAAGAACGCCGTGACCGGAAGAGCGATCAAGTAGAGCGCGAACGTCGCGGGCTCCCACACGATGTACGGGAGCGACCAAAATGCGTACCACGGATAGGTCGGGCCCGCGCCGAGCGCAGGGATTGCGTATGCACCGGCGAGCGAGATTCGCCGGCGCAAGAGCGCAACGAGCAAGAGTCCCAGTGCGATCACGTCGACGCAGCACTGTGGCACGTTCGAGAAAAACGGATAGTAGGTGCGGTAATACGCCACCGACGCAAGATACGGAAGACCGCCCCACACGAGCGTGAGCGCGATGCCGGAGGCCGCCGTTGCGACCGTCCAGCTCAGCCTCCGTTTCAACGGAAGGCGTAAGAAGATCACCGCAGCGAGCAGCGCAAAGGGCAGCTTGACCAGCGCCGCCGCGACGCCGCCGAGAAAGCCGGCGAACGGCCAGCGCGGCGCCGCTGCAATGGCCGCAAGCGTTGCGCTCACAGCGATGACGTCGTTGTGCGCATCCGAGATGTATTGTGCGTACACGACCGGGTTGACGGCCACGAGCGCGATGACGGGCCCGGGAAGTTGCAGCGTGCGCAGCAAGACGAGCAGGAGCGCAAACCAGCAGAGATTGCTCAGCCGCAACAGTTGGATGCGCAGCAAAATGGGGCCGCCGCCATGCAGTAATGCGTGCACATACGCGAGGTAGAGTGGCCCGTAGAGCGCCGGGAGCTTCGGTCCCGAGCACCATCTCTGCACGGTGGAAGCCGCGCACGGTACGTGCAACGGAACGGCGCTGTACGCGCCGAGGCCCAGTTCGCCGTACGCTGCATACAGGTACGGATCGGTCGTCCCGACACCGGGGGCGGTGACAGCGGCGAAGCTCATCAGGAGCGCGACGAGGGTGACGACGGCGTACGCTGCGCCTCGCCGCCTTCGCGACTGCAACGATCCGTAGAGGACATAGAGTGCGACGCCGCTGCCGACCGCCGTGAGGCCGACGGCGGCGGCCAACACCTGGCGGTGCGGGTCGTACCAATAGTCGTGCTGGTCGCGAATGGCGACGATGGGGAGATGCCGCAACCACGCGGGCCCGCGCGGATCGAGGTCGGCGAGATAGACCAACGCCAGGCGCGCCGCGAAGAGGGCGGCCAATGCAACCCCAGCGGCGGCGACGCCGCGCAAGCCCCAATTCCGGAAGGTGGGAACGAACGGCCCTGAGCCTCCACGGCGCAGGCGCATCCACGTGAGAATGAGGCAGCCCAAAAGGACCAGAGAGTACATTCGATGCGCCTAGCAGCCGAAACGCAAGAAGTGAACGGTTTTCAGCGCAGAGCCGGGGCGCGAGGCGGCGAAACGTGAATTCATGGATCCTCGTAGCTGCGGCCGTCGCATTCAACTCCTCAGGGACGCTGCTCCTCAAGTTGGCTGGGGTGAGCCCCGCTCGTGTTCATATCGGCAGCGCCGCCTTTTCGCTTTGGTCGGTTGCGGCTATCGTTTGTTACGGGCTCAACTTTCTGTGTTTCTCCAAGCTTCTCGGCCGCTTGCACGTCTCCATTGCCTACCCGATCGTCGTCGGCTCGAGCTTCGTCGTGATCACCCTCGGCGGGGCGCTGCTCTTCGGCGAGGGACTCTCCGTACGACACGCCTTCGGTTGGGCGGCGATCCTGCTCGGCGTGACCTTGCTGACGGCCCTTTGAGGGGGCGCGAGCGCTCCGGTGAAGGTGCTTGAGCGTTCCGGCGCTGATGCCGATAGTGAGGTCAAGGCGCACTGGTCACCGAGGGTGAGGGAGCTTTGTTGAGTACCACCGTGAATTCGCCCGCAGGCGAAGCGAAGCGGCAGGGAGAGGCGACGTCGAAGACGCGGCTCTTCGACGTCGTCGTCATCGGTGGCTTTGGGCGCGTCGGCCTCCCGCTCGCCATCACCTTTGCTGCTAAGGGGAAGCGCGTCTGCGCGCTGGACATCGATACCGAACGCCTGGCGACCATCGGTGCCGGGAAGATGCCGTTCAAAGAACGAGGCTGCCAAGAACTGCTAGTCGCGGCATTGGAGAAGGGCAACCTGCAGTTGAGTGTAGATCCGCGCGTCGTCTCCGAGGCGGACGTGGTGATCTTCGTGGTAGGTACGCCGGTCGACCGTCATCTCAATCCCGAACTCGGCCCGCTCCAGGCGGTGCTCGAAGCGTATCTGGACTACATGGTCGACGGCCAACTCATCATCTTGCGCAGTACCGTCTACCCGGGTACGACCGATCAGCTCAAGCGCTGGATCGGTGCCTGTGGCGTCGACGTCGAGCTCGCGTTCTGTCCCGAACGGATCGCCGAAGGCCACGCCGCAGAAGAGCTCTGCACCCTGCCGCAGATCATCTCGTCGTATTCCGACGACGGTTTGCGCCGCTGCACCGACCTCTTCACCGCACTGGGTAGCGAAGTCGTCGTGCTCAGCCCCATCGAGGCGGAGCTGGCGAAGCTCTTCTCCAACGTCTGGCGGTACACGCTCTTTGCAACGGCGAATCACTTCTTCATGATCGCCAACGACCACGATGCGGATTTCCATCGCATCCACCACGCGATGACCTACAAATATCCGCGGGTGCAAGACATGCCTAAGCCCGGCTTTGCCGCAGGGCCATGCCTCTTCAAAGATGCGATGCAGCTGGTGGCGTTCGACAACAATCACTTTTCACTCGGGCACGCCGCGATGCTGGTGAACGAGGGTTTGCCCAACTACCTCGTCGCTCGGCTGAAGATGCAGTACGATCTGTGCGCCATGACGGTCGGCATCTTGGGCATGACCTTCAAGGGCGATAGCGACGACAAGCGTGACTCGCTTTCGTACAAGCTGCGCAAGATATTCGCGTTCGAGAGTGCCGCCGTGCTCTGCTCCGATCCGTACCTCGACGAGGCCGGCTTCGTCGGCCCTGACGAGCTCATCTCGCGCAGCGACGTGATCGTGCTCGCTACGCCGCACCGTGAGTATCGCAGCCTGCGGGTGCCGGCCGACAAAATCGTGGTGGACATCTGGAATGTCTGGGGGAACGGCTGCAAGATCTAAGCGAACCGGCCAAGTTGACTTTGGCCTGCCCCGTCTACAACGAGGCCGAAAACGTCCCGGCGCTGCTGCAGCGGCTCGCTGCCGATGTGAGCGTTCCCTTCGAGTTGGTCGTCGTCTATGACCGCGACGACGACAACACGTTACCCGCGCTCGCGCAGCACGGTCCGCAGGCTCCCTTTCCGATCCGTTGCGTGAAGAACCACTACGGTCGCGGCGCGCTCAATGCCGTCAAGACCGGGCTCGAGGTCGCCAACGGCACGGCGGTTGCCGTGATCATGGCGGATCTGGCGGACGATCTGCGTACCGTCGCTCCGATGTACACACTGCTGGAGGACGGCGGCTACGATCTCGTCGTCGGCTCGCGCTATATGCGGGGAGGAAAGCAAATCGGTGGCCCGCTACTCAAAGGTTTGCTCTCGCGCCTGGCCGGGTGGTCGTTCCGCCTGCTCACGGGAATCCCCACCTGTGATATTACCAACAACTTCAAGATGTATCGCACGTCGTTCGTTCACGCCGTCACGATCGAATCGGAGGCCGGCTTCGAAATCGCCATGGAATTGACGGTCAAGGCGTACGCCGGCGGATACCGTATCGTCGAAGTTCCCTCGGTTTGGACCGATCGCGTCGCCGGGACGTCGCGCTTCCAGCTCTGGCGCTGGATTCCGCACTATCTGCGCTGGTACCGGTATGGGCTGACGCACCGGCCTGGGCGGCGCATTCGTGCCGGAGCAAAAGAGGCATGAAACGTATCCTCGCCTTGGGTGGTGCCGGCTTCATCGGCTCTTACGTGGTACGCCGTCTGCTCGAAGACGGCCATCAGCTCACGATCGTCGACAACTTCGAGAAGTACGGCTTCGTCAAGCACGACTTCTATACGCATCCCAACGTCACGCTCGTGCGCAAGGACGTGCGCGCGATGCACCCGCGCGAGTACCGCGGATTCGACGTCGTGCTCTGCCTCGCCGCGCTCATCGGCGGCATCCGGTACTTCCACAAGATTCCGTACCGCATCGCGCGCGACAACACCGAAGTCCTCAGTGAGGCCATCGACGCCACCCTCGCGGCGGCCCCGGCGGCCACCTTCGTCTATTTTTCTTCGTCGATGGTCTACGAGAAGATGCAACGTCCCGTCACCGAGGAAGACGCACGGACGCAGCCCGTCCCGATCACCAACTACGGGATGCAGAAGCTCTTCGGCGAGTATCTCGTACGCGGCGCCCACGAAGAGTTCGGTTTGACGTATCTGATCGTCCGGCCGTTCAACGCCGTCGGGAGCGGAGAGCTTCCCGATATGCACGACGACGGGGCCGTCGAATTCGGAATGGCGCACGTGATTCCGGATTTTTGCTATAAGGCGCTCACACGCCAGACGCCGTTCGAGATATTCGGTGACGGGCGACAGGTGCGGACCTTCACCCACGCGCGCGACATCGCCGACGCCCTCGCGCGACTGGTCGACGGCAACGTGCGCGACGACGACTTCAACATCTGCGGCAACAATACGATCTCCATGGCTGACCTCGCGCGCGCCGTCTGGTCACGCGTCAATCCCGGGCAGCCGTTCCCGCAAGTCGCCGCGATGCCGGTCCCTCCGTCAGACGTGCGTTTCCGCGTCGGTACCTCCGAGAAGCTCGCGGCGCGCCTCGGTTGGACGCCCCGCTACGACCTCGATTTCATCATCGACGATACCTACCGGTACATCGAAGCGAATCTCGCGGGTGCACCGGTCGCCTAGCGGCCTCTTTTACGCTGCGTCGCTGTCGAGCCGCGGAAAGAGGGGGGTCTCGTCCGGGCGCGTCTTGGTCTGCGCCGGGAGTCTCCCCCAGCGCAGATGTTCGGCCCAGTTACCCGCCGGCTCGCCGTCAAGACCGAGCTGCCGCCAAATCTGCGTCGCCTTCTCCGGCATGAAGGGCGCCAGCAGATGCGCGAGCCAGCGGATACCTTCGCAGAGTTCATAGAGAACGGTATCTAATTCCCCGTCACGGCCGGCCTTCTGCAGCTCCCACGGCTTTTGCTCGTCGATCCTGCGATTGAGGGCCGTGACCAATTCCCAGATGGCTTCCAACGCCTCGCGAAAAGCGAGGCCGTCGAGGTAGACGGCGACGCGTTGCGGCAGTTCGGAAAACTGGAGGCCGAAGCCGCTCGAGACGGCCTCGGGAACGAGACCGTCGCGGTAGCGAGCCAGCATCGCGAGGGAGCGTTTGACCAAATTGCCGAGGTCGTTTCCCAAATCGCTGTTGTGCCGCAGCCGCACTTTCTCTTCGCTAAAGGAGAAGTCGCTCCCGAACGGCGCTTCGCGCAGTAAAAAGAAACGCACGGCGTCTGGGCCGAAGCGGTCGGCGAGCACGAATGGGTCGACGACATTGCCGACGCTCTTGCTCATCTTCGTCCCTTCCCGGGTGATCCAGCCGTGCGCGAAGACGAGATCGGGCGCAGGGAGGCCGAGTGCCCAGAGGACGGCCGGCCAAATGATCGTGTGAAAGCGCGCGATCTCTTTGCCGATGAGCTGCACATTCGCCGGCCAAAATGCCTGGAATTTCGCATCTCCGTCTGCCCAACCGAGCGCCGTGATGTAATTGAGGAGTGCGTCGAGCCAAACGTACATCACGCCGCCGCCCGGAAGCGGGACGCCCCAATCCAAATTGACGCGCGAGATACAGAGATCTTCGAGGCCGGCTTCCAGGGCCGCGAGCATCTCGTTGTACGAACGCTCGGGGCGAACCCACTGCGGATTCGCTTCGAAGTGGGCCAGTAGACGATCGCGATAGCGCGAGAGCGCGAAGAACCAGTTCTCCTCCGAGAGCCACTGCACTTCACGGCGGCATTCGGGATTCGGGCATCTGCCGTCGACGAGCTTGGATTCAAGCCAGAAAGTCTCGTCGTTCGTGCAATACCAGCCTTCGTACTTGCCCACATAGACGTCGCCGCTCGCTTTGAGTTTTTCGAAGACCTTCACACACGCGTCGACGTGGCGGCGCTCGGTCGTGCGGATGAAATCGTCGTAGCGCACTTCGTAGCGCGCGGTCAGCGCTTTCCACCGTGGTACCAGCTGATCCGTCCACGCTTGCGGATCCATCCCCGCCTGTGCCGCCGCCGTCGCCACCTTTTGGCCGTGCTCATCGGTGCCGGTGAGAAAGTACGTCGGTTGACAGGTGCGATGGAAACGCGCGAGGACATCGGCGGCGATCGTCGTGTACGCATGTCCGATGTGCGGGTCGCCGCTGATGTAGTAGATCGGCGTCGTTACGTAAAAGCCCCGGTTCATACGGGCGTCTTCCGTGCGTGCGGCTCGGGCCCTATCGTGCCAGTGCCTTGGCGTTCCGGTGGTATCGGAACCGGATTGCTACGAGGGCGGCAATTGGGGCGATGACCAGGAGGACGCGCAACCCGACGAAGAGCGGTGTCATCGAGAAATCCGTGTTGAGCAGATAGACGGCAACCGGCAGGCTCGCAAAAAACCAGAGTGGCGGCTCCCTCATCGCCAGCGCATACGGAAACGACCACGCGAGATACTGTGCAAGCGCGAAGTGCCCGAGTGCTGGAAACGCCCATACCGCGCCCGGGAGAAAGCGGCGATATAGGACGGTGAAGAGTACCGAGCCGACCGCGAGAAGCGCAAGAGCGAGTTGGAGCAACGAGTCGATCGGGGTGGCAGTTGCGGTGTACGCTTGATAGACGCGGTGCAGTGCTTGGCTGTACGGTATGCCGCCGGCGAGCGCGGAGATCGCCACGGTGAGGACCGCGGGTGCGGCCCCCAATAAGAGTCGCCGCCGCAACGTCGTCTCCGGTACGAAGACAAGCATGGCAAGGAGGGCAAATGGAAGTTTGATCAAGCCCGCCGCGCTCGCAAGGACGATGGCCAGCGGCGCGGAGTACCGGCGCGCCCACGTTGCGCTCAGGAGGAAGGCGACGCCCATGATGTCGTTGTGTCCCTCGGCGATGAAGAGATCGTAGACCGCCGGGTTGATCGCGATGAGCGCGAGCGTGGCACGGCTCACCTTGAGCGCGCGCAGCAAAAGCAGGCAGGCCGCCAAACTGGCGACTTCGAGCAGGCGCAGCGCGATCAACTGCGTGCCCAAATCGTGCGCCGGGGTGATGACGGCCTTCGAGATCGCCAGCCACAACGGCCCGTAGGGGCTGGGAAGCAGCGGAACTCCCCACAACCGGTTGATGATCGCGGCATCACCGGAGAACGGGATGTTGGTTGGCTCGTACGGAGCGGCACTCCGTGCCAGGCCGGCGTAGCTGTAGAGGTCAGCGCTCTCCATCGCCGGAGCGCTCACGGCGGTGACCGTGAGCACGACCGCCGTGACGATCACGATCACATCGACCGCTCGATCGCGCGCCATGCGAATCGAGAGCAGCGCCGCGACCGCAAGCAGTGCGATGCTTTGCACGATCGCGGCGATCTCCACGATGCATGCGCGCAACGGATCGACGTCCGCGCGGTAGAGGTAGCCGGCCCCGATGACGGGGAGCGGAAAGTCATGGCCGTAGGGTGAGCGGTTCGCAAGGCTGCGTGCCACTTGGTCGACCATTGCGAGTTGCAGCGCAAAGAGCGCGCAGAGTGCCACCGAGGCAATTGCAATGCATGTCACGCGTGCAGCTCCGGTCGGCAGACGCACGGGGAGCCGGACGCCGCTGGAGACGGTCGACCAGGCATAAAGCAGGATCCCGATGAGATAGGAAGCGCCCATCAGGCCTCGCTCGGGAGCGGTTCTGGGCGGCGCGTGCGGGCGATGTCGCGCATCATCCCCGCGGCGATGGCGACGGCAAAAACGCCGTACAACGTCAACTGAGCGGCCCGCGAGATCCCGGCGTCCATGAGCATCAGCATCAGCGGCATGAGTACGAGGAAGCGATCGAGCGAGGTGCGCTCGATCAACGCGTAGGGCAACGACCAGATCGCATACCAGGGCGCGAGTTCGACGATCGGGAGTGCCGGAAACGCATAGATCGCCGCAAAGCCGAATTGCCGCCGGAGGAGCGCGACGCCGATGGCACCAAGCGCGACGACGGCGGCTAGCCACTGTATGCCGTCGGCGTCCGGCGCCAGCAGACGGCTGTAGAATGTCAAGCCGGCGAAGTACTTTGCGCCGGCGATCAAATAGGAGAGACCGATTGCGGAAGCGATCGTCAGCGATGCCGCAACGAGTCGTTGCATCCGCGACGGCAGCCGAACGAAGATCAGGCAGCCGATCAAGACGAACGGCAGCTTGAAGAGCGCGGCCACGACGACCAGCAGCGCGCCGGCGACGCAGGAGCGTTGCGCGAGCACGACGGCGCCGACCACGAGCGTGCAGACGATGATGTCGTTGTGCGGATTTGCGACGTACTGAAAGAGCAGCGCTGGATTGAGTGCCGTAACGGCCAGAAGCGCCGGCGAGAGGCCGAGAGATCGCAGAAGCCACAGCAGGAGGCCGAACCACAGCACATTTGCGAAACGCATGACCAAGACGGCGATGACCGGTGAGTGGAGCCGCCCCGCCAGCGCCCCGATGTACCAAACAAACCCGGGGCCGTAAGCTGACGGAAGCACGCGCCGTGTGCACCACTGCGCCAGCGGAAGTTCCGGCAGGTTGACCGCGTGTGGCTGCGGAGCGAAAGCGGCGAAGCCGAGCTTCGCATACATCAGGTACAGATAGGGATCCGAGCTCGTCATCGCCGGAGCGGCGACGGCGGCCGCAACGGCGACGACGACGGCCGCTCCGATGATCCGGGTTTCAGACGTGCTCGGCGGCCGCGCGCGCAGTGCGCGAACGAGGAGCAGCAGCAACCCCGACTGTGCCGCCGCCAGCGCGACGAGCAAGAAACACGGAAAGACTTGCGCGGGTCCGCCCGAGTTTTCGGCGAGATCGGCGACGACGGGAATCGGAAAGTTATACCAGCACGGCGAAGCGATCTGATGCGCGGCCATGTACGTGATGACAGCGAGTTGCGCGATGAAGGCCGCTACCAACGTGCACGCCGTCACGGCAACCGGCCACGAACGTCCACCTTGCAACGAAGGCGGCACGCGTAGCCGCCACACCAGACGCCGCAGCCCCTCCCAGATCAGCGCGAGGAAGAAGATTCCGAAGTACACGTTAGCGATCGCTCTTTCGCCGGCGGGCGGTGGCGCGCGCGTACAGTGTAGCGCGTTCGCCGTGACCCTCGTGCGAGAGCGCTTTGGCAATTGCGGCCGCACCGTGACCCTGCGCCGTCATCGTGTCGATACGCTGGTCGATCGTGCGCTCGTCACGCGGTGGAGCGTCTTCACCGAGCGCGCTCCCGGAACCGCGCAGAACGAGGGTGAACTCGCCGCGCGGTGGAGTCGGAAGCGCAGCCAAGACCTCTGCGGGCGTTCCAAGCACCTGTTGTTCGAACTTCTTGGTGAGCTCGCGCACGATGAAGACGTGCGCAGCCGGTACTTCTTGCGCCAGCAATTGCAATGCAGGGACGATGCGATGCGGCGACTCGTACCAAACGGTCGCTCCGCCTCGCTCCATGGCGTCGGCGATCGCCTTGCGCCGGGCGGAGGCCGCGCGTGGAAAGAATCCTTCGAAGGTCAGGGGCGACAACGCGAATCCCGAGAGGACGGCGGCACACACGAATGCGACCGGGCCCGGGAGGACTTCGACGGGAACGCCCGCGGCGCGCGCGGCGGCGACCAGTGCCGTTCCCGGATCCGAGATGCCCGGTGTCCCGGCGTCGGTGACGACGGCGACGTTCTTGGCGTCGGCCTCTTCGATGAGTGAAGCGATTCCACCGGCGGAAGCGTGCTCGTCGAAGCGCATCAGCGTCTTTCCCGTGATGCCGTGAGCCGAAAGCAGTCGTCTCGCGACGCGTGTGTCTTCAGCCGCGACGATATCACAGCTGCGCAGCGCGTCAAGTGCGCGCAAGGTGATGTCGCGCAGGTTGCCCAGAGGCGTTGGAACCAGAACCAAGCTCACGTTACCCCAGCGCTACGGACGGCTCGTGTGGCGCGGCGTCTTCTTTCCACGGCGCGGTCGCCTGCGCCGCTGCGCCGATCAGCAACGCGCACAGACCGATCCACGTCGGCAGCTTCTCCAAGAGGTACGAGGGTGGATCTCTGCTGAGCACTGTCCTCACGTACGTGCTCCACGAAACTTCGGCGAGCAGCCGTCCGTCCTTCACGCGCGCCAGGGCTGCGGTCGCGTCGATCTTCGAGAGGTGAATGGTGTAGGCGAAGCCGGCAATCCCCGCTCCGAGCGCCACCAGCGCGAGGGTGACGACTGCGACCTGCAACGGACGCTCGTGCAACGCGTACCACGCGATCGGCAGAATACAGAGTGCGACGCAGAGCGCGACACTGGGGGGATCCGAGTTGCGGATGAATTCGAGCCAGGGGGCGGCGAGCAGCAGTGTAGCCAGCAGAATGACGCGATTGCGCGGGAAGAGCGCGAGCAGCAGCAACGCAAAGGGAAGCGCACAGACGATCTGCACGAGGTGCAGAAATGGTCCGCCCACCAGCGCTAAAGCGGAGGGTCCCAGAAGCAGCAGTGCCGGTCGGCCCGTCTGGCGCGCAAGCGATGACGAGATCGTGATCCCGGCGACCAGCATGACGATGTACGAAAGTTCGCCGAGAGCGAGCGCAGCGTGGTCGGCGACACCGAGCTGGTGCAAGAGATTGGTTAGGCTGAACTGGTATCCGTTCATCCCGAGCTCGGCAGCAGCGTGGGCCGGAAGGACGTCGCGCAGATAGAGGACGTTCTGGTCGAGACCGAGCGTGCCGAGCGAGACGGCCGCGAGGAGAGCGAGTGCGATGCTCACGCGAAGGCGCATGCGCGGGACCACGATCAACGCGCTCAGCACCGCCGGAGAGGCGACGTGCGGTTCGATCATGGCGACACCGAGTGCCGCCGCCGCCAGGGTATAGCGTGCGCGTTCAAGCGATGCAGCGGCGACGACCAGCAGCGCGAGAACCAGCGGTACGATCTGACCGAAGCGCCATGACTGAAAGGTCAGGCTCAGCGCGATCGACGGCGCGATGACGAGGAGCGGAAGCCCAGTCAAACGGGCCAAGAGAGCGACGGCGAAGATGCTGGCGCCGAGCAGCAGCAAGTCGAAGACGAGGTTGGCGACGACGTACGGCAACCGCGCCAGCGGCAAGAAGAGCGCGAGCGCGTATCCGGGAAGCGGCGCAGGGATGGCGAGGCCAACGGGAAGAGGCGGCGCATGCGCGACCTTTTCGAGCGTCTCTTCACAGGTGCGCAGGGGCTCCGCCAGATAGGGGCTCCGGTCCGCGCTTACTGCCCGCGCGGCGCAATAAAAACTGCGAAAATCGATCGCGTCGGTGTACGGGTGCTGACGTGTGAAAAAGACATAACTGACCGCGGCGAGTGCAACGAGGCTGAGAGCGAACGCGACCCGTTGGACGTTGGTGGCCACGAGTCTAATATCGGCGCCCCGCCGGGCGGTTCAGCGCAACCGTTGGTACCGTATCGGAACGCTGGGACCGCCCGCGATCAGTTCGTAGATCAGGCCAAAGACGAAGGCGATGCCGACGAATATGAGATCCACGAGGAAGGGTGAGAGCAGCATCGCTTAGCGCGAGATGATCGTTGGCTGCATCACGAAGACGACGTCGGTGTCGTTGTTCTGGTACGCGGTCGACCGGAAGAGGGGCCCGAGGATCGGAAGATCGCCGAGGACCGGTATCTTGTCGATCGTGCGCGTCTCTTCGTGGCGCAAGAGGCCGCCCAAAACGATTGCCTCGCCGCCCTGCGTGATCACTTCGGTCGTCACGGTGCTCGTCTTGAGTGCCGGGACGACGAAGCCGTTGAGGGTCACGCCGTCGGGGAAGTCGAGATCGGAGACCGTCGGGGTGATCTTCGTATCGATCGCCCCGTTGCCCAGGATGTTCGGCGTGACGTCGAGGGTGACGCCGTAGTCCTTATACATGATCGTGACCGATCCCAGCCCTGACGAAAATGGAATCGGGATCTGGCCGCCCACCAAGAACGTGGCTTCTTGCCCAGGCATCGTCACGAGGTCGGGCGAGGAGAGCAATCGCGCATGTCCTTGGCTAATCAACAGACTCAACGTCGGTGCCAGCAAGGTCGAGCGGTAGAACCCGTTGCCGATGGTGAAGGCTTTGCCGTTCGCGGTCGAGGTCGCGCCGATCGGGTCTTCGTTGAACTGGAACGTCGTCGTGCTGCCGAGCGAGAATCCCAGCGTGTTTTGGAACGTCTTGTCGACTTCCAAGATGTAGACTTTGACGTCGATCTCGCTGCTGGTCTCGGTCGTGAGCCGGTCGATCACTTTGCCGTTGGTGGCGAGGTAGGGGCCGGCTAAGCCCTGCGCCTTTTCGAGCACGGCCTCGGCGTCGGCGCGGTCGTGAACGCGGCCGCTCACCACGATATTTCCCTGGCCGTCGGGATCCATGTGGATGTCGCTCCCGCCGGGGAGGGACGCCATCTCTTGTTGCACGGAACCCAGCGGGTGGGCGATGGTGACGGCGTTCACCAGCTTTGCCTCGGCGCCGCTGACTTTGATGCCGGAGAAGCGTGAGAGCAGATCTTGCAGCTGGGCATACGCCGCCTGATCGGCGACGGTGCCGCGCAGCACGATGTTGTCGCCGAAGCTGAGGACCTCGACCCCCGGCTCGTTGATCGCCGCGCGGATGATCCGGGCGACGTCGTCGACGCCTTGGTCGGTGACGGTTACCTCATAGGTGGCTCGCTCGCCGCCCATCCAAACCAGGATGGTCGTATGCCCCGCCGTCTTTCCGTTGATGACGAGTTGCGACGTCCCGATGGGAACCACGCCGGCGATCCCGCCGTCTCCGACGGCCACGCGGGTCAGCCCGGGGGCGTCTACAACGATCGAGTGGCCGGTCTGCACCGAGAGAATCGTAACGGAATCCGCACCCGCCGGCAGGCTGCTTCCAAGGAAGCCCAGCACAACAGCGAGGATGCCTAGAAGACGATGCGAGCGTTTGATCACAAGGCTGCTCCCTGAGGACGTGGCGATGGACTCGCACAATTGAGGAGGCGAGTCGAGGGGTCCATCATAACCCAAGACTCGGCGTTGACGCATCAACGGCCCATATACGTTACGTAAAGGTTTGCCGGGAACCATTGCGCCCGGGTCCCCCCGAGGTTTACATTCCCGTTGCGGAGGTCATTTCGTGAAGTATTCTACATCCCTCGCGCTGTTCGCATTTTCTGCGTTCTTGGTCCCGGTCGCGGCGGTAAGCGCTTCGAGCGAGGTCCCTTTGGCGCAGGCCGCCGCCCAGTTGGGCTACGGCTACGCTTACCTTGGTCCCGAAGACGCGGTCCAGCTCTCTCGGCCCGGCCTGATCATCGTGGTGCGCCCCGGCGAGAAGCTGATCGACGTCAACGATCGCACGGAAGCGATGGATGCGGCTCCGGTCTTCATGAAGGATGACCTCTTCGTCACCGACTCGTTCGTACAGCGCCTCCGGGAGCTGGCAAGCCGGTTTCCCACGAGTGCAGCGCCGCCCAGTATCGAGGCCCCGGTCGTCATCGTAGGACCGCGGCTAGGCGAGACTGTGCACGGAGGCACGATCTCACTGAACGTGCGCCAGCTGCCGGGGAGCCAATCCGTAGCGATATCCGGAAGCGCGCCACCGTCGGCACCGATCACCGTTACGCTCAAGGAGACGTTCTGGGACGAAGTCCCCGACGTCGTCTTGAACCGTGACGACGTCGATGCAGATAACGATGGCCATTTCGAAGCCATCGTGCCCGTCGCCCCGGGGTATTTCCGCGGGGGTATCATCACGGTCGTCGCCTCGTCTCTACCGGGGGTGACGACGGCTTCAGCTAAAATTGTGCTCAAGCCGCCGAACAACGGCGTGGTGGTCCCTGCGCAGCAAATTCCGAAGTCCATCCGCTAATTCGACTCTTTTAATTACCCCCCACCCTCACCAAGGAGAACCCGTGCTCAAGAATTTTACCGCTATGCTCCTCGACGACGAAGGCCAAGGCCTCGTTGAGTATGCGCTCATCATCGCGCTCGTCTCGATCCTTGCGATCGCCGCGCTTCAGGTCCTCGGCAAGAAGGCCAGCAACACGCTGAGCAACGCTGCCGCCTACCTCAGCTAAAAGACTACTGGGCCGGCGCCCGCGTATGGAAGCGCGGGCGCCGGCCATTTGGCGGAAGCCCTTTTGCACCCGAGCGATCAGAAAGGAATCGGCAAGGATGAACGCGCTCAAGGTGCTCTTTTACGACGATGGCGGCCAAGGTCTCGTCGAATACGCATTGATCATCGGTCTCATTGCAATCGCCAGTATCCTCGCGTTGCAATATTTTGGAAAGAAAACCTCGAACGAGATGAACAACGACGCCAATAGTGTAGGCAATGCTCTGAACTAGGTACTCAATGCTCCCACTGACCTGGGTGGTCCTCATCGCGTGCGCAATCGCGGTCGTCACCGACATGCGAGCGCGCAGAATCCCAAATTACCTTACTCTAGGCCTAGCAGTGGTGGCCTTGGTCGTTCACGCGCGCGAGGGATGGCAATCGCTGCTCGTCTCGCTACTCATGTTCGTTGTGGTCATGTTCCTCGGTATGATCGCCTTTTCGCTTGGTTGGCTTGGTGGTGGCGACGTCAAACTCGCCGCCGCCGCTGCCGCCGCGCTCGGCTACCCGGATACCGTCGCTTTTTTGCTCTACATGTCGATTGGCGGCGGTCTCTTTGCTATGATCTATGCGGCGGCGAATGGACGCGTCGCGCTGTCGGTGCGTAACGTTGCACTCATGCTTCGGCCGATAGCATTTAAGGGCACGGTTGCCGTCGCCCCGGCCACCCGTGTGGCGTTTCCCTACGCAACGGCCATCGCCGCCGGGGTCATCGCCGTTGCCCTGTCCCACACCGTCGCCCCATTCCTGAGGCTGCCACTATGAACAACTCCCGCCGCATCACCCTCATCATCGCCATCGTTCTCGCTCTCGGCACCGGCGTGCTGACCTTGCGTTACCTCACGTCGCTGCAGCAGCAAGCGACACCGCCGCCGTCGGAGACGCGAGAGGTACTCGTCGCGGTGCAAGACATTCCGGCGCGCGGACGGATCACGTTGGATATGGTTCGCAGCACGACCCGCGCCGTAACCGATGTCGATCCCGACGCCGTGAGCGATCCCAAGG
>DATJTD010000240.1:0-11992 GCA_035503775.1 Candidatus Acidiferrales bacterium
GGCCGGAGCGGACCAGGTCGAGGATCTTACGCCGGAACTCCGGCGGGTATGTACGGCGCTTTGCCATGGTGGATTCTTTCTCCGTAAGAAGGAAAGTATCCACGGAACCGGGTCAACTCCAGTCCTTATGTGGACAGCGTCGCTCGATAACAGGAGATAGTGTCGGTTTTAGGGGCTGCGCCGACAGTAAAGATAATCGACAACGAATTCGAACTTGTGCAGTTTGCTGGCTCGTTGGACAAATACTCGGCTGCCTCACCGCTATCTTCTGGATCGGATGCGAAATCCAATGCCGCGGCTGAAACGTGATCGGCGCTGCCTATAAAAATGGCAAAAGGGGGAGCGCTGGCAACGTTGGCCATCGAGGCCTTTCCCTTGAACCGATATGCGGGAATGGCAAGATCGAGATTTAAGATTACCGGACTGTTTCCGAACGTCAAGTGTATCGGCCGATTGTAATAAACCCGTTCAACGGTCTCCCCCGTGGCGGTGTCATAGCTAAACTGCAGCGTTGCTCCGGTGTTACCACTGCCGGCATTGGACTCCGCGAGAGCCCGAGTCGCGCTGAGCATTGCCTGCGTGTGGGCTTCCACCGATCGTAGGAGGCCGGGCGATGTCCCTAAGCTCGGCGGAATCAACAAGACAATGATGATCGCGACGATCGAGACGACGACGATGATTTCGATGAGCGTGAACCCCGCCTCGTCGTCCCGCCGCATCGTGGAGGCGGCATGCGATTGTGGCATCACCGCACGCACTCCGTGCAAGCTACAGGGACCAGCCCGTAGCGGCGCTCATATTGGCGTTCCATTGGCGCGTGGTGTAGTCGTCGGTTGGGCTTGGAGACGTCGTCAAGCACGGGACTTCGACGCCGCCGTTCGGGACGTTGCCCCATGGAAGGCCTTCACTGTACGGTTTGCCAGAAAAAGGCGTGGCATTGGGCGACGCAACCGGCAGACCCGTTTGTTGGCACCACGCCATCGTATGAATCCGGGTGTCATCGGTCGGCCCGGGGTCGTACTGGCCAGCCGAATCTCCGGGGCCACTCGTCGTGCCGATGTCGGTCGCAACGGTCCGCGACCCGGAAAGCGTCGCGTACGGCGCCTCGTTGTAGACCCGGTACGTAAGATACGTGAGTCGCTTAGCGAGCGGCTGCGCACCTGCTTCCTGCAATTTGCCGAACACATCAACCTCCAGAGCGACCGCGAACTTGTTCTCTGCAGTCTCGTTCGACTGCAGCTCATTACTTGAATCCGGCCCATTCGAACCGGCCGTAGTGGATTGGCCCGGCAGTACCGTTATACGAAAATAAAACGGACACGGATCGCCCTCGTCGGCGGCCGGTTGATTGCAAACGCGAATATTCTGGTTCGCAAAAGCCGGCATTTGCTGGATGTACTGACTCGCCACGACCGTCGAGCCGTAGTACGAAACCAAATCCTGCAAGTAGACGTCATAATCACTGATTGCACGCGACATATCCACGTCGGCGTACGCGTTTGCCCGGTTCGTTGCAGCGGTCTGGGCCGTTATCGCGCCGATCTCGAGCGTCGTCCCGGCCATCATCACGATGAAGATCAGGAGGAAGAAGACAGGGATGATCACGGCTGCGCCGACCCGGCTGGTTGCGGCGAGCCGGCTGCCTCCGGAGGCGCCGTATCGTAGACGACCGGCATCGGTGTCGCCCCGGCCGCCGCATACGCCTGGTACGCCGGCATCGGCACCCCCGAAGCGGCACACTGACTGATGAGCACCGCAGCGGACTCGTTCTTATCGTCGGACTCCCAACCGTAAACTTTCCCCGTGACGTCGCCGCTGGTAAAGAAACCACCATTTGGACTCGCGGAGAGCGGCCCGTAAATAACATGATCGCACCACGGTATGGGAGTAGCCTGCCCCGGATACTGTACGCTGACACGGCCGTGAATATACGCCCACGTCTTCTTTCCAACGCAGACAAAGAGTACCCACACGCAGATCTGATTATCCTGACGCCAAACGACAACGTGCAGAGTGGGCTGTGCAAGAACGGAAAAGCCGCTCGGAACCGAGCCGGCCGTGAGATGCACCGTGCGCGTCGCGCGGTCGGTCGCCAGTTGCAAAATAGCCACGTTATTTCCGGCGGGGACGTTCGTGCCGGGCAACGCGGCGACCCCGGAATTCGTGATCCCGGCAACGCCGTGGAGTGCAGGCCCGTAGTCGGTTTGCTGCGGAAGAAGATTGGCAGGCGTCTGCACGGCCGAGAAGCTCTGGACGTTGGTCAAAACGATTTGGCTGCTCGTCACCGTATACTGCGTGCCCTTCAGTGTGAGATTGTCACGCTCGAGCGTCTGCGCCTGTGGGTTGTAGAGGTAGCCCCAATAAAACCCAGCCCCCGAGTCGTCGCGACTGTAGAACATGACGTTTGGCCCGCTCGCGGGCACCCAAACCGCCAGCGCCGTCTGCGCCTCCGAGCGCATCGTCGCGACGACGCTGTCGACGGCCGCTGCGCCGTCGGTCTGCGCCGTGGTGCTCATCACCGAGGTCAGCGCGCGTGAGGTCATGCCGGCCGCAGCCAGCGCTACCGCGCCAACCAACGCCATGATCGCAAGCGAGACGGTCAACTCGATAAGCGTAAACCCTCGCTCCTGATGCCGCTCGTTCATCGTGCCTCCACCATCGTCGGCGCGGCAGTCGGAGCCAATTCATCGTGCGACGGGGCCGGTGAGTTGAAGACGTAGCCAACCGGCGGCGCCTGCGGCACGAACCGCTGAGTAACCGAGAGCGACTCTCCGTCGGGAGCCGTCGCGGTGATATCGACGTTGACCGGATCGGTGGGCTGTGACTGAGCCTCGTACGTCACCGTCACCGCGATCGGCACGGGCGTGCCCTCCACCACGGGCTCGGTCACCGTGAAGGTATTGCTCGTCCCCGCGGCCGTCGCCAAGGCAACCGTCCCGGCCCCATACGCGGACGACGCACGAAGGTCGGTCACCACATTCTCCACGACCGCAGCCAGCGTCGCGGTGTGTTCCATGTCGGCGATCGGTCGTAGGGCGCACAAAAGCGCCGCCATCACGGTCCCGATGCCCAGCGCGAGCAGCCCCGTCACGATGACGGCCTCGATCAACGTGAAGCCCTCTTCCGAGCCCTTCATAAACCATGCCAGTTCCCCTCAAGCCCGAAAACCGGACACGCCGGCGCCAACGCAACGCCGGCAGGCAAATCGCTTACCCTGTCGGCCGCAAACGGTGTAGCGGTCGGAGCAGTTGTCCAGAACTAGGACCCGAAGCGCAGGGTGTATGTCCCCGCAGCCAGCGCTTAATAGGCGGCGACCGTTACGGTCGGATGATTCGTTGACGCCGGCTGCCACGCATTTGGACCGCAGCGTATCCTCGTTAAGAGGAACCCTCCAATGATGGCCGTCGTGTTCCGTTTCTCCGGGAAGCGGCCGCCTTGCTGTCCGTGCGCGCCTTCCCACCTCGTCGCCCGATTTCGGCAAGCCACGCTCGGCCGTGATCAGGAGTGAGTGGATAAACGAATATTCCGCGGCCACATACGCTTTCGCGAGCGGCGTAATCAAAGAAACCATACGCCAGCACTTCCAGCATTCTCGCTGCGCGCTCAGGGTCTCTTTGAGGCAGCACGTTGCGATCGATCGCGTACACAATACGACGCTCGTCATCAACCGTGCGCCCGTGGCCTGGACCGTTCCAGAGCACGATACGCGGCCGCGGTCCGCCGCTCACGCGGCATCGAATGCCCGCGCGTTCGGAAAGGTCCTCAATTGTGGCGGCGCGGGATGCGGCAAGGCGCAGAACGCGCGCGCGCTCACCGTCGCGAAGCGGCCGCGCCGCGTTGATCTCAAGGTTAGATCGATAGACCATGTGCAGGCCCTTGGATACGAACGATCTGCGCGAGATGGTCCTTGAGCAAACGACGAAAACGGCCGGCGTCGTGTGCATTGATACCCATGCGCTCGAAAACATCTCCCTGACGGGCGACGTCTCGAAGCACCGTCAGCCGCTCCTCTCCGAGATGCGGTTTGAGCAGCGCCACGCGCGGAGACCGGAGCAGCGTGACGATGCGCGCCAGGTCGCGAACATCCTTCTCTCCCTTTGCGCTATTCCATCGGTCGCGAGCAGCGTCAAGCTTCAGGACTAAAAGATGCTCGAGCGCGGCAACCCGCACGCCGTCGACTTCCTCCGCGTAGCCAAACACTTCCTCATAGGTAACGGCTAAGCGATGTTGGCGCTCGATGTAAAGGTCGAAATCTTCGCCTTCGATCAAAGCTGAATCTTTGCCCAAACGTTCGTTGCGGGAGACCTCGTAGCGATCTCGCATTTCGCTTTTGCCGGCGAGCGAGAGGTACAAATCCGCATCATGGCTCGACTCAAAGAGCGCGGGATTGTGCCGTGTGGCGTGCTGTGCTACCGCCACGCCTCCGATAAAGACCGCGTCCGGAAAGTCGCGTGTGATCCGACGAGCCAGGGTCGCCAGATGATCCCAGTGTTGATCCACGTCTCATGATATGACCTAAGCGGCTTGGGTGTCAAATGTGCGGGCTCGGATAGAGTAGCTCGCTTGGTTGCTATCATTCCCTTGACTTCGCCAGCTTGCTCTGCTCGAAATCTATCGTCGCGCCGCCCATGGCCCCCGTGTAAGTTCTGGCCTCTTGCACGTGCATCTCTTGCACGTGCATCCGGGGGCTCGCCGCTAGCAAGAATACTAGGGGAGGGCCGCACATCCCAGGCACGGTATGCGAGCGCGCCCGCTTCCATTCCGTGCATCCCGCGCACGAATGTCCTACCATTAGAAAATTAAACTGTCTAAACGTGTCGAGAAAGCTATTGGGATCGCAAGCCGGTCTTTGTCGCAAGATACATCGAAGCCGTCAATCCCGCTCTTATTCTCCGGAGCAATCGCGCAAGCACTGATTTTCGTTCTTTTCTTCGTGTACACAGGCTTGACGGGTATTTAGAGGATTGCGCGGCGTGATCGTTTGTCTCAGTGGGCGCTCGTCGCGATCGCGACTGTCCTGTTTCTCTTTTCATTGGCGCCTCCGCCAAGCGATCCGGTGTCTCAGCAGCCGTTTGCGAGCGGAGTGGACCTGACAAACATGACGATAGGGATTGAGACCGTCCTTAGGCCGCTTCCGGCATTGATATTTGGTCTTCTGTTCTTGACCGGCCGATTCTGGCTTAGACCAAACCAGAAGTGGTCGTCACGTTTGCGCCTCGCGGCTCTGTCAATCGCCGTATTGACCGTGGCAACGGACTATCAGCCTTTGAGCCCGATTCCAGTTGTTCTTGCTATTCCGTTCGTGTATTTCGTCGCACTCAAGAGCAAGAGCGGTGCCAAAAGAGTAGATCGTCGTGGAAACGAATTGAAGGCAGGAGAAATCGCAGTACCCCAGCGCTTGGAAGTTCTTGACTTTAGGGGGGAGCAAAATTTAACTGCCATGGGGCGTTGGGCCATGTTGCCCGGATCGTTTATTGGGCTGTGCAGCTTCGTGTGGACTCATCCGACTGTCGAGCCCGATGCTACTCGTCTCGTGTCGCTGGCCGCGGCTCTTTTGGTCGCCGTGATTGGCGGTGCACTAGCGGGATATGCGTTCGGATACTTCCTGCCCTACCTGAGAGGTGGAGATCCTGTTGCTAAGGGGTTGCTCTTAGGCGGATCGGTGGCGATGGCAATTGCGCCGTTGGAGGCGTTTGCAAGCGGATCATGGTGGGTTCTTCTGCAAGGCTTTTTAAATCATGTGCTGTTTTTTGGTACGGTCGGTGTATTCATGGTCGTCCTAACGATCGCTCGCGGGACGATGACGTTTGACGATTATGTAAGCTATTTGAAGCGATCTCGAATGTTGACGGTTGGAACGAGCGTCGCACTCTTGGCGAGCGCCTTTGCAAAGGCGGCCGGCGAAGAAGTCGCTCGCGGTATGCTGCGGTTTCTCGGCAGTCTCCTGCACGTGTAGCTTATTGGATCGGCTTCGGCTTGCGGATGGCTCTGTTCGGGGTGAAACGAATCGCTTGCGCTTACTCCCGGAACGACTCGAGCAGCTTCTTGAGCCGGGGATCGGTATGGCAGAGGTTGAGCGCGTCGATCTTCCGGCGCACGCCGAGGATCGTGTAGATGTCCTGGAGCTTGTTGACGACCGTGCGTTCGGCATAGCCCGTCAGTTTGGAGAGTTCGGCGGCTTTGGTCGTCCCTTGCAGCATGAAGCGCAGGATCTCCACGTGGGGAAGCTTCAACCGGCTCAGCGCGGCTTCGGGAATTGCCTGCCCCATTCGTTGCTCTTCGGAAGCCTGCTCGCGGAGCGCCTCTCCTTCGAGATCGGCCGATTGCGAAACGTACCCTTTGGGCTGTAGCGTCGCCAGATCGTAGCGCGTCTCGATAGCACGCCACATGAAACCGATCCGCCGCCAGTCGTGATGAACGCGGCAGAGGCCTCGATAGCCTTCCACTCGCTGTTTGGTACTGAGCACGAGCATGCGCGCATGCGCTTCGAAGATGATGAAGCGTGGATCGCGCTCACACTGCATCCCGTGCTCGGCAAAAGAGGTGTCGTACGCCGCCAACAGGTGCTGCGCATCCGACGCATTGCCGAGCCGAACCGAGACCATCGCCAGCTGCAAGCGCGCGAGACGCGTCGTGTCGCAATCTTCGGCTTCCGCGAGTGCTTCGGTTGCAAGGCCGTAGAAGAACTTCGCACTGTGGCTCTCCTTGAGCCCGAGCATGACCTTGACGCAATCCGCATACGCAAGCGCAGCCCATGCCTGCGACTCCGCGCTCTCCGCGATCCCGCGCAGCAGCGAGAGTGCTTCGTTGGGCTTGTCCACGTGTGCGTACGCTGCGGCAAGGTGGCGCAGCGTACCGAGGCGTTCGGGTGCGTTGTCCGACGACCAGCGCACCGCTTGCGCGTCGCGGTGCAGCGGATACGGATCGCGCGCGGCGATCTCTGCTGCCGCGAACGCGAGCGACCAGATGAGCAGTGCATGCAGTTCCGCCTCGCGACGCGTGAGATCGCCGTCGTGCAGCGCTTCGAGCGCACGGCGAAACTCTTCGGCGGCACAGACGAATCGGCTCTGCGCCTCAGCGATACGGCCGGCGAGGCAACGCACGCGGGTGAAAAGCACCAAACTCTCCGCGTTCTGCAGACGCGGCGACGAACGCTGTTCGGCGGTTTCGAGCCACGTGCAGGCGCCGTCGACGTCATTGCCTTCGAGCGCCGCGATGCCGCAAGCGACTGCCGCGAGCGCCGTGCCGTCATCGCGCGAAGGCAAGGAGACCGCGTGCAGTTTCCTCACATAGTGCGGAGTTTCTGGTTGGTACCAGAGAAACGACAGCGTCGGCATGACCCTCGTTGACCGGTGGCGACCGATTAAGGTGGACGCTTTCCTTCTTACCCGGCGCGTGCTGCTCCCTTCGACAAAGTTATGCGATCACCCAAAGAAGGAGTATTCCTGCCGGTGTGACGCTCAGAACTCGGTCCCGCTGGAGAACCGAAAGCCGGTGATCTTTGCCGTTGGGACAACCATTTCACCGTCGAAACCGTTCGTGCGCACGGGCTCACACGAGAACTCCGCGTTGCGGAGTGCCTCGAAGATGCTCTGGTTGAAACGCATGTTCCGCACGCCGCGCGTGAGCTTGCCGTCTTCGATCAAAAACGTGCCGTCGCGCGTCATTCCGGTGATGATCGCCTTGCGCCGGTCGACGGTGCGAATGTACCAGAAGCGGCTTACGAGAAGTCCGCGTTTGGTCTCGGCAACCAACTGGGCGGTTGTCTTGGAGCCCGGCATCACGACGATGTTGGTTGGCTGCGGACCGGTCTCACTCGGCGCCGGCAGCGCATGTCCGGTGTTGGGGAGGCTCAGCTTGTGCGCCCAGTACGAGTCGGTCACGACGTTGCGCGCCACGCCTGCCTCAACGAGCGGTATGCGGCGTTTGGGCGTTCCTTCGAAGTCGAACGGCATTCCAATTCCGAGCGGGTGCGCATAGTCGTCGACGATCGTGACGTTCTCGCCGAAGTAACTTCGCTCGAGGCCCGCGTGCAGGAACGACCATCCTTCGTCGAGGGCTTGCGCCGAGAAATGCGCGGGGAGATACCCAATGAATTCGCCGAAGGCAGCCGGCTCCAAAATGACCGTCCATGCGCCGGGATCGACTTGCACCGGATTGCGGGACGCTTGCGCCTTCGCCCCGGCAACCGACGCCGCCATCGTTGGATCGATCGCATCCACGTCACGATGAAAGCTCTGCGCATAGCCGGTGGAATCAGGTGCGTTTTGCTTGACGTTGAGGCTCGCTTCGCTCCCCTCGAACCAGCTGAGCGTCCCCGCCGAGTTTGCAACCGCGACTGCCGAATAGGCGGTCGCGACATAGCCTGCCGCCCAGAGTGCCTCGGTCTCCGCAACCGAAAAGATGTGTGATGCCAACTGCGCGCGCCGCTCGGGCGTTGCGCGAGCCGTCGCGGTGAAGAACGCTCCCGGGGGTGCCGGAACCGGCGGTGCGTAGTGAAGGGCCGGAAGTGCCTCGTCGCGCGGCGCGAAACGCGAAAGTTCGAAGGCGCGCCGAGCCGTTCGCTCTAGCGCCGCTGCATCGAGTTCATTGGTGACGGCGACGCCGACGCGATGGTCGGTGACGGCGCGCACGCGCACGGTGAGGTTGCGGCTCGCGACATTTTGATGCACGGCGTTGTGCGTAAAGCGCGTGAGCCCGGCAGCGTCGCCGCAGAGCACGACTTCGGTTTCATCCGCCGGCGAGTAGGCGAGAACACGTTTCGCCAGCTCCTCGTATGCCTGACGCTCAAACATAGCCGACTCCGACTTGGACGTTGCGAAAGCGAGCGGGAGCCGCGCCCTGTGCGGTTCGCCCAACTTGGATCGGCTCGCCCTTCCCGCAGTTCGGCGTCCCCCAGGCGGTCCAGGAGCGCGCGTCGGCGACGGCATCACACGAATTCCAAAAGCGAGGCGTCATCCCGGCGTAGGTGGGATTCTTGAGCATGCGCCCGCGCCGGCCGTTCTTGATCTCCCAGCCGATCTGGCAGCCGAACTGAAAATTGAGCCGGTGATCGTCGATCGACCACGAGCGGTTCGATTCCATGTAGACGCCTTCACGCACGTCGTCGAAGAGCGATTCGAAAGGCGTCTCTCCCGGCAAGAGATTCAAGTTGCACATTCGGATCATCGGGACGTGCTGCCAGCTCTGCGCGCGTACGCAGGCGTTGGTCGCACGGCCGATCGTGCGCGCCGTATCGCGCGACATCTCGAAACCCACGAGCACGCCGTCGCGAATGATATCCGACTGCACGCTCTTGGCGCCTTCGTCATCGTAGCCGACGGTCGCAAAGCCGTTCGGCAGGGTGTTGTCGATGACGATCGTGACATGCTCGGAGCCGTAACGCAAAGCACCGAGCAACGAGGTTTCCAAGAAGCTCACACCGGAGAAATTCGCTTCCCAGCCCAGGATGCGATCGAGTTCAGCTGCATGGCCGCACGACTCGTGAATCTGCAGCGACACCTGTGAGCCGCCGAGGATGACGTCCATCTCACCGCTCGGACACTGCGGAGCGGTGAGCAACTGCGCGGCCTCCTCACCGATCCGCGCCGCATTCTCGCGCAGCTGTGCACGCTCGACGATCTCCCAGCCGCCGCCTTGGTACAGACCGCTGCAGCCTGGAAACATGCGGATTTGCGCGTCACTCTCATCGACGGCGAGCGCCGAGATCGCGCTACCGATTTGGTGCAGGCGCTGCACGATCTTGGAGCCGGTGGTGCTGTAGAATTCTTTGTCAGTGCGCCAGAGATCGAGCCACGCGCGCCCGACGGTGATATTGGGCGTGACGTGGAGCGCACGCTCGGCTTCGAGTAAGAGCGAAACGCGCTCGTTGAGTCCGACGCCGGCAGGGTCGCGTTCGACCGGCGTCGTGAAATGGTCGACGTAGACATCGCTCGGAGCCTCGGCAAAGCGGCGTTTGGCGACCATTGCGCTGGCCTTGGCAATTGCAACGGCGAGCGCGGCCGTCGCATCGAGCCCGCTCTTCGAAAGGTCGGCGCTTGCCGCAAACCCCCACGCTCCGTCGTGCAGAGCGCGCACGCCGTAGCCGATGCTCACTTCGTCGGAGAGCGTGCCGACGACACCGTTGCGCACTTCGATCCGTTCACTGCGGCCGTCTTCGAATCGTACGTCCGCGTACGCGGCACCGCGGGCAATTGCTGTCCCGAGCACTTGCTCGGCTGCGCTTTCGAAAGCGCGTCTCTGGCCACTCACTCCAAACGATATGGGGGATTCGGAGTCGATGTCCCTGCGAAGATGCCATGCAAGTTTCGTAGTGCAATCGCACCAGGTGGCGGCGGCTCCGGCCCCGAGGGAGAAGCCACCAGGTAGAAGCCGTCGAGGGTGAGCGGCGAGACGGCTTCGTGCGGCATGCGCACCGTGAGCCGGCGCCAGCCTTGCCAGTCGACGTGCGCTGCAAGCGTGATCGGCAGACGATCGCCGTCGGCCGTCGTGACCGCAACGCGCAAGGCGGCACCGCTGCCGTCACCCTGCACGTCGAGTGAGAGCGCGAGTAAATCGCCCGCGATCTTAATATCCGCGTCGGCGTACGCAGCGCGTTCGGAACCGGTGAAGTCATACGAGAGTGCAAGCGCGTCGTCGTCGTCGATTTCGACGGCTCCCGGTTGTGCGACGGGGAGGCTCGTAAACGACCAGGCTCGTGCATCGGCGGCGTCTTGACGAAAGACGTCGATGGGGAGATCGCGTTGACCCACGCGCACCAGCGTCGCGACTTGCTGCCCCGCCACTTGGGCGACGACCGAGCCGTCTTGCGTCCCCGCGTGGTACACGCCGTCCGCACGAATCGAAGCGCCCGGCGCACTCCATTGCACGCTGCCGTCGACGTCGATTGGTGCGCCCGACGCGTCGAAGGCGACGGCGCGTAGCGCAATCGTCTTCCCCGGAGCGGGGTTGGGTGAGGGCGGCTCGATGCGCAGGGTCGCGAGGTGGTCGAGCACGGTGAGCGGTGTATCCAGGCTCAGCGGGCCGCGGTCGACGTGCAACGTACCCGCCAGCGCGGGCGCATCGGCAACGAGATCGCCGTTCGTATCCACGTGCCCCATCGTCGCGGGAAGGAGGGTGACTTGCACGGGCGCGGGGGAGGCGTCGTCGAGGACGTGACCCGCCGCGTCGGTTACGACCACCTCGAGCGGCGCCCGCGCTCCTTCGAACATCCGGCGCGGAAAGTGCCGCAGCGCCAGCCGGGCCGGTGGCCCCACGGGCGTGTCGTCGTAGACGAAGATGCCGTCGGAGACGTCACGCTCGTGTCCGTCCGAAGGGGTGTTCTGCAGGGTCGCCAGGGTATCGCCCGGGAGACGCGCCACGAGCGTGGAGGAGCCGCCGCCGTCGAACGCCATCCCGTCGACGGCGCCGAAGGCCAGCAGCAGTGCGGCAAAGGCGGGGCGCGTGAGCCCAACCGAAACCATCGGAGCGCGCCCGTCGACCTCCACCAGGAGCAGCGTTCCGTCGCGTTGCCGGAGCGCTCCCGAGAGCGGGACCGCTACCAGCGCCTCACCGGGCGCCGGCGGAAGTGGATCGTCGCACAGCGCCCCGTCGTGCACGAGCAGCGGGCCGCCACCGATCGCGCTGACGATACCGCTCAGCGGCGGTTCGATCTGCGCGGAGACCGTGAGCATGTCGCCTACCGCCGGCGGCGTGTTCTGTTGAAGCGCGGCGGGGCCGAAGGCAAACGCCAGCGGAACCGTTTGCGGCTGCGTGGCCGCCGCCGCGGCGTCGAGCACCTGATAACGATCGGCGCTTATCTGTGTGACCGGGACGAGCACCGTATCGGGCTGTGGCGGAAGGGTTCCGAGCACGTCGGAGAGCAGCGCCACCCCGCCCTGTGGCGGCCAGACGTTCATCCCCGTGAGCGACCAGGTGCGTCCGTCGTCATCGGAGAGTTCTCCCGTATACCGGAAGTTCGCAAAGATCGTTTGGTGATCCGCGGTGATGGCGA
>DATJTD010000241.1:0-7388 GCA_035503775.1 Candidatus Acidiferrales bacterium
GTGTCGTTCGTTAGTTTAGAACGCGCCTGTGCCGTTGGGCGTGCCGTTGCCTGTCGGCCCATCGTAGCCGACCTCGCCGGTGCAGAGGTACGCAGGCGAACATCTGCCGTCCGAGCCGCTGGTGATGTCGAAGAGATCAGCGGTGTTGGCGTAGAGCGAGGAGGCGTTGCTCAGGCCGTTGCCGACCAGCGCGTAGATCGCGGCAATGGCCGGCGCGCCGACACTGGTGCCACCCGCGACGAGCCAGCCGGAGACGCCGTCGGCCTTGGTGCTGTCATAGAGTGCTACACCGGTGTTGGGGTCGGCATCAAACGCGACGTCGTTGGCGGTCCGGTTCCGACAGCCGGTGTCCGTCTGCCACGTCGGCTTGGGAATGTACGCACTGCAGCCGCTTCCCGAGTCCGACCAGACCGTCTCCGTCCAGCCGCGCGCCGTCGAAGCGCTGGGCGACAAGTCGGTCCCCCCGACGGCGATCACGTTGGGAAAGACCGCGGGCTCTTCGGTCCCGTAGCCCGCATCGCCGGCACTCGCGGTCACGAAGACACCCGGATGGTTGTCGTAAGCCGGTCCATCGACCGAGAGTTCTTTGGAGTATTCGGTCCCACCGTAGCTGTTGCTGATTGCAACCGCCCCCATGCTCGCAGCGGTGTTCACGGCCGTATCGAGATCCTGCGACTCACCCCCGGCGGCTGCCTCGACGACGAGGATACCGCAGTTCGGACAGAGGGCCGAGACCATGTCGACATCGAGCGACGTCTCTTGGGCCCAATCCGCGTCGACTTTCGGCAATGCGGAACCGCCCGTCTCGTTCACCTTACGGAAACAGCCGTTGGCGGTCGTGCAGGGCGGAAGTCCGTACTCGGAGCGATAGACGCCGAGGTCGGCTTCGAGCGTCGGGGCGTCGCCGCTCTCGATGACGGCGACGACGCGACCCGCTCCGCCGGAGGGATCGATGTTGTAGGCGGCTTGCAAGCTCGCCGGCCCATACGCTCCCTTCGGCTCTCCCGGCGAAGTCGAGGTCGGGGTCGGGGCCGGAGAGGGCGTTGCGCAACCGGGCGCCGAGATATGGTGCTCGTTATCGTAGTGGCAACTGTGGTCGGGGCGGAGCCCCGCAGCAACGTCGTCGGGCCGGACGACGGTCTGATAGCCAAAGGCCGACATCCCCGCCTGCGTCACCAAAACGGCAAGACAATGTATGCGTCCCACCGAGGGGCACGCGTAGCGGACATACCCCGACGCCACCTGAGAATCCAAGTCCGTAAGTCCCGGGACGACGCTCGTCACCGCGCTCTGGCTCGAGGCACCGTTCGAGCTGGACGAGGGTAGGCTCGAAAGAGATGCGCCACCGCCGCCACATGACGCAAAGATGACTGCGCCTGCAAGCAGTGCGCCCATTGAAATGAACTGCTTCGCCACGTTACTGCCCTCAAGAACATGAAAAGAGAATTTGCCACGCCTACTGCAAAAGCAAATACGCGGGTGCGAGAACGACGTGTTCGTGTCATGAACGCCGGCTCCCCTCCGGACAACGCGGTTCGATTTGTTTCGGTTTCATTCCCCATGCACGTCGTTTTCAGGATACGCAAATGCACAAGACAAAGTTTGGTAACGTTCACGCAGAAGGAAGCGCGGTGAATACCATCGCCCGTCACACGTTTCTCGTCGGGGCTCTCTCTGCAACGCTCGCTCCGGCGGGCGTCCATGCGCAAGCGATCCCTTCTCCTACACCCGAGCAAGCAACGCCGGTTCCCGCCGATGCAGCGCCACTTCGGCTTCGTGTAAACGCCGGCGCGGCGGGAGAGGCCGTCGGCACCGACTTCATTGGCTTGAGTTATGAGACCAAGGCACTCTATTGGGGAGAGCTCAAGAACGACCCCACCTTCGTCGCGCTACTGCGTGGTTTGGGCAGTGGAAATCTTCGCGTCGGCGGTAACCAGGTAGAATTCGGAATTTGGAGCGACGACGGTCATCCGGCGTTCGTCGACTCGCGTGACTATCCGATCGGACCTACCGATGCGCAAGCACTCGCGGCACTCGCCGAGGCAGCGGATTGGAACGTCATCTGCGGCGTCTCGATGGCACATAGCGATCCGCAGCGCGCCGCGGCGCAGGCAGCGGGATGGCAACGCGCGTTGGGCCGGCGACTCGTCGGCCTCGAGATCGGGAACGAACCCGACGTCTTCCCGCGCAACCATCTCTTCGGCGACGGCTACGACTACGCACGTTTCATCGCCGATTGGCGCCGCTTCGCCGACGCGATCGAGCAGCGCGGTCTCGGCGCTCTGCTCACGGGCCCGGCAACCGCGCGCAACACGTACGGCTGGACGATCCCGTTCGCCCACGATGCGCGCGGACGTATCTCACTGTTGACCCATCACTATTACCGCAACCACGGAAATCCCGGCAACAGCATCGCATGGCTCCTGTCGCGCGATCCAACTTGGCCCAAGCAGCTCGCCGATCTCGTCGCAGCCGCAAAGGCCGACGGCATCGGCTTCCGTCTGGCGGAGACCAACACCGTCTCCGGTGGCGGGCTTTCGGGTGGCGCGGCGGAGATCAACGACACCTTTGCTTCTGCGCTCTGGGCCGTGCGTCACATGGTGCAGTTGCTCAACGCGGGCGCCGTCGGCGTGAACTTTCACGGCGGCGGACCGGCGCTCTACACGCCGATTCACTGGGACGACACCACCGGCTACTCCCCGCGACCGATCTACTTTGCGATTCAGGCTGCATCGGCGCTCCTTCCCGGCCGCGTCCTGCCGACGACGCTAGATGGAGAGGCAGAGGCCATCGATGCCGTCGCCGTGGCACGCAGTGACGGTGCGCTAGCACTCCTCATCGGAAACACGGGCGCTGCGCCGCGCACCGTAACGATCGACGCCGGACGGCCCGTCACGAACGCCACGGTTCGGCATCTTGCAGGCGAAGCGCTCGACAGCAAAGCGCTCACGACACTCGATCCACCGGCCCAACTCTCCGTAACGGGCCCCGCCGTCTCACTTCCGCTTGCAGGGACGAGCGCCTCACTAGTCGTGCTTCAGTAACGATCGCTTCGGCCGGCGCAACGTGCGCCGGCGCTTGTGCCGGCCGGAGCATCTACGAGGAGCCGTCGAGATGACCGAAACCCAAATCGAGTTGGTCGTGGGCCTGCTCGTCGTGACGATTCCGCTCGTCGCACTGGCACGCCGCTCACAGATCGCGTATCCAATCGTGCTGGTTCTCGGCGGTCTTGCGCTTGGTTTTGTCCCCGGGCTGCCCGCGGTTCAGCTCGAGCCGAACCTCGTGCTCCTCCTCTTCTTGCCGCCGCTCTTGTATTGGGAAGCGATCACCGCGCCGACGGACGTCATGATCGCGAACGGCACGCAGATCGGAATGCTGGCAATTGGTCTCGTACTCGCCACAACCGTCGCCGTCGCCGCCGGCGCGCACGCAGTCATCCCGCACCTCCCCTGGGCGGCGGCGTTCGTGTTGGGAGCGATCGTGGCACCTACCGACGAACTCGCCTCCGCCCCCGTATTGGAACGCTTCCAAATCCCGCGTCACGTCATCGCAATCGTGGAGGGGGAAAGCCTGCTCAACGATGCGCTGTCGCTGGTCATCTACGCCGCAGCCGTAACGGCGCTGGTCACGGGTGTCTTCAGTTTCGGGCGCGCGGTGCTCGATCTCGTCGCCGGCGCATTCGCTTCGGTCATCATCGGCGTGATCATCGGGCGCATCGCCGTCGAGGGATGGCGCCGCGTGAGCGATACTGACCTCCAGACGGTCATCTCGCTCATCCTCCCCTTCCTCTCGTACATTCCCGCCCTGCTCTTGGGAATCTCCGGCGTGCTGGAAGTCGTCACGACCGGCGTCTACGTGAACCGCTTTACTCCGGTGGTGCTGACGCCCGAGTCTCGCCTGCGCCTCGTCGGCTTCTGGCAGACGTTCGTCTTCATCGCCAACGCGCTGCTCTTCTTACTTTTGGGCGTTCAGCTGCACGCGATTGCAACCGGCGTCTTTGCGCGACACCCGTGGCAGATGGTCGTGGCGTCGACCGCTGCCGTCAATCTCATCGTCATCGTCGTCCGGTTCGCCTGGATCATCGGAATGGAATTCATTCCGAACGTGGGCGGCTCATCCGAACACGCAGATCCGGATTGGAAGCATGCGATGGTGGCGGCGTGGTCGGGTCTGCGCGGCGCCGTCTCGCTGGCCGCAGCCCTTGCGATACCGACGACGATCGCCGGCGGGCTCGCCTTCCCCGACCGTGACCTAATCATCTTCCTCACGTTCACGGTGATCGTCGTAACGCTCGTCGGCGGCGGCCTGACGCTCCCGATCCTCGTCACGCGGTTGAACATCTCAGAGAGTAGCGAAGAGGAAGAGCGAGAGATGCGCCGTGCCTTGGCGGGTGCGTCGAAAGCGGCGCTCGACTGCATTCAGCGCCTGGAGGAGGCGAAGGAGCTGGATCCCGACTACGCCCAAATCTTGCGCCACCGGTATGACGATTTGCGCCAACGCTCGCGGCAATCAGCAGACTCGTCGACGCGCGAGCGCAACCGCCGCCGTGCCAAAGCCGAGCACGAGATCATCGAGGCGCAGCGCCAAGCCCTCACCGCCATGCGCGAGGGCGGCGAGATCGACAACACCGTGCTGCGCAACGTGATGCTTGCGCTCGATCTCGCCGAGGCGCGCCGCTTTCACAAGGAGTAGCGCGCGCGACGCGCTTCCTGTGGAATCCTCGCGCCGGCGCCGAATGAGAGCGTATGCGTGCATGGCTCTATCTCTCTCTTCTAGCGGCGTTGGGCTCGGCGCCGCCGCTCGGGGGAACACCGGGCCTTCGCGCCCCGGCACTTCCTGCGAGGTTGCTCAACGGGTCGTTCCTCTCGGCCGAGGCGACGGCCGGGAAGGTCACGGTTCTCAATTTCTGGGCGACCTGGTGCCCGCCGTGCCGTGCGGAGACGCCCGATCTCGTCGCCGCATACCAGCGCCTGCGTACGCAGGGCGTCACCTTCCTCGGCATCGACACCACCGAGACCGCGCCGATCGTGGAGACCTTCCTCTCCGCCAAGGACGTTCCGTATCCCACGGCCATCGGCGGCCCGGCGCTCTACAACGCCTACGGGATCGCCTACATTCCCACCACGATCGTGATCGATGCGCATGGTATCGTACGGGCCCGTTGGAGTGGCAACGTCACGCCCGACCAGCTCGCGCACTACGTCGCCGACGCGCGGGCGGCGCGCACGTCGGTCTACGTCTCGCCCGCGCAGGCACAGATCGACACCCTCCTAGCGCCGCAGCAATTCCGCCTCGCCGGGAGCGACGATCAACTTCAAGCCGCCGTTCAATCCGTAGCCGACGCTATCGACCACGCCAATGCACTCGAGCAGCAGAACCAAGAGACCGTAGACGACGAGCGCACGCAGCAGGCCGAAGGCGCGTTGCTGGTCGCTGTCGCCAACGCCGAACGCAGCAGCGCCGCAACACAGCAAGAGCAACTCGATGTGCTCGTTACCCTCGGTCGAGGCTATGGTGAACAAAATCGGTGGGGCGACGCCGTGCGATCCTATCAGGAGGCGCTGAGCCTTTCACCTGACGCACCGCAGCTGGTGCAGGCGCTCTCGAACGCCTACTATCGCCTACACGATTACGGGGAGATGGTCACGCAAGCGGCACACTACACGCGCCTCCAGCCCGCTGACGGAGACGGCTGGTCGAACCTCGGGCTCGCGTACCAGCGCGAGGGGCGCTTCTCCGATGCCGCGCGGGCGTATGAGAAGTCGCTGGTGTTACTCGAAGCGCAGGCAACCGCCCAAGGGACGCAAGATGCCATCGCCGACGTGGCCGATACGGCACTCGACGCGGCCAACGTCTACGTCTCACGCGGCGATGTCGCAAACGCCAAACGCCTCTTCGCAAAGGCCAACACGTTCGGCGATCAGCTCGATCCGGGCGGGAGTTACGGAGCGCTCAAAAACAATGTGAAAGAGCGCACGCAAGAGGGCCTGATCGCAGTTACCCTCACGCACGGCGACGCCCGACCGGTCGTGGCGATTGCGCCTTGGAGCGGCCCGGATCTTCCGGGCAGCCTCGGCTCGACGTTGAAGTACCGGCTGATCGTCGCGGCGCGGGCCGATACACGGGTAACGCTTCGCGTCACGGGCCTGCGCGCGCAGTGGATCGCTTCGTTCTGCGCGGGCGGCCTCTGCTCTGCAGAGCACGTGACCTTCACTGCGCCGGCGTCCGGCGTCAAAACCTACGAATTTCAGCTCGTTCCGCCGCAAGCCGGAGCGCAGCCAGGTCACATCGCGGTACTGGTAAATGGAGGCGGCACCTTTTGGGTGCCGCCTCTCGCTTCATAGCGCTGCCGACGCGCTACTTGCGGTGCAACGAACTCGACGAGGTCGAGAATCCCGTGATGGTCACGTTGTCGACGAACATATACACCCCGTACTTGGCGGCCGGGTCGCTGTCGAACGAGCCGATAAAGAGCGTAGCCGACTGACCGGGCGTGAGATTGTACGGCGCACTCGTAAGATCGTACGGCCCGCGAATGGCCCAGGCACCACCCGCCGGCGGAGTTCCGGTTCCCGAATAGCTGGCGGCATCGAGTTCAAAGAACAGGTTGGTGTCGACGCCGCCCGTTGAGATGATATCCGCCTGTTGGTCCGCGTAATTCAAGCCGCTGTCGGAGCCGCCTTCGTTGACGTACATCGTGAGTACGGCGTCGGTCGGTACGGTAAACGTCTGGCAGACGCCATTTGCACCGGCCGGCCCGAGCTTCCCCGTCGTTGCGTACGTCGTCTGCGCACCGGTGCCCGAGAACGTCAGCGCGGAATAGGTGCCCGCGTAGACCGCCGGCGTCGTCGCCGGATTCGGGGTGGCGGCTACCTGAAACGGTGAGCTCGTCGCTGAGACGATCACCGCACCGATACTTGCCGGAGCGACCGTGGCGAACGGCGACGCGGTCGAGCTTGGGGCCACATGCGGGATACTGCATGCGGTCCAGCCATCACTGAAACCTCCGCTCTCGAATCCGGTGTCGGTGAGCGCTTCGATCATGTTCGGCGCAGGCGTCGGCGTCGGTGTCGGTACCGGCGTTGGGGTTGCGGATGGCGGCGCCGTCGGCTGGATGATCGTCACACCGGCCAAAGGATTGTTATTGCTGGCGCTGCCTCCTCCCGTGCTGCACGCCGCGAGCACGAGTAAGCAGAATGCGAGCAGTCCGTAACCTTGATTCACGGCTTAACATCTCCAATAGGCAAAGCGAGCTGTACGGTAAAGACGCGGGGCGGCGCAAAGAAGAGCGAGTATGGGGTTGACTCCCCCGGCGACCGGTAGCCATAGCCATATTCGCCGAGTGTCCGGTAGTCATCGTGGTTGAAGATGTTGCTCACCGAACCGAG